>NZ_QEYV01000016.1:0-181490 GCF_003992815.1 Xanthomonas sp. DAR33341 | reverse complement strand
GATGTTCTACAACCCACAACGCCGTCATGGTTCAACTGGCGACCTGTCCCCTGTAGAGTTTGAACGGCGCTACGCGCAACGAGGGTCTTGAGTGTCTACGGAACCCTGGGCGTATCATACAGGCAACTGTTCTTGCCCCTATAACACAGCGCGTAATTGAAGCAGCTGTGGCGGTAGGAGCGCATATAGCCGTGGCGGCGGTTACGCGCCCCTTTGCTATCCGAAAGACGTAATGGCCGACATGGCTGCTCAGTACCGCGCCAGATAGCAGTTCAGTGTGTGACCATGCTGAGAGTCGGCAGGGATTCGTGTTAATGCCCTTTGCTGACAGCGGGTTAGCTCACTTTTGGCTGTTTTCTTACACATATCCCTGCCAACCTTCTTCTCAATCGACTGCGCGGCTTTGGGCAGCTGACATACGCAGTCAGTCGTCGTCGGGCGAACCCATCCTCATCGCACAGGAGCCACGTCGTCTGCTGCCGATCGATGCCGGGCGACTGCTGCGCTCGCCCGGTGATCAACGCAGGCGCTTGTTCCCGTTTTCGTCGGCGGTTGCCGCACGCAGCCACCGACGCGACCGCGCTACGGCCACGTCGGCACCCTCGCTCGCGCGATGCTCAGCCGGTCACGTCTACGCGCGCGTCGCTGCGGTCGGCATCTGGCAGCACATGGTCCGGGTCCAAGGTGACGTGCAGCACTTTCTGGGTGGTCGGCAAGGTCAGCGTGGGCGTGGCGGTCTGTAGCCAGGTTTCCACCGGCACGCGCCGGTCCAGGTGGCTGCCATCGGCCAGGTCCGCACGCAGGGTCGCCGGCATCACCAGCTTCTGCCGGCTGCGCAATGTGACTTGCACCCCCTTGGCCGGGTCGTGGTCGACGTAATGCGCGTCGGCGATGCCCATGTCCAGCTGCCAATTGTTGAGATACCAGCCGCGCCACCACCAGGACAGGTCCTCACCGCTTTCGCTTTCCATCAGCCGGAAAAAGTCCGACGGCGTGGGATGCTTGTAGGCCCAGGTGGCGATGTATTTGCGAAACGCAGGATCGAAACGCGCCGGACCCAGGATCTGCTCGCGCAACAGCACCAGGCCCAGTGCGCCCTTGAAGTAGGTCAGCGGATGGCGATAGGTCTCGCTGGTGGAATCGGCATTGTCCATCAACGTCGGCGCACGGGTGTCGGCCAGCAGCGGGAGGATTTCGTCGACCGGGTTGCCGCCTTTGGGCGCGTATTCCGAATCGCGCTTGGGCGCGTATTCGCCCTGGTTGAACGCATCCGATGCATACACGTCGATGAAGGTATTGAAACCTTCATCCATGAACGCATGCCGGCGCTCGTTGGAGCCGACGATCATCGGGAACCAGGTGTGGCCGATTTCGTGCGCGGTGATCCAGAACAGGTCCTTGCCGCCGTCTTCGAAACCATCGAAGACGATGCCTGGATATTCCATGCCGGCGCCATAGCCGCCCAGGTTGATCGCTGCCGGCCACGGGTACGGATACCACTGCGAAAAATGCTCGATGGCGCCTTTGACGTATTCGGTAGAGCGGTTCCACTTGTCTGCGCCCACGCCCTCCACCGGGTACACCGACATCGCAAGCGCGTGCTTGCCGCCCGGCAAATTGATGCGCGCCGCATCCCAGACGAACGCCGGCGATGCGGCAAATGCGACGTCGCGGGTGTGGTCCATGTGGAAGCGCCAGGTTTGCGTGCCCTTGCCCGCCGGCTTGGCCGCATGTGCGGTTACCTCGGCAGGCGTGCGGATCAGCACGGTGCGGTCGCTGCTGCGTGCTTGCTCCAGGCGTTGCTGCTCGGTGCGACTGAGCACGTCCTGCGGATTGGTCAGCGCACCGGAGCCGGCGACCAGAAAGCCCTCCGGCACGGTCACTGCATAGTCGAAATTGCCGTACTCCAGGTAGAACTCCGATCCCAGATACGGTTGCGTGTCCCAGCCACGCAGATCGTCGTACACCGCCATGCGCGGGTACCACTGCGCAATCTCGTAGATTTCGCCTTGCTTGCTGGCACTCACCGCCGTGCGCCCGCCCCAGGTGCCGGGAATCGTGTAGCGGTACCGGATGTGTACGGTGAGCGCCTTGCCCTGCCCGGCCAACGGCTGCGGCAGATCCACCCGCATGCGGGTGTCGTCGACGATGAAGTGCGCTGACTGGCGGCGCCCGCCTTGATCGATCTCGACACTGGCGATCTGCATGCCATCGGTGAACTCTTTGCGCTTGAGCGGCCGGCTGGCGGCAGCGCGCGCATCGACGCGGTAAATGTTCTGGTCCAGTTGCAGCCACAACACGTCCAGCGTGTCGGGGCTGTGGTTGGTATAGGTGATGGCGGCCTCGCCGCTGAGCGTATGCGTCGCCGGGTCGATGCTGGCGCTGAGATCGTAATCGGCGCGGTTCTGCCAGAACGCCGGGCCGGGCACACCGCTGCCGCTGCGGTAGGCGTTCGGGGCGTCGGGCAATTGCAGGGGTGCGAATAAGGCCAGCGGATCGAACACGCTTGCCGGAGCAGGCGTAGCGGCTGTGGCGGCGCTGGCTGGCGCGGCAGCGGCAAGCGCCGGCGCGGTGACGCAGGCCAGCGACAATGCAACGGTGAGTGATCGGCGCACGGTGGGGGTCATGCGAAATCCTGCGGCGGAAGGGGATTCCCATCCTACGGCGCACTTTGACGTGCGCGGGAATGCCATTGGTCCCGGTTGCGGCTGCCTGAGGTCTCGGACATGGCGCCGACGGATGCTCTGCTCTGCTGGAGCGCCAGCCACGCATCACACGCGCAGACCGTCTCCGCGCCGGTCCACCAACCCCTGGCATAGCCCGGTGCGATGGACCGCTTGGCCAGGCCGACCTACTCCGCCACTCAGGCCCCCAACCGCAATGCCCCGTCACCGCTGTGGCCCATGGCATCGTCCGGATTGCTCGGGCGGCAGCGACGCAGCGATAGGCAGCCGCAGCCGATGCAGTCGGTGAGCTGGTCGCGCAAGGCCTGCAGTTCGTTGATGCGCGCGTCCAGCTGGCCCCGCCAGCGCGCCGACATGCGCGCCCACTCCGCACGCGTCGGCGTGCGTTGATCCGGCAACACGGAGAAGGCATCGAGCACCTGCTGCAACGGCACGCCCAGTCGCTGCGCCACGCGAATCACCGCGATCCGCCGTAGCACATCGCGCGCATAACGGCGCTGGTTGCCGGCAGTGCGCAGGCTGCTGATCAAGCCTTTGCGCTCGTAGAAGTGCAGCGCCGACACCGCCACACCACTGCGCTTGGCGACCTCGCCCACGGACAACTCACGTTGCATTGCCTTGACCTCAACTTAGGTTGAGGCAGGATGCTGCGCGGCCATCACCGGTGCAAGTACCGGTCGCGCCTCTACACACGTTTGGTTCCTGGATGTTCGATGCCCACCGAGAGACCGATCACTGCCGCAGCGCTGCCCATCGAAGCGCAGCCCACCTCCATCCTGGCCGCGCCTTACCGCGCGGCGACGCTGGGCATGGTGGCGCTGGTGTCGCTCAATGCGTTCGAGTCGCTGGCGGTTGCCGCCGCCATGCCGACGGTGGCGCGCGAGTTGAACGGGCTGCCGCTGTATGCGTTGGCGTTCGGCGGCGCGCTGGCCACCAGCGTGATTGGGATGACGGCGGCCGGGCGCTGGAGCGACCGTCGCGGTCCTGGCGGTGCGTTGGCTGCCGGCCTGTTGTGCTTTGTGGTCGGCCTGCTGGTCGCCGGCCTGGCACCGAGCATGCCGATGTTGATCGTCGGGCGCCTGCTGCAGGGCCTGGGGGCCGGCGCCTATTCGGTGGCCTTGTACGTCATCGTCGGGCGGCTGTACCCCGAGGTCTTGCGCCCGCGCGTGTTCGCCGCGTTTTCGGGCGGCTGGGTGGTGCCATCGTTGATCGGGCCGGGCATCAGCGGATTGATCGTGCAGCACCTGGGCTGGCGCTGGGTATTTTTGTCGGTGCCACTGTTGGCGATTCCGGCTGGATTACTGCTGTGGCCAGCGCTGCGCGGGCAGACCTGGACACGCGACAGTTCCGACGCGCCAACCGCTTCGATGGGCTGGGCTATCGGAGCGGCGGTGGGCGTGCTTGGCGTGTATCTGGGCGGCCAACTGCACGGCATGCTGGCACCGGGCGCCATGCTGCCGGCCTTGTTGCTCGCCGCGTATTGCGCCTGGCGCCTGCTACCGGCTGGCACGTTGCGGCTTGCGCGCGGGTTGCCCAGCGTGATCGCGCTGCGTGGCATCGCTGCGGCCGCCTTCTTCGGCTTTGAAGCCTTTTTGCCGCTACTGCTGTAGCGCGAACGCGGACTTTCGCCGCTGCTGGCCGGCGCGGCACTGAGCGTGGGTGCGTTGGGCTGGTTCGGTGGCTCGTGGTACCAGGGCCACAGCCGCGCCGGTTGGTCGCGCCCTCGCCTGCTCAGGAGCGGCGCGCTGTCGATGACACTGGGCATTGCGATCAGCTCAGGTGCGGTGTGGCCGGCGATTCCTGTGACGTTGGCAATTGCCGGCTGGGCGCTGACCGGCCTGGGCATGGGCCTGCTGTATCCCAGCCTGTCGGTGGTGCTGCTGTCGCTGTCGCCACCGGCGCAGCAAGGCGCCAACAGCTCTGCCTTGCAACTGAGCGAAGCCATCGCGGTGGCGGCCACCTTGGCGTTAGCGGGCGCATTGTTCGCTGCGCTGCTGACATCGGCCACGCGCGCCGCCTACCTGAGCGTGTTCGTGTTGGCGTGGTTGCTGGCGGTGGCGAGCCTTTTTGTGGCGCGGCGGGTGTGACTTCGTCCGCGTGAACGCGGGCATCGACGTGACCGCACCGCGATTGCCGAGGCAACATGGCTGGTCGATGGCAGCACGCGAATGACATGCATGGCCTAGCGGGTCGGAACGACCGACGTGATCTCCAGGTTCACCGCATGTCGGGCATCGCTCGATGCCGGCCTGACCATCGCAACGACGCCAGCGCCGACCACTTTGCCGATCCTGCCGGGATCGCAGTGATCGCGAAGGACGAAAGCCTCTCGCAACCGGCTGGTCATTTTTTCGCCACCCATCTTGACAGCGTTGCAGGCCAGGGCCTGCGCACACTTGTCCACAGCCTTGTGCAACGTCCATCCACAGGGGGTGTGGAAAAGATGCGTCGCCTTGCATGCGCCCGAGGCCTTGCGCCCCGCTGGCGCATGTGTCAGGCGCGACAAGCGGGGCCAGCGCAGTGGCGTTGCCGCTGCCGACAACGCGCTGGCCAGTCCCAAACCCGCTTCTAGGTGTGACGCAAAAGAAGCTCGGATCACACGCATGACACCGCCACCTCGCGGTGGCGATGTACCTTCGGCCGGGTGTCAATCCGTGATGACGTGCGGCACGAAGCGCGAGGTGTCGCGGGTGATCGGGCCATCGTCGTCGCGCATGCCCAGTCCGGCAGGACGGTCCGCGACAACCCAGCTTCCTACCAGCGCATGGCGCCCGTCGAACACCGGCAGCGGGTGATGCGCCTGCAGAATTGCGGGGCCATCCACGTACGGACCATCGGTGTGCGCGGTCTCGCCTTGCGCCGTGACCAGCGCGATGTTGGCCCCCTCGCGCGAGAGCAACGGCTTGCGCACCCAGCCTGCGCTCGGCGCCTCGCCGGCCTGCGCGAAACGGGCGGGCAGCAGATTCGGGTGGCCCTGATGGCGGTCCCATAGCAGCGGCAGGATGCCCTTGTTGCTCAACACCGATTTCCATGCCGGTTCGATCAGGCGCACCCGGTCGGCGATCAATGCCGGCCCGAAGCGTTCTTCCATCATGAATTCCAGCGGATACAGCTTGAACAGCGTATGGATCACCCGATCCTGTTCGTCGGTGAACCAGCCTTCGGCACTCAGGCCGATGTCTTCGATGGCCACTTCCTCGGTGCTGATGCCCACCTGATGCGCACAGTCGCGCAAATAGCGCACGGTGGCGCGGTCCTCCAGCGAATCGCGCACCGCCGCAAAATGCATCTGCGCGCCGATCGCGCCATCCACGGCCAGCGCGCCCAGGGTTTCGCACAGCAGGTCCTGGATCAGGTTGTACTGATCGGTCCCCTTGGGCAGCGCGCCGCTGGCGATCTGTTGTTCCAGCCACAACCACTGGAAGTAGGCCGATTCGTAGAGCGATGTCGGGGTGTCGTAATTGAGTTCGTACAACTTGGCCGGGCCATCGCCCGAATACGCCAGATCCATGCGGCCATACAGATGCGGGTCGCGCGCTTTCCAGGAGCTGGCGATCCAGTCCCAGTAGAACGGCGGGATGGCCAACCGGGTCATCAGCGCTTCCGAGCCCACCACCTCGTCCACCAGTTGCATCGCCATGTCGTGCAACTCTTGCGTGGGCGCTTCGATGTCGTCTTCGATCTGACGCAACGAAAACGCGTAGTAGGCGCTTTCGTCCCAATACGGCTCGCCGTCGATGGTGTGGAAGTGGAAGCCCAGCGATTCGGCCTGCGAGCGCCAATCCGCGCGTTCGGGGATCAGGATGCGTTGCATGTCAGCCGCCGAAGCCCGAGCTGCGGCCGCCGCTGCCGAACGAACTGCGCGCGGCCGCGCTGGAACCGAAGCCCGAACGCGACACGGTGATGGCGCGCGTGGGCATGTCGATGGCGCCGCTGCGCCCACGGACCGTGCCAATGCGGTTGCTGGCCAGATCGCCATTGGGCTTGTAGTAACCGCCGCTACGGTAATCGCGGTACAGCGGAATCGAGCCGCCATAGCGATAACCGCCGCCGCTCATATTGCCCAGGGCGTAACCCAGCAGGAACCCGCCCATCGGCGGGATCCAGCTCTGCTGCCCTTGCGGATTGGTGATTGCGGTGCAGCTGCCGAATTGCGCATCGCACTCGTAGCGCGTGGTGAAGCGCGGCGCGGCCTGCTGATGCTTGGCCACCGCCTCGTCGTAGGCCTTGAGGCATTGCTGGATATCGGACTGTTCCTGCTTGATCTGGTAACAGTCCGAGGCCGACTGCAGCACCACACCGGTCTCCGGCTCCGAGCCGCAGCCGGTGACGAAGGCGGCCGGCAGCGCGGCCATCAAGGTGAGTTTGAGATTGCGTGATCGCTTCATGCCTGCGCTCCGTTACGGCGTGATCGCGGCGGCGTTGATCAGCCCCACTGCGATCGACACGCCGGCCGAAAAGATACCGGCGGCGGTGATGTTGTCGGTGATCTGCCGCGAGATGCGCCCGGCCACCAGATTGGCCAGCAGGTAGGCCACCACCTGGATGCCGCAGGCCACCAAGCCCCAGATCAGGGCGTCGATCAGGCTCACCGAATGGGTGATGGCCGAATGCAGCGGCAGCGCCACGCCGATCAGGTTGCCGGCCAGCGCAGTCGCCGCCGCCACATTGCCCTGCCGCAGCAAGGTGAAATCCTTGTGCGGGGTGACCAGGGTCACCAGCACCACCGAGACGATCAACACCCCCAGGCCGGTACCGAAATAGGAAAGAAACGCGAGAAAACTCTGCAGATTGATCGGGTTCATGACAGGACCAAGGTGGGTGGAAGACGCGCGCGTGCGCTCAGGTGATATCCAGATCGGCGACGGTGACATCGATACCGACCGCATAGGTGACGCAGAATTCGTTGGGGCCGGAATCTTCGCCGGTCACCAGCAGGAATTCTTCGCGCTGCAACTCCGGCACATCGCGGCTGTAGAGCATGGCGTAATGGGTCAGATCGCCATCGCGGCGCGGCGGCTGGTAGCGGTACAACACTTCGTCGTAGGCGATCGGCGGAATCCGTGACGCGTCATCGGTGGATTGCGTTGCGCGCTGCCAGTGTTTGCCGGCGTACTCGATCTGCGCCGCACCCAGATGCGGGTGCTGCATGACGAACTCCTGAAACGCCTGCTTGCTGGGCGGGTTCACCGTCTCGCAATACACGAAGGCCTTCATCGCTTCCAGATCCCCCCCCACGGTGGTGACCTGCAGGAACGCATCGTCGTCCAGATAGAACCGATGCAGCGCATAGCCATCGCCCAGATTGACGTGACCGTAGCAGGGAATGCCCTGATGCCCGCCCGGCAACTCGGCGGTCATGGCCTCGGGCGCCATGCGGTACAGGGTGGTGTCGATCTCCACCTGGCCACCGACACGCAGCCCCAGCGGCAGCGTGTGACCGATCGCGCCACTCCCGGACGTGGGCAGCGGCGGCGGTTGCGGTTGACCGAACAACTTGCTGAAAAAACTCATCGTCAGACACCTTGTGGCGATGGGGGAAGGGAAGCGGCCTCGCTGCGCAGGGCCTGCCAGGCGATGGCGTGCGCCGGCACGCGCTGCTCGGCCAGGTAATACAGCATGGCACCTGCGGCGACGGCGGTACGTGCTGGCGGGTTCAAGCGCAACGCGCCGTCGGGCGCGCGCAGGCCCAGCAGCAATGCGCCACGCTGGCCGAAATCGGCAGCAAGCCGGCTGTAATCCAGTGGTTGCACACTCGCAGGCACTGCAAGACTGAACTGGGTGGGGCCATCGTCTACCGACAGCAGCTCGGCGGTGATCGCCGCACTGCCCGGATCCTGCGCCGCACGTGCCAGGATCTCGGCGGTCATCGGACGCGTGCACTCGATGGCTGGGTAATGGCAGTTGACCAATCGCGCCGCGCTGGCCGAATCGAAGTGCGCCACGATATGCGCGGCCGGCGCATGCGCCATCAACGCGAACACCGCCGCCAGGGTCTGGTCGTCGGAGGGCGGGTTGACGATCACCCGCGCCGCGCCGGCAATGCCGGCCCGCAGGTACACCTCGGTATGCGTGTACGACTCGGCGACGATGAAGCGCATGTGGTCGGGCATCGGATTTTCCGCCACGCCCTCGGCAATCAGCACCACGCCTTCGTCATCGGTGGCGGTATCGGACAGCAGCAATTCCAGCAGGCGCGTGGAGGCAGCGCCCTGCCAGCCGATCAGAATGGTGTGCCCGCGCAGATCGGCATAGGCCATCTTGCCCATGTGGTGGCGCCTCCAGAAAGTGATGAGCACCCCGCTGGTCTTGGCCAGCACCGTGGCGAACAACGCCACCGCGCCCGGCATCAACACGAACGCGGCGATATAGCGCCCGGTCACCGAGCCCGGCGACAGGTCGCCGTAGCCGATGGTGGTGGCAGTGGTCATGTAGTAGTACGGAAACGCGTCCAGGCCGACGAGCTTCTGCTCGCCGGCCCACAGCAGCAGCAACCAGCTCAGCCCCATGTGCGCCAGCAGTGCCAGCGCCACCGTGCCCCAGCTGACGCGGCGCACGTGGCGCCGCAGGACCCGCAACAGCCGTCCAACGATGATCATGGCGCATCCTGTGCCGTGCGATGGATCAGCTGTCGCTGCGCGGAACCTGCTGCACGTCGCGCACCTGGCCAATCAGTGGCGCGGTGCCGCCGGTGTTCTCATGGCCGAGCTGCGCAGCCGGCTTCTTGAAGCGCGCCAGCACCGCAGCGGCGTTGGATTCGCCTTCCATCAGGCCAGCCGCCGCCAGGCGCCGATTGAGATCGCCATCGCCGGTGGACGCTTCGAGTTCTTCGGCCGATTCGATGCGCGCCGAGGTTTCGGCCTGACGCGCCTTGATACGCTCCAGCGATTCCAGCGCCGAGCCCATCTTGCTGCTGGCACCGGAATGGCGCGCGGCAATGGCGGCCTGCGCCTTCTGCACCGCATCGGTGGCCTTGACCGTATCGATCTGCTGACGCATGCCGCGCAGCTGGTTCTCGGTCTTCTGGATGGTGGCCTTGAGCGTCACCACCGACTGGTCCAGCGCGGTCTTGGAAGCCTTGTCGCCGGCGTCCTCGCTTTCCAGCGCGGCCAGCTTGACCGCCACATCGTGCGCCAGCGCTTCATCGTTCTTGGCCAGCGCGCCTTCGATATAGCGCGTATATTCGGCCATCTTGCCGGCGCGCGCATCGATCTTCTGCTGGGCC
Source organism: Xanthomonas sp. DAR33341 (assembly GCF_003992815.1). Taxonomy (NCBI): domain Bacteria; kingdom Pseudomonadati; phylum Pseudomonadota; class Gammaproteobacteria; order Lysobacterales; family Lysobacteraceae; genus Xanthomonas; species Xanthomonas sp. DAR33341. Next base: position 171,581 of record NZ_QEYV01000016.1, on the reverse strand, counting down.
AGCTTGCTCTGCGCCATCAACTTGGTGAGCTCTTCGCGCGAGCGCGTGAGCTGGGCGCCGGCATCGCGCATTTCCTGGTCCAGGATGCGCAGCGCATTGGCGTCGACGGCCTTCTGGCCGGTTTCGTGCGCGGTACCACGCAGCAGCGTGATCAGCTTGGAAAAGATACTCATGACAACACGCCTTTAGGAAAAGAACGGCTTGAGAGATTCGGCGGCATCCAACGTATTGGCCGCCAGGGTCTGGATTTCTTCGTCGATCTGGTCGAGCGTCGAGGAGGCCGACAGTTCGCCAAACACGACATAACGGTCCTTGCCGTCGACCTGGACCAGTCCCAGGTTGGACAAGGGATTGAGCGGATTCAGGCGCAGGCAGGCGTCGTTGAAGGCGGCGCGGTCGTTGACGTGCTCGGCATGGGCCAGCAGCGTGGACACGAAAACCTGCGAGCCGGAAGCGGCAACCTGGATCTGCATGTCGCCGTGGTCGGCCAGGGTGAGATTGATGGCCGGCTCCATGCCGTCGATCAGTTCGACATGGATTGGCTGGCCACGGTAGCGCTCGGCCAGCAGGCCGTGCAATTCGACGGTGGTGTACTGCGTCATACGATGTCCTGTCCTTTGGTCATGCCGTGGTGGTGGTGCAGCGAATCTCCTGCAGCGACCGGACATACTACAGACTGCCCGTGACCGGCAGAAAGGGCCGAAAGTCAGCTGGTCAGGCGCGCGGCAGGCGAGCAAACCGCCCGTTCAGCTGGCTGGCGTGTCGCCCCATGCCGGGCGGCTGCCTCACGGATACAGCATCCGCTTGCTCCAATGGCTGGCCGCGTCGGCCTCGTAGCGCCAGCGCTCGTGCAGACGGAACTTGGCGCCGTACCAGAACTCGAACGCCTGCGGCACCACCCGGAACCCGCCCCAGCCATCCGGGCGCGGCACCTCGCGCCCTGCGAACGTGGCTTCGACCTTGGCAATGGCCGCATCGAACTCTTCGCGCGAGCCCAGCGCCTGCGACTGCCGCGAGGCCCACGCGCCGATCTGGCTCATGCGCGGGCGCGAGGCGAAGTACGCATCGGATTCGTCCGCGCTCACCAGCTGCACGCCGCCTTCGATGCGCACCTGGATGCCGGCTTCGCGCAGGCTGCGCCACAGGAACAGCAGCGCCGCCTGCGGGTGGGTCTGCAGGTCGCGGCCCTTTGCGCTGTCCAGATGGGTGTAGAACACGAACCCGCGCGCGTCGAAGGCCTTGAGCAACACGGTGCGCGCGCTCGGCCGGCCATCCACGTTGGCGGTGGCCACGGTCATCGCGCTGGCTTCCAGTTCGGCGCTGTTCTGCGCCTCGGCATACAGCGCGGCGAAGGTGGCAAGGGCTTCTGCGTACAGATCGGTCATGACGGTGCGTGGCAGCCAGATGGACGCCTATTGTGGGCGCATCGCCCGCGCTTCGCCTATGCAGCGCGATCGAATCGCCGGACCGGCACGCGGTTGGCGTGGTTGAGGACAGCCATTGCGCCGTGCCATCGGCCCGGCCCGATGGCGTGAATGCTACGATCCCTGCGCATGAACCCCGCACCCAATCTCGTGATGGTCGGCCCGATGGGCGCCGGAAAAAGCTGCATCGGCCGTCGCCTGGCCGAGCGCTTCGGGCTGGAATTCGTCGATGTGGACCAGGCCATCGTCGAACAGGTGGGCAGCAGCATCCCGGCCATCTTCGAGCAGCATGGCGAAGCCAGGTTTCGGCAGCACGAGGCGGAAACCCTGCAGGCGCTGCTGGAACAGGACAACAAACTGATTTCCACCGGTGGCGGCGCAGTGCTGGATCCGCGCAACCGCGAGCGCATCTGCGCGCGTGGGTTCGTGGTGTACCTGCATGTCAGTGTGCCGGCGCAATTGACACGCCTGGCGCGCGACCGCAATCGCCCGCTGCTGCAACGCGCCGACCGCGAGCAGGTGCTGCATGCGATGGCCGCGCACCGCACGCCGCTGTACCACCAGGTCGCAGATCTCAGCCTGGAAACCGATCATCTTTCCCCCGCCGAAGCCACAGCGCAGCTGGTGCTGCGCCTGGCCGCGCAATGGCGCATGTCGAGTAACCCCGCATGACACTTTCCCGTTCTTCGCGCAGCGTCGATGTCGACGGTGCGCAGCCTTACACCATCACCATCGCCCCGGGCCTGCTGGCCGACGGTGCGCGCCTGGCCAGCCATGTGCGCGGCCGCCACGCGCTGCTGCTCAGCGACTCGCAGGTGGCTCCGCATTACGCGGCCGGCGTACGCGCCGCCTTGTCGCGCGCGCGGCCGGATCTGCAGGTCGGCGAATTGGTGATTGCCGCCGGCGAAGCCTCCAAAACCTTGGAGACCTTTGGTTCTGCGATCACCGCACTGGCCGAACTCGGTGCCACCCGCGACGCCTGCGTGTTCGCGCTGGGCGGCGGCGTGGTCGGCGACCTGGCCGGCTTTGCGGCGGCGTGCTGGATGCGCGGCGTGGATTGCGTGCAACTGCCCACCAGCCTGCTGGCAATGGTGGATTCGTCGGTCGGCGGCAAGACCGCGGTGGACATCCCGCAGGGCAAGAACCTGGTCGGCGCCTTCCATCCGCCGCGCGCGGTGATCGCCGACACCGACACCTTGCGCACCCTGCCCGCACGCGAACTGCGCGCCGGCCTGGCCGAGGTGATCAAGTACGGCGCCATCCGCGACCCGCTGTTCTTCCAGTGGCTGCATGCCGAACGCCGCGCCCTGCTCGATGGCGATGCAGCGGCGCTGGCGCAGGCCATCGCCCGCAGCTGCGAGCACAAGGCCGAGATCGTGGCGCGCGACCCGCTGGAAAAAGGCGAGCGCGCCCTGCTCAACCTGGGCCACACCTTCGGCCACGCCATCGAAACCGAGCAAGGCTACGGCGCACCCGGCAACGACAACCTCAACCATGGCGAGGCCGTCGCGGTGGGCATGGTGCTGGCGGCGCGCCTGTCGGCCGCGCTGGGTATGAGCGACGTGCAGGACACCGAGACGCTACGCGCCTTGCTGCACGACTTCGACCTGCCCACCGAGATCCCGCCCGGCCTGACCCCTCAGGCCCTGCTCGCGCGCATGCGCCTGGACAAGAAGAACATCGCCGGCCGCCTGCGCCTGGTGTTGTGGCGCGGCATCGGCAAGGCCGAGGTGGTGCCGGATGTGGAAGAGGCAGCGGTGCTGGAGATCCTGGCGGGATAAGGCCAGCCGACCGATAAGGCACGGCACGCTGGACGCTCGCACCCAGCTGCCGTCGATCGCCACGACGCTCACTATTTGTGGGAGCGCCCCCGGGCGCGATGGCCTTCCCGATCAATCCCTATCGCGCCCAGGTGCGCTCCTACCACTGCCTGCCTGCCACCGTCTGCACCGGCGGTCGGAACCTCGCTCGGGAGCGCACCGGCAAGCGTGGACGCCCAACGACGCTCCCTTCGCGACCAGAACACCCGGACGCGCCACTGCTCTCAACCTTCAGCAGCGCCCGGCTACAATCGGCCGCATGCGCATCCTTCTACAACACGATCCCGGCGGTAACGCGCCGCTCCGCTACGTCCAGCTGACCCTGCAACCGGATCTGTTCGGTGGCTGGGAATTGCTACGCGAAACCGGCGAGATCGGCGGACGCACGCAACTGCGACGCGACCAGTACCTGCAACAGGATGAAGCGGACCGCGCCTTCGACAAGGCGCGCGACACCCAACTCAAACGCGGTTTCCAACTCATCACCGGCGGCGCCGACGACGCGCCGCGCTGAGGACACACTTCCCCATGCTCAAGAATGATCGCCTGCTGCGCGCGCTCAACCGTCAGCCCGTGGACCGCACCCCTGTGTGGTTGATGCGCCAGGCCGGCCGCTATTTGCCGGAGTACCGCGCCACGCGGGCGCGCGCCGGCAGTTTTTTGGGCATGGCCAAGAATCCGGACATCGCCTGCGAAGTCACCCTGCAGCCGCTGCAGCGCTTCCCGCTGGATGCCGCGATCCTGTTCTCCGACATCCTCACCATTCCCGATGCGATGGGCCTGGAGCTGTATTTCGTCGAAGGCGAAGGCCCCAAGTTCCGCCACCCGGTGCGCGATGCCGCCGCGATCCACCACCTGGGCGTGCCGGACATGGAAACCGAGCTGCGCTACGTGATGGACGCGGTGCGCGTGATCCGCCGCGAACTGGACGGCTCGGTGCCGTTGATCGGTTTCTCCGGCAGCCCGTGGACGCTGGCCTGCTACATGATCGAAGGCGGCGGCAGCAAGGAATACGCACGCATCAAGGCCATGGCCTTCAACGCGCCGGAGCTGCTGCATCACCTGCTCGGCACCGTCACCGACGCGGTGATCGCCTACCTGGCCGCCCAACGCGCTGCAGGCGCGCAGGCGCTGCAGGTGTTCGACACCTGGGGCGGCGTGCTCTCGCCGGCGATGTACCGCGAATTCTCGCTGCCCTACCTCACTCGCATCGCGCGTGAGCTGGAACGTGGCACCGGGGCCGAGCGCACCCCGCTGGTGCTGTTCGGCAAGGGCAATGGGGCCTACGTCAGCGAGCTGGCCGCCAGCGGCGCCGAAGCGGTAGGCGTGGACTGGACCATCGCGCTGGCCGACGCCGCCCAGCGCGCCGCTGGCCGCGTCGCGCTGCAGGGCAACCTGGACCCGGCCACCCTGTACGGCTCGCCCGAAGCGATCCGCGCCGAAGTCGGCAAGACCCTGGACAGCTACGCCCAGGGCAATGGCGGCTCGCGCGAAGGCCATGTCTTCAACCTCGGCCACGGCATGTCGCCGGATATGAATCCCGAGCACGTGGGTGTGCTGGTGGAGGCGGTGCAGAGCTTGAGCAGGCGCTAGGTGCGCCATCGCGCGGGCCGGGTTACACGGGCCCAGCCAATGCCCGTGCCCATGCGCACCTTGGCACTGCTGGGTCACCTATTGCGCAACTGAATCGGCCCGCTGGATCTGCATGTTCGCTCCGCCTGCCGGCATATCGGTGGCGGACGCGTCGTGCCATGGAAACGCATCGCGCGATTCACACCTGCACCCAAGGCCACCGATGCGATAACCCGATGTGGCTGCGCGTGTACCGTCGGCGTTGCGCCTGCATCACGGCGCAGGCTGCCGGGGCAGGCATGCCTGGGGTCGCACACAGCGTTCCGCGCCGTGCACAGCAGGGAAGCGATAATGCAGCGTTCCTCCGGCCAAGCCCCCATGTCTCAACCCGTCCCCACCTCGCGCGCCTACGCCACCATCAAGCCGCTGCTGTGGCTGGTATCGCTGGCCATCTTCATGCAGATGCTGGATGCGACCATCGTCAATACGGCGTTGCCGTCGATGGCGCGCAGCCTGCACGAAAGCCCTCTGCAGATGCAGTCGGTGGTCTTCAGCTATGCGTTGGCGGTGGCGATGTTCATCCCCGCCTCGGGCTGGATTGCCGACCGCTTCGGCACGCGGCGCACCTTCCTGGTGGCGATCATCGTGTTCACGCTGGGCTCGCTGCTGTGCGCGGCCGCGCAACAGCTGCCACAACTGGTGGCCGCGCGCGTGGTGCAGGGCATCGGTGGGGCGATGCTGCTGCCGGTGGGCCGGCTGGCAGTGCTCAAGACCGTGGCGCGCGCCGACTTCCTGCGCGCGATGAGTTTCATCGCGATTCCCGCATTGATCGGCCCACTCGTCGGCCCCACGCTGGGCGGCTGGCTGGTGGAAGTCGCCTCGTGGCATTGGGTGTTCCTGATCAACCTGCCGATTGGCGTGATCGGTTTCATCGCTGCGCTGAAGATCATGCCCGACCACTACGGCGATGCGCGCCAGCGCTTCGATCTGATCGGCTATCTGATGCTGGCGTTCGGCATGGTGGCACTGTCGTTGGCGTTGGACGGCATCTCCGAACTCGGCCTGCGCCACGCCTTCGTCATGCTGCTGGCAATCGGCGGGCTGGCCGCGTTGGCCGGTTACTGGTTGCATGCGGCCAGCACGCCGGCGGCGTTGTTTCCGCTGGCCTTGTTTAAGGTAGCCAGCTATCGCATCGGCATTCTGGGCAACCTGTTCGCACGCGTGGGCAGCGGCTCGATGCCGTTCTTGATTCCGTTGCTGTTGCAGGTGGGCCTGGGCATGAGCCCGATGAATGCCGGGCTGATGATGGTGCCAGTGGCGCTGGCCGGCATGGCCGCCAAACGCGCGGCGGTCAAGCTGGTGGGACGCTTCGGCTATCGGCGCGTACTGATGCTCAACACCGTGCTGGTGGGCCTGGCGATGGCGAGCTTCGCGCTGGTCGATGTCGGCCAGCCGCTATGGCTGCGGCTGGTGCAGCTGGCCTGCTTCGGCGCGGTCAATTCACTGCAATTTACGGTCATGAACACCGTGACCCTGCGCGATCTGGACCGGGACCAAGCCAGCCCCGGCAACAGCCTGCTGTCGATGGTGATGATGCTGGCCACCGGGTTCGGCGCGGCGGCAGCGGGCAGTCTGCTGGCCGCCTTCAACACGCATCTGGGCGACAGCCACGGCGCCACTGCCGCATTGCATGCAACCTTCCTGTGCGTCGGTGGCATCACCTTGTCGTCGACGCTGATCTTCTGGCAGTTGGCCGAGACGCGGCCACATCCCAGGCAGGTGGAAGAAGTCGCCGAATGACGCGGCCGCTGCGCCATCGACCAGCGCCGCGCGCCAGCGCAGCGCCGTGTGCGATTTCAACTGCGGTGCACGGCTCTAGATCTGCTCGCGCGGGCGTTCGCGCCGCAATGCTTCGGCGATGGTGTCGGCCAGCATGTCGCCGGTGAGCGGCTTGCGCAGGAAACTGTCGAACCCGGCTTCCTGCGCGTTCGGTTCGGCGGCTTCGTCCGAGCGTGCGGTCACCGCCACCAGCGGCATGTCGTAACCGAACACGCGCAACTGCCGCGCCAACGCAAAGCCATCCAGCCCGGGCAGGTCCAGATCCAGCAATGCCAGATCGAACGTGTTGTCGGCCGCTTCGGTCAACGCCGCCAGTCCGTGCGGCGCATGCACCACCGAATGCCCCTGCGCGCGCAGCAGGCCGATGATGACCTCGGCGATGGTCGGGTCGTCTTCCACCAGCAGGATGCGCTGCGGATCGACGGGGCTGGCGGCATGCGCCACCTCGCCGTCCAGCGTCGCATTCGACGCCACCCAGCGCAGCGGCAGATCCACCACAAAGCGCGTCCCGGCGCCGAGCCGGCTGATCACCTCGATATGCCCGCCCATCGCCATCGCCAGCTCCTGACAGATCGCCAGGCCCAGACCACTGCCGCCATAGCGTGACGTGGTCTGGGCGCCGTCGCCCTGTTCGAAGCGCTGGAACAATCGCGCTTTCTGTTCGGCATTGATGCCCGGGCCCGTGTCGGCAACCTCGAAGCGCAGGCCTTGATAGGAACCGAGCGTGGTCAGCTTCAGCGCGACCACGCCGCGCTCGGTGAATTTGATCGCGTTATTGAGCAGGTTGAGCAGGATCTGCCGGATCCGGGTGGAATCGCCGCTGGCGGTGATGTCGCCGAGCAGCCCGATTTCCAGGCTGAAACGCAGCCCGCGCTCCTGCGCCAACGGCGCCATCAGCGCTTCGACCTCGGCCACGAGTTGACGCACCGAAAATGGCTGGAAATCCAGTTCAAGCCGGCCCGATTCGATGCGCGCCAGATCCAGCGCATCGTTGACCAGCCGCAACAGATGCGCCCCCGCACGACGGATCGACTCGGTGTAGCTGCGCTGCGTGGGGTCCTGCGTGGTCTTGAGCAGCAATTCGCTCATGCCCAACACACCGGTCATCGGCGTACGCACTTCGTGACCCAGCGTCGCCAGAAAACGCGTCTTGGCCAAAGACGCCTGTTCGGCCAGCTCCTGTTTGTGCACGGCCAGCTGCCAGGCATTCAGGCGCCGCAGCCGACGGCGGTACAACAAGATGGCGGCGGCGACCACGCACACCGTCAGCAAGGCCAGCAGGCTTAAACCCCATGGCGACAGCCACCATGGCGGCAACACCTGAAAACGTAATGTCTGGCTGGCCGACCAGATGCCATCTGCAGTACGCCCCTGCACTTCCAGCGTGTAATGCCCGGAGGGCAGGCGCGAAAACAACCGTTCGCCGGTGGAGCCCACGTCGATCCAGTCCGGATCGTAGCCACTGAGGCGGAAGCGGTAACTGGTGGATTCGGGATTGGTAAACGTGGGCATGCGCGCCACGATATGCAGGTCGCGATCGCCGTCCTGCACTTGCAGCGGCGCCTTGCCGGTGACATCCAGTTCGCGCTCGCCGCGTCGCAGGCTGACACGTTCGATCAACAGCTGCGGTCGGCGCAGATTCGGACGCATCGTGGCCGGATCGAACACCACGATGCCGTCGGATGTGCCGCCCAGGATCTGCCCCGTGCTTGCCTGCACCAGCGTGGCCACCTGCAGGGGCGAACTGGGAAGTCCGTCGTGCACGTCGTACACACGCACCAGCTTGCTGCCGGGGTCGACCCGAATCAGCCCACGATGACTGGAGACCCAGGCCACGCCACCGGCATCGATCACCAGGCCGGTCGGCGAGACCATCGGAAATTCCTGGTCCTTTCCCACCGTATCCAGGTGCGTGAGCTGCTTGCCGTCCCAGAGATAGCGCCGCAATTGTCCGGCCAATCCGATCCAGACGATGCCGCCATCTCCCTGGCGAAACACATAGGTCGGCAGGGACGGCGCACCGCGGACCGGAACGAACTGGTCGGCATGCGGATCCCATCGCCACAGCCCGGCATTGTTGCTCAGCCAGATCTGCCCATCCGGCCCGATCCGCATGTCCAGAACAGTCAACGCCTTCAGCCCATGGCTTCCATAGTCGAGCGTCCTGAGCAGCTGGCCCTCGCTGCTCCACAGCTGCACCCCGTGCGTGAGCAGCGCCACCCAGATGCGGCCTTGTGCATCTTCGGCCATCCTGCCAGGCCTGCCGACATCTTCGAGATCGGCTGCGGACTCCTTGTGCCCGAGCAGTGGCCAACGCCTGACCTCGCCTGTCTGCGGGTTGTATCGAACCAGCCTTTCCTGCACGCCAATCCAGACCGTTCCCCGCCTGCTTTCGATGACGGTATCGGGAATGCGTTCTGGATCGACCGAGGCCAGGCGGGACTCGACGCGGCCGGTGACGGGATCGAAATGCTCAAGGGTTCCACGCGTGCCGACCAGCCAGATCCCGCCCGTGATCGAGGGCGCCGTCGCAACGACCGAGGGGTTGGCGAGCGATTGCGGATCGTCTGCGCGATGCGAAAACAGCGCGAAGGTATCCCAGCGTGGAGGCAGGTGCCACAGCCCGCCCTCCAGGCTGGCAAACCACAGACCTCCTTCGCGGTCCTGGTAGGCGGTGATCCAGTTCCGGTTGACCAGACCGTGCGCTGAAAAACTGTAGACCGGCACGCGTTCGACGCCACCATCGCCGGTACTCATACCCAGGCCGGTGGCGGTATCCAGCCAGTAGCGCCCGAGCCGATCACGGAGCAGGACGCCACGGACCTGCGCGGTGTCTGGAGCGCTTTGCCAGGGGCTGGCTGTGGGCCGCCCGACGGTATTGAACCGGACGGGGTTGCCGTCGAAATCGGCAATCCATAGCGCCTTGCCGTCGGGCTCCTTGTACATTCTGTTGACCGACTGGGACGGGCCCGGAAGCGGCACGCGCTCCAGGCGTCGACCATTCCAGTGCACAAGCCCGCCCCAGGTGCCGATCCACAGGCCGCCGTCGGGCGCAACTTCCAGACCAACGATATTGTCGGACGGCAAGCTGCCGGCATCGCCGGCCTTGGCGGAAAAGTGCTGCATGCGACCGTCGGGCCGGTAACGATAGACGCCCTGCTTGGCGGTGCCGATCCAGATATCGCCGTCCGGCGTTTGCGCCAATGACCACAGGGTGGCGTCGCGCAATTCCGGGAACTGCGGATCTTCCAGTCGTTTGAACGTGCGCGTGTTCGCTTCCAGATAGCCGACGCCGCCGTCCTCGAAACCCATCCACACCCGATCGTTGGCATCGACACAGATGGTCCAGACCACGTTGCTGGTCAGGCCATCTTCCATCCGCCAGATCCGGTAGTTGCGGCCATCGAATCTGGCCAGGCCGTCATCGCTGGCAAGCCACAGATATCCCTGTTTGTCCTCGGCCAGCTGATTGATCGTGTCCGACGGCAGCCCGTCGGCGATCGTCAGCTGGATGGGCACCGGTGTTGCGGGCGTCCGCGCCTGCACCGGAAGCACTGCCAGACACAGGCACACCCAGAGCACAGCGAGCAGCCGATGGGGCAAGCAGGATAGAAAGCGCACCGGATCAACTTCACGACAAGTCGGCGCATAGTGCGGGCCACGCGCGGTGCGGGCAAGCACGCCGCGCGCGTTCTGCGCGTACGCTCAGGCCGCAGGACGCATGTGCGGCAGGGTCATTGGTCAGTCCACTGCACGCGACAGGGTTTGCGGGAAGCGGACCCAACAATGCATCCGCCGAAACCTGCATGCGATGCAACCGCCCGCCGCGCTCCGGTTGGCAGGACACCTGCAACGCCCTTTCGCCTGCCGAGACCATCGCGACCCGCATCGCTGTTCGAGCGCCCAACAGCGGGCGAACGCGCTGCATGACACCTGAGCGTTTGCTCCGGCGACAGGCATCCGCACGGCTTGTTAGCGTTTGCGACGTAACGCTTCGGCAATGCTGTCGGCCAGCATGTCGCCAGTGAGCGGCTTGCGCAGGAAGGTGTCGAAGCCCGCTTCCTGCGCACTCGGTTCGGCGACCTCATCGGCGCGTGCGGTCACCGCGATCAACGGCATGTCGTAGCCGAATACCCGCAGTTGCCGTGCCAACGCAAAGCCATCCAGCCCGGGCAGATCCAGATCAAGCAATGCCAGATCGAACGTGTTGTCGGCCGCTTCGGTCAACGCCGCCAGGCCATGCGGGGCATGCACGACCGAATGCCCCTGCGCGTGCAGCAGGCCGACGATGACCTCGGCGATGGTCGGGTCGTCTTCCACCAGCAGGATGCGCTGTGGTTCGACAGCCGTCTCGGCATGCGCGGTCTGGCCACCAAGTGCGACGTTGGAAGCCACCCAGCGCAGCGGCAGATCCACCACAAAGCGCGTTCCCGCGCCGAGCCGGCTGATCACCTCGATCTGCCCGCCCATGGCGATCGCCAGCTCCTGGCAGATCGCCAGACCTAAGCCACTGCCGCCGTAGCGCGAAGTGGTTCTGGCACCATCGCCTTGCTCGAAGCGTTGGAACAGGCGCGCTTTCTGTTCGGCGTTGATGCCGGGCCCGGTGTCGGCCACTTCAAAGCGCAGGCCTTGATAGGAACCGAGCGTGGTCAACTTCAAACCGACCACGCCGCGCTCGGTGAATTTGATCGCGTTATTGAGCAGATTGAGCAGGATCTGCCGGATACGGGTGCAATCGCCACTGGCGGTGATGTCGCCAAGCAACCCGATTTCCAGGCTGAAGCGCAGGCCACGCTCCTGCGCCAGTGGCGCCATCATCGCCTCGACCTCAGCCACGAGCTGACGCACCGAAAACGGCTCCACATCCAGCTCCAGCCGTCCGGATTCGATGCGCGCAAGGTCCAGCGCATCGTTGACCAGCCGCAACAAATGCGCGCCCGCGCGGCGGATGGACTCGGTGTAACTGCGCTGCTTGATATCCAGCGAGGTCTTGAGCAGCAGCTCACTCATGCCCAAGACCCCAGTCATCGGCGTACGCACTTCGTGGCCCAGCGTCGCCAGAAAACGCGTCTTGGCCAGAGACGCCTGCTCGGCCACTTCCTGTTTGTGCACCGCGAGCTGCCAGGCATTCAAGCGACGCAACCGACGGCGGTACAACAAGATGGCTGCAGCAATCACGCACACCGTCAGCAAGGCCAGCAGGCTTAAACCCCACGGCGACAGCCACCATGGCGGCAACACCTGAAAACGTAATGTCTGGCTGGCCGACCAGATACCGTCTGCAGTACGCCCCTGCACTTCCAGCGTGTAATGGCCCGAAGGCAGACGCGAAAACAGGCGCTCGCCACTGGGCCCGACATCGATCCAGTCCGGGTCGTAGCCGCTCAGGCGGAAGCGGTAGCTGTTAGATTCGGAGTCGGCGAAGCTGAGCAGGCGGGCGACGATATGCAAGTCGCGGTCGCCGTCCTGCATGACCAAAGGCGTGACATGACTCAGATCCAGCCCACTCTCGCCGCGACGTAGACCTACACGTTCGATCACCAACGGCACCCGATGATCATTCGGCTTGAGTTCGGCAGGATCGAAGATCACCAGCCCATCCGGCGTCGCGCCGACGATCATGCCCTTGGACGATTGCACCAAAGAACGCGCAACGAATTGCGGATTAGGCAGGCCGTCATGAACCCCGAACACGCGCACGCCCCGCGTGGCCGGGTCCACGCGAATCAGGCCACGCATACTGGACAACCAGGCAACACCGTCGTGGTCGACCACCAGTCCCTGTGGCGCAAGCGCAGGGAAGTTTTGCTCGGGCCCCACTGTATCAAGATGTTGAAGGGCCCCGTTCTTCCACAAATAGCGATGTAGCTTCCCTAGCCCGGCAAACCAGGCGATCTGGTTGTCGCTGAAGCGAAAAGTGAAGACAGGTTCGTCGGGCGCGCCGGCAATGCGCTCGAAGCGCGCAACCGATGCGTTCCAGCGCTGCAGACCACGATTACCGGCCAGCCATAGCGCTCCATCCGGCCCAGCCTGCAGGTCGTAAACCACCAGATCTGCTGCAAGGCCGTGGGTTCCGCGCAACATGGTGCGCAGTAAGCGGCCTTGTTCGTCCCGCTCTTGTAGCCCCAGCGTGGCGTGGACCCAGATGTGACCATCGGCGGTCTGCTGCAGCGCTTCCAAGGAAGCGTCCAGTGTCGCGTCCTGTGCAGCTGCGCCCGAGCCGCTTGCTGCAGCCTTCCAGTGCTGCACCTGGCCAGTGGCGGAATCAAAGCGCACCAGCTCGGCAAACTGCCCGACCCAGACGTTACCCTTGCGATCCTCCAGCACGCTATTGGACCAGCTGGCAGACCCCAGGCTGGGCAATACACGCTCGATTTTGCCGGTGGCAGGATCTACGCGTTCAAGCACGCCCGAGGTGCCCACCAACCACATCCGACCATCGCGCGATCTTGCAGTGCCCTGGATCGCCAGGTTGCCACCTTGGCCACCATCGTCCATGTAGTTGAAAACTACCGCGAAACGATGCCAGTTCGAGGGGAGATGCCAGAGCCCGCCGTTGGGGCTGGCAAACCATACACCGCCCTCGCGATCCTGATATGCCGATTCCCAGTTGGGACGGATCCGCCCGTGCGCAGACAGACTGTACAGGGGGACATTGCGCACTTCCGCACCAGTCGTATGGCCTAGGCCGGCCAGGGTGTCCAGCCAATAGCTGCCGTCCTGGTCGCGCAACAACACGCCCAACACCGGATATTCTGCAGGTGCCTGCCAACGGTGCGGACTGAGATGACCACTTGGATCGCGCCGAAACAGCTTGTCGTCGCTGGTCCCGATCCAGATGCTGCCATCGGCATCGGCAGTTAGCCGGGTGATGATCTGTGCGGTGCCATCCGGAAATGCCTGCCGCTCGAAGTCCTTACCCGTCCAATGCGCAGCGCCATCGGCGGTACCGATCCAAAGTGTGCCACGGGTATCGACATCGAGCCGATAGATTGCATTGTCGGGCAAGCTGCGCGGATCGTCGGCACGATGTGCGAAATGCTCCAGCGAACCATCCGGCCGCAGCCGGTATAGCCCACTCATTTCAGTGCCGAACCATATGCTGCCGTCGTCGGTGGACTTTATGTTCCAGATCGCAGCGCCGCGAAGTTCCGGATAGCGCGCACCATCATAGAAAGTGAACTGATGGCGTGCGGGGTCCAGCATCGCCAGGCCTGCCATGCCGGTCCCGATCCAGACCCGGTTGCGCTTGTCGACGTGAACCGCCCAGATCTGGTTGTCGCGCAAACCGTCTTCGATGCGCCAGATACGGAAGTTTCGCCCGTCGTAACGCGCTAGCCCATCGCTGCTGGCCAGCCACAAATATCCATTGGCATCCTCATCGAAGCCGTACACCACGTTGGATGGCAGCCCGTCGGCCACGGTCAGCTGCCGCGGCTGCGGCAATACCGGCACGCCGGCCAGCGTAGAACTCGGCCAGACTGACACGACGGCCAGGCAAAGCAGTAATAGAGCCCGCGTCATCAAGGCTTTCAGCGGCATGCGACGACTGGGGGGTTGTGGTGATAGCAGCATGCGCTCGCGTGTCCTTTGCACGCATAGTGCGGACCTTGCCTGATGCTGGCAACACACATAAGCGCGCCAACGATGATCGGTTACAGCAGGCAGGCGTCTTAAGACCGTCTTTACGCGATGCGATGCCCGATGAGCACTGACATCGTCAACGCATCGGGCCCGTGCATCCACGCTAGGTCGTCGCCTGCATGCCGGCGCCCGCGCGCGCAGCCGTAATCGCTTCCACCAGCAGATCGGCAGTGACCGGTTGCGCAGGAATCCGTCGAAGCCCGCGGCCTTCGCCTGGGTCTGCGCAGCGCTGTCAGCCTGTGCCATGACTGCCAGCAGCGGGAAGCGATGGCAAGCTGACGCAGCTGCAATGCCAGGGCGAAGCCGTCCCGTCCGGGGAGATTCAGATCCAGCAGCGCGATGTCGGACCCGCCATCCACCGTTTCCGACAATGCAGCCAGCCCATGCACGGCATGCACCACGCGGTGACCTCGGTTGGTCAACAAGCCGCTGATCGCCTCGGCCACGGTGGGATCGTCTTCCACCAGCAGGATGCGCAGCGGCTCACCTGCAAGCAGCTGAACGTGACCGGCCGCGATGTGCGTGCCGGAGCGGTCGATCGGCAAGGGCAGATCCACGGTGAACCGGGTGCCGACGCCAAGCCGGCTGCGCACGCGGATTTAGCCTTTCATCGCCACGGTGAGTTCCTGACAGATCGCCAGCCCGAGCCCGCTGCCGCCGTCGCGCGAACCGGTGCGCGCACCCTCGCCTTGTTCGAAGCGCTGGAACAATCGCTTCTGCTGTTCCGGCCCGATGCCAGGCCCCCATCGCGCACCGTCAAGCGCAGGGCATCGCCATGCTGGCTGACGGTGAGCGATACCTCGCCGCGGTCGGCAAACTTGATCGCATTGCCAAGCAGGTGGATCAGGATCTGACGCACCCGCGTCGCATCGCCCACGACCACCGCATGCGTGGGGAGCTGATTGCGGCACTCCAAGCGCAGGCCGCGCGCGTCAGCGATGGAGTGCATGAAATCAACCAGCTCCTGAGGGAGCTGTGCGGGATCGAAGGGGCTGCCTGCTCGGCAAGCCGTTGCCGTTGCCGTGCCAGCCCCACTCCTGCTGACGCCGCAGGCGCTTTCGCCAGGCCCAAATACCCAGGTTCTGTCGCGTACTGGTCTGGCTTGCACCTCGACCTACGCGTCGACCGCCACGTTATCGCGCTGGCCATCATCGACATCGGCAAGTACCCGCGCCAATGCCTGTGCCAGCAGTTCGCCCGTGACCGGTTTGCGCAGAAAGCCATTGCAGCCCGCGGCCATCGCCTGCGGTTCGGCATCAGTGTCGGCACGTGCGGTCACGGCCACGATCGGGAAGCGCACCCCGCGCGCGCGCAACTGCGCCACCAGCGCCGCGCCATCGAGGCCGGGCAGATCCAGATCGCACAATCCTGCATCGAAACTGCGCGTACTTACCTCTGCCAGCGCGGCAAGACCATGCAACGCATGCGTGACGTGATGCCCACGCGCCTGCAGCAGGCCCACGATCACCTGCGCCACGGTCGCATCGTCCTCGACCAGCAGCAATTGCAACGGCGCTTGCTCACGCAGCGACGGAGCGCGCACTGCAGGCGGCGTGACCGCAGGCAACGTGGACACCCAGTGCAACGGCAGCTCGACCACAAAACATGCGCCCTGCCCCAATTCACTGGCGACCGTCACCGCGCCGCCCATCGCCGCCGCAAGTTCGCGGCAGATCGCCAGCCCCAGCCCGCTACCGCCATGCCGTGCCAGCGTGAGCGCGCCTTCGGCCTGTTCGAACCGCTGGAATAGTCGTCCGCGCTGCTCGGCGCTCATGCCCGGCCCGGTGTCGCGTACCTCCACGCGCAGCCCCTGCCGGGTGTGCTGCGGCAACGTGGTGACGCGCAGGTGCACGCTACCGCGCTCGGTGAACTTGACCGCATTGAACAGCAGATTCAGCAGGATCTGCTGCACGCGGCTGGCATCGCCATGCAATGCCGGCGGCAGTGCATCGTCGAGCTCGCAGTGGAAGGCCAGCTGCTTCTGCTCGGCACTCGGGCGTACCAGTTCCACCACCTGGCCGACCAACTGGCGCAGGTCGAAATCGCGGTAATCCAGCGGCAATTTGCCCGCTTCGATCCGGGCCAGATCCAGTGCATCGTTGACCAGACGCAGCAGGTGCTTGCCGGCCAGCTGGATCGCGCTTGCATAGCCTTGCTGACGGCCATCCAGTGGGGTCTGCAGCAGCAACTCGCTCATGCCCAGCACCCCGGTCATCGGCGTGCGCACCTCATGACCCAACGTTGCCAGAAAGCGCGTCTTGGCCAGCGACGCCTGCTCGGCCAACTCGCGCTTGTGCTGCGCCAGCTGCCACTGCGCGCGCATGCGGATACGTCGGCGATAGGCGGCGGCCAGCAAGGCGCTCAACAGCAATCCGGAAAAACAGATCAATGCAATCCCGATCTCGCTACGCCACCAGGGCGGCCTGACCGAAAATTGCAGCGAACGCACCTGCGAGCGATTACCCAGCGGGTCGATGCCCTGCAGCGCGAGCTCATAGTTGCCGGCAGGCAGGCTGGCGAATTCGCGGATGCCCGTGTTGCCGATGGTCTGCCAGTCCGTATCGAAGCCTTTCAGGAAGCTGCGATACCGATTGGAAAGCGGGTCGCTGTACGACAGCAAGCGGGTCACGATCTGCAACTGGCGGTCCTCAGGACCCAGCTGGAACGGGCGGTCCATGGGCAGGGCGATGCGTGCGCCATTGCGCAGCACGCTGACATGTTCCAACTGCAGTGCCGGCACGAACGGTGCAACATCCGGCATTGCGGTATCCAGCAGCACGGTAGAGCCATCGCTGGTCGCGCCGATCAAGGTGTCGCCCGACATCAACAGGCAATGCTGGATGAACTCCTGACTGGTGAGGCCATCGCGCGTGCCGATATTGCGGACCCGCGCCGGATGCACCGAGGGATCGATCCGCCAAAGCCCGCGCAGACTGGAAATCCAGACACGGCCACGCGGGTCGATCTGCATGGCAGAGGCATCGAACCCGTTCAGTCCATCCGCTTCGCCGACCTGACGGACGCGCTTCCAGCCGGCCGCAAGCTTTTGCCACTGCTCTGCGCCGGAGGCGCGATACACCCAAAGCGTGTCCGCAGACTGGCTGGCGAATGCCTGGATCGGCGTCCCTTCAAGCCCTGCCACCGGCACGAAGCGGCCTGTCGCGTCGTCCCATGCGAACATGCCGCCCTCGCCGGCCACCCAGACGCGTCCGTCGGGGCCCTGGTCCAGCTGTTGGATGTCGATCGCGCGTAGGCCATGCAGGTCTTGTTGGGTCATCCGCTGCAGGACCTTGCCGGTGCGTAGGTCGCGCTGCTGCACCATGTCGATGAAGGCCATCCAGACGGTGTCGCCATGCTCCATGATCCATTCCGGCGCCGACAACGAAGACGACGGCTCGGGCCCATCGGACGGCCAGTGCACGAAGTCCCCGGTACGCAGATCCATCCGCGAAAGGCCAAAGGTCAGATTCCCCAGCCACACCCGTTGCAGGCGATCCTCCAACGCCGACACCAATTCCATCCCTTTGAGCTGCGGCGACTGCAGGCCTGTCTGGAACGAGTCGCCGGTGCTCGGATCCACGCGCAACAGACGCCCTTGCGCATCGACCTGCCATAAGCCCCCTGAACGCCTGGCGGGCGCCAGGTTGCAATAAATCGCATCGCCCATCGGCACCGCGGGCTTGAGCACGGCACTGCGTTTCCAGTCGGCTGGCAGATACCCCAGCCCGGTGCCATGCATGGGCACCCACAGCCCGCCATCGGCCGCCCCCATCAAGCCGATCACGTTACGACGCGACAACGGCCCCTCGCCGCTCAGGGCGGGCACCGGTGGACGCTCTCCGCGCGTGCGCCACAGGCCACGTCCGCTGCCCAGCCAGAATTCGCCATCCGGCGTCGCGACTGCGCCCCAGAATTCATTGCCGTTGCCGAACATCGTCGACCAGACAAGCGGCTGCCAGTGACCGTCGGCGCGCAGCACGTGCAATCCCGATTCGCTTCCCAGCCATAAACGGTCCCCGGTCCACTGCAGACCGAAAATGGACGATTGCCGGTTTGGCTCGTCCGCGATGTATTGGCGATGCAGTTGCTTGCCGTCGTAATAGGCCAGGCCATTGCTGGTACCGATCCACAGGCGGTGCTGGTTGTCCACCGCCAGGTTCATGACCATGGCTCGATCCAGCGCGCCTTCGATCCCGCCCAGATCCACCGACGACATCCCTCCGCTGGCATCGATGCGCACCAGCGCACCGGTGGTGGTACCGGCCCAGATGCCGCCATCGAATGCGGCGATGCTGAAGATCTCGCCATCCTTCAACAATGGATAGTCTGCAGCGCGATAGTGACGAAAGTGCCCGCGGCCGGCATCCAGGACGCTCAACGTCTTGCCGCAGCCTACCCAGACCCGGTCCAGCGCATCGATATGCAATGCCTGCACCGCGTTGCAGGGCAACGATCCAGGGTCGGCCGGATCGTGGCGCCAGGTCCTGAATCCCGCGCCGTCGTAACGCACCAGACCGTCGAGCGTTCCAAGCCATAAATAGCCGGCGCGATCCTGGCCGATGGCAACCACCATCGTCGAAGGCAATCCTTCGCTGGGTCCCACGATCCGAAAGCGTGGCACTTCCGGAATCTTTGCCGCGCACGGCCAGATCGCCAACAGCACGGCCAGCACCACGATGAGTACACGCATGGGGGAATCCTTTCCTCGTCCAGCCGGCATGCTCGCAACGGATCGTTGCGAGCGCAAGCCAAGCGCGCGTTGCCGGGATATGTCTAGAATCCGCCCATGACAATCCTCGCCCGCCTGCTGGTGTCCTCTGCCCTGGTCGCAACCAGCCTCGCCGCCTCCGCTGCGCCAGCGCGGTACGCGCTGGATCCGGTGCATACCCGGGTACTGTTCGCGGTGGAACATGCCGGCTTTTCCAAGGCATTGGGCACCGTTTCCGGAAGTAGCGGCACCCTGGTCTTCGACCCGGACGACTGGGCCGCCGCCCGGCTGGATGTCACCGTGCCGCTGCACCGCGCAGACCTGGGCGATGCCAAGTGGAATCAGGCCACCCTGGCACGCAACCTACTCGACGCCGAGCGCTTTCCCGACGCGCATTTCGTCTCCACGCACGTCGAGGCCAGCGGCGAAAACCACGCCAAGGTCACCGGCAACCTGACCCTGCACGGGATCACCCGCCCGGTCACCCTGGACGTCACCCTCAACGCGCTCAAACGCCATCCGCTCCCGCCGTTCCGCCGCACCGCCGGTTTCTCCGCCACCGCCACGCTGAGCCGTTCCGAGTTCGGGATTGATGCTTGGAAATCGATGATCGGCGACAGCGTGGAGTTGCGCATCGAAGCCGAAGCCGTGCGCGAGGGCCGCGCCGACGACGAGCCCCCCGAGCCGCAAGCCGCACCCACGCCTGCGGACTCCGCCGCCACCCAGGAATCGGGCACATGAGCATGAAGAACCTCGAACGCTGGGGCGGTGTGAGCCAGACCCTGCACTGGTTGATCGCACTGCTCATTCTGGTATTGGGTATCGTCGGCCTGACCATGGGCGAACTGCCCAGGACGCCGAAGTACTTCTGGGTGTACACCGCGCACAAGTCGGTGGGACTGACCGTCCTGGCCTTGGTGATCGTGCGGCTTGGCTGGCGCATCTATGCCGGCGCACCGCCACCGGTGGCCGGTACGCCGCGCTGGCAGGAGCGCATCGCCGGGTTCACCCACTGGCTGCTGTACGCCATGATCTTCGCCATGCCGCTGTCGGGCTGGTTGTACGACTCTACCAGCGGCCTGCGGCCGTTCCGCTGGTTCGGCCTGTTCGATGTGCCCAAGCTCAGCCCCCCGGACGAACAACTGCGCGCCATTGCGCACTTCATCCACGAATGGGGTTTCTGGTTGCTGATTGCCGTGGTACTGGCGCATGCCGGCGCTGCGTTTTACCACCACCTATTCCAGCGCGACGCCACCCTGGCGCGGATGTTGCCGCGTGGCTGGCTGGCTCCCAAACCATAAGGATTTCCCATGTCGTCCAAGTTGTTTGTCTCTCCGATGCTGGTCGCGGCCTCGCTGGTTGCCACGTTCGCCGCCGCACCGGTGCTGGCCGCCGATTACGTGCAGGCGCCGGGCTCTAGCCTGGTATTCGCCAGCAAGTACGACGGCGAAGTGTTCACCGGCAAGTTCCCCGGCTTCGACACCACGCTGAGTTTCGATCCGGCCAACCTTGCCGGGGCCAAGCTCGACGTGCGCATCCCGCTGGCCAGCGCGGTCAGCGGCAACAACGACCGCGATTCCACCCTGCAGGGTCCGGATTTCTTCAACGTCGCCAAGTTCGCCACTGCCCGCTACCGCGCCGACAAGTTCCGCGCCCTGGGCGGCAACCAATACGCCGCCGATGGCACCTTGGAACTGCGCGGTGTCAGCAAGCCGGTGACGCTGACCTTTACCTGGACGCCCGGCGCGCAGCCGGTGCTGGCCGGCAAGGCTGTCGTCAAGCGACTGGACTTTGGCGTGGGCGGCGGCGACTGGGCCGACACCAAGACCATTCCCAACGAAACCGCGATCAGCACCAAGGTCGTGTTGAAGGCGAAGTAACGCCACAGGCTGCAACCGGACGCAGCCACTGAGCGGCGGACTACTCGTCGGGTCCGCCGCTTTTTTATGCCCACATGGCGTGGGATAGCGAGCGTTCATGGGCACCTTCAGGGCGTGGCCGGTGTGCGCACCCCGTCCCTTGATCGGCTGCACTACAGATCGCGGCGTCGGCGCGTTGTCGTGCCGCCCCTACCGCTCGGCGACGTCGTCGTCCAGCCACGCGCGCAAGCGCACGCGATCGAATGGCCACTCCAGCTCGCGCCCACGCGCATCGCGTAGCACCGGCACACGCGCGCCGTAAACGGCCTCAAGCGCCGCGTCGTCGTCGATAAACACGCTGTCGAAATCGCCCGCACGCGCCTGCGCCAGCACTTCCACGGCTTGGTCGCACAGGTGGCAATCGTCGCGCTGGTACAGGGTCAAGGGCATCCGCCGGGCTCTCATGCTGCGCTGCAGCCGTGCCGCAACCGCCGAACGACTAGAATAGCCGCCTTTACGCTCACCTCTTCGGCACGCATGGCTGTCAGCACGTTCGACCTGTTCAAGATCGGTATCGGCCCGAGTTCCTCCCACACCGTGGGGCCGATGCGCGCCGCCGAGCGCTTCGTGCACCGCTGGCTGCTCGATGCCGGGCGCCTGCAGGATGTGGTGCGCATCCGCGCCGAAGTGTTCGGTTCGCTCGCCCTGACCGGCCGCGGCCATGGCACCGACAAAGCCGTGCTGCTGGGGCTGGAGGGCCATCGCCCCAACGTGATCGACCCGGACATCATCCCTGCCACGCTGGAGCGCATTCGCGCCAGCAAGCGCATCGCCTTGATGGGCCAGCACGCCATCGTCTTCGACGAAAAGCGCGACTTGCCGATGAACAAGCGGCAGAAGCTGCCGTACCACACCAACGGCATGCGCTTTACGGCCTATGACGCCGATGAAGCGGTCATCGCCACACGCGATTACTATTCGGTCGGTGGCGGCTTTGTCGTCAACCAGGACGACGCGGCCGACGATCGCATCGTGGCCGACGAAACGCCGCTGCCCTACCCGTTCCTCAGCGGCGACGAACTGCTGGCGCAGTGCGCGCGCAGCGGCCTGAGCATTGCCGCACTCATGTTCGAAAACGAGAAAAGCTGGCGCAGCGAAGACGAGATCCGTGCTGGTCTGCGCGAACTGTGGAATGCGATGCAGTCCTGCGTGACGCGCGGCATCCGCGAAGAAGGCACGCTACCGGGCGGCCTGAATGTCTCCCGCCGCGCACCTGCGCTGTATCGCGAACTCTCCTCCAAGCCCGAAGCGGCCATGCGCGACCCGTTGACCACGCTGGATTGGGTCAACCTGTACGCCCTGGCAGTGAACGAAGAAAACGCCGCCGGCGGCCGGGTGGTCACCGCGCCGACCAATGGCGCGGCCGGCATCATTCCCGCGGTGCTGCATTATTTCGACCGTTTCTGCGCGGGCGCCTCCGAGCAACGCATCTTCGACTTCCTGCTCACTGCTGCCGCCATCGGCATCCTCTACAAGGAGAACGCCTCGATTTCCGGCGCCGAAGTCGGCTGCCAGGGCGAAGTGGGCGTGGCCTGTTCGATGGCCGCAGGCGGCCTGGTTGCCGCGCTTGGCGGCAACCCGGGGCAGATCGAAAACGCCGCGGAGATCGGCATGGAGCACAACCTCGGCCTGACCTGCGACCCGATCGGCGGGCTGGTACAGATTCCGTGCATCGAACGCAACGCCATGGGCGCAGTGAAAGCCATCAACGCCAGCCGCATGGCCATGCGCGGCGACGGCAAGCACAAGGTCTCGCTGGACAAGGTCATCAAGACCATGCGCGACACTGGTCGCGACATGCAGGACAAGTACAAGGAAACCAGCCGCGGCGGCCTGGCGGTGAACGTCATCGAATGCTGAGCCACTCGTAGGCGGGGTGCTGATCAACCCAGCGCGCGCAGCGACGAAGAACCCGCTCCACAGATGCATGCCCTTGCACTGCCGTTCTCGTGCACGCGGGAGAAGAGGGGCGAATGCCGATGAGGGAACGCACCAGCCGCGGGGAACGCTCTGCCCTTCTTCCGCACGCGGGAGAAGGTGCGCCAAGCGCGGACGAGGGCAACAGACGTCGGCGCACGCATTTGAGCCTGGTCGCCAGCCATCGTCAGCAACGCGCCTGCAGCGCCCGCTAACCGTCGCCCGGCTGTACGTTCCCACCACATCTGCCGTTGTACCGTCAGCGCCTGGATTTGGATGGAGATCACCATGCGAAAGCGCGTTTGCACCCTCATGCTCGCCCTGGCCAGTAGTCCGCTACTGGCGCAGGAAGCCAGTTATGGCCCGCGCCTGGAAGGCTTCGACTACCCACATCCAGTCAAGACTTATGCGTTCACCTCGCAACAGCAGCCGCTGGAAATGGCCTACCTGGATGTTGCGCCAACCGGCACGCCCAATGGCCACACTGCGGTGCTGTTGCATGGCAAGAATTTCTGCGCCGCCACCTGGGAAGACAGCATCGCAGCGCTAAGCAAGGCCGGCTACCGCGTCATCGCGCCAGACCAGATCGGTTTCTGCAAATCCAGCAAGCCGGCCGCCTATCAGTTTTCGTTCGCGCAACTGGCAGACAATACGCATGCGTTGTTGAAGACGCTCGGCATCGAACGTGCGGTGGTGGTCGGCCATTCGATGGGCGGCATGCTAGCCATTCGCTACGCGCTGATGTACCCGCAAGCCACCGAGCATCTGGCGCTGGTGGACCCCATCGGGCTGGAAGACTGGAAGGCCGAAGGCATCCCCTGGCGCAGCGTGGATGCGTGGTACGACAACGAGCTGAACATCAGCTTCGAACGAATCAAGAAGTACCAGATGGACGTGTACTACGCCGGCCAATGGAAGCCGGAATTCGAACGCTGGGCGCGCATGCAGGCCGGCATGTCGCTGGGCAAGGGCAAGCAGGCCGTGGCGTGGAATCAGGCGCTGACCTACGACATGGTCTTCAACCAGCCGGTGGTCTACGAGCTACCCAGACTTGCGGTGCCGACCACGCTGTTCATCGGCCTCAAGGACCGCACCGCCATCGGCAAGGACACCGCATCGCCGCAGGTCAAGGCACGCGTGGGCGATTACACCAAGCTGGGCAAGCGCGCGGCGGCCGCGATTCCGAATGCTAAACTGATCGAGTTTGCCGACCTGGGCCATTCGCCGCAGGTGCAGGACCCGGCGCGTTTCAATGCTGCGCTGTTGAAGGCCATTGCGCAGTAATGCTGTGGGTGGATGAGAGGGCAAGGATTGGACGCCCTCTCATCTTCACTGCGGCCGGTCGAAGCCGGCTGCAGCCAGCACCGATGGACAGACGGCGCCGGCACGGCAGTCAACGTGCCGGCAGCCGGAAACCCGCGCGCGCCAGCTTTCATCCATCACGCACCCATCCGGCATCCGATCATCTTGCGACCACGCCTGGATCCAACGATCGGCCGCCTGGAGCCCGCACATCCGAGGTTCCAGCGCGTCTGCACGCGCAGCGTCGATCGCGCACGGCAACGCACCGGAGTCAGCTCGGTCGCGTCATCAGCCGGCCACAATCCGCAGCACATCATCCAGCAGCGCCGCTGCAGTCACTTCGGCTCCGGCGCCTGGTCCCTGGATCAGCAGCGGCTGCGCGCGATAGCGGTCGCTGCTGATCGCCACCCGATTATCGGTCCCGGCACCGCCTGCCAACGGGTGATCCAGCGCCAGTTCGCGCAAGCCCACGCTCGCTCCATGCGCGTCCACACGGCCGACAAAGCGCAGGCAACGCCCTGCCGCACGCGCCTGTTGCCAACGCGTCCCCACCACCGCATCCAGCGCGCCCAACTGCGCATCCAGCTCAGCAAGCGGCAGCCTGGCAACAGTGGCAGGCACCAGCGATTCCACATGCACCTGCTCGGCCTCCAGCTGCCACCCCGCGGCACGCGCCAGGATCAGCAGCTTGCGCCGCACATCCTCTCCAGAGAGATCGATGCGTGGATCCGGCTCGGTATAACCAGCCGCCATCGCTTCCCGCACGCAGGCGGAAAACGCGCCACTGCCGTCGTAACGATGAAACAGCCACGCCAACGATCCGGACAACACGCCTTCGATCGAATGAATGCGGTCCCCACCGGCGACCAAGGCGCGCACGCTGCTCAGCACCGGCAGTCCCGCGCCCACAGTGGCGCTATCGCCATAATACGCGCCGCTGGCATGGCGGGCCGCGTGCAGCGCCTGTGCACGCGACAACGCGGTGCCCTGGCCCAGTTTGTTGGCGGTCACCACATGCACGCCGCGCTGCAACCATTCGACATGCCAATCGGCAACGACATCGCTGGCAGTCGCATCCACCAGCACATCGCCGGCACGCAGCGCGGTGGTTTCTACCCACGGCTGCAAGACCGTCTGCCCGCGCGGCGCCGCATTGGCGTGCTGCAGGGCCTGCTCGGCGCTGACGCCACAATCCTGCGCAACACGTGAATTGGCCAGCCAATCGAAGCGCGGCAAGCGTAGTTGGCGCTGCTGCAGCGCGGTGTAGCGCGTCACGAAAGCGCGCCCCACGGTGCCGGTCCCCAGCAAGGCCAGCCGCGGCGTCGGCGTCACTGCAGCGACCGGAGCGCGGCGCGAAACGGGCAGGACATTGCTCACGCGTCGACCTGTTTGCGGCTGGCGTTAGTCAGGGTCGCTTCGGCACGGGCCAGACCGGCGCGCAGATCGGCCAGCAGATCTTCGGCCGATTCGATCCCGATCGACAAGCGCAGCAAGCCATCGGAAATGCCGGCTGCCGCACGCGCTTCGGCGGTCATTGCCGCGTGCGTCATCGAGGCCGGATGCGCGATCAGGCTTTCCACGCCGCCCAACGATTCGGCCAGGGTGAAGTAACGCAAGCCATCGACGAACGCACGCACGGCCGCTTCGCCGCCTTCCAGTTCGAAACTCATCATCGCCCCGAAGCCCTTCTGCTGGCGCGCGGCCAGTGCGTGGCCCGGATGCGAGGCCAGACCCGGGAAATACACCTGATTCACCGCCGCATGTCCATCCAGCAGCGCGGCGATCGCATCGGCGTTTTCCTGATGCACGCGCAGCCGGGCATCAAGCGTGCGCAGACCGCGCAAGGTGAGGAAGGCATCGAACGGCGAGCCGGTCAGGCCCAACGCATTGGCCCACCACACCAGTTGCTGATGCAGCTGGGCATCGCGTGCCACCACCGCACCGCCCACCACATCGCTATGGCCGTTGATGTATTTGGTGGTGGAATGCAGGACCAGATCGGCACCGAAATCCAGCGGCTTCTGCAATGCCGGCGACAAGAAGGTGTTGTCCACCACCGTCAGTGCGCCGACCTTCTTTGCAGCTTCGATGACGAAGCGCAGATCGGTGATGCGCAGCAGCGGGTTGGACGGTGTTTCGATCAGCACCAGTTTGGGCGACTGCGCCAATGCATCGGCCAGCGAGCGCGGATCGGTCAAGTCAGCGGTGACCAGCGCGAAGTGGCCCTTCTTGGCCAACGCATTGAACAGGCGCCAGCTGCCGCCGTACGCATCGTGCGGCACCACCAGCGTATCGCCGGGCTGCAGCACTGCGTTGAGCACCAGATTGATCGCACCCATGCCGGTGGAGGTGATCACGCCGCCCGCGCCGCCTTCCAGTTCGGCCAGCGCTTCGCCTAACAGGTCGCGGGTCGGATTACCGCTGCGGGTGTAGTCGTACTGGCGCTTGTTGCCGAAACCATCGAACGAGAAATTCGACGACAGCACGATCGGCGGGGTCACCGCACCGTAGGCGGTGTCGCGATCGATACCGGCACGCACGGCGGCAGTGGCAGCAGTACAGGGGGTGTCGGCGGGGTCACGAAAGCTCATGGGGTTTCTCCGGTGCTGCGAAGGGCGGTAGTGAGGATTGCGTCGATGCGATCGATTTCTTTCAGGAAGGCGTCGTGCCCGTACGGCGAGCGCAACACGCGCAGGCTGCCGCGCGGGCCAAGACCTTCGACCAGGCTGACCATGTCGGCCAGCGGCACCAGGCGGTCGCCCTCCACCGCCACCACGACGGTAGGCACGCGCACTTGCGCGGGGTCGATGCGATGCAGGTCGATGGATTCGGACAGGCGCAGATATGCGTTCACCGGCGTGCGCGCCACATACTGCGCGCCAGCGGCGTCCAGATAGTCTTCAGCGGCCACACGCACCCGGCCATTGATCACTTCCGGGGGCGCATCGAAGCGCTCGCTGAATTCTTCCGGCGTGCGGTAGCTGAGCATGGCGAACTGACGCGCCAGCGCCAGGCCATGCTGCTCCGCGCACTGCAGCTGGCCCAGCGCCACCGCGCGACGTTGCAGGGCACGCCAGGCCGCGGCGTACGGGTGCGCGCGGTGTGCGCCGCTCACCGCGACCAGGGTGCCGACACGGGCCTCGTGGCGAATTGCGAATTGCAAGCCCACCAACGCACCGTAGGAATAGCCGACAAAACCGTGCAAGCGCCCGATGCCCAGCGCATCCAGCAAGGCGGCAATCGCATCGGCCTGATCGGCGGTATCGATCGGCGCGTCCAGGATGCCGTCGGCACCGAGAAAATCGAATGCCAGCAGGCGGCGCGATGCCGGATCCAGCGCGCGGCCACTGCCCACCAGCCCATCCACCCAGCCCTTCTCGGGGAACAGGTTGCTGGCGGCCAGATGGCGGTGTGCGGAAATCCCGCCGGCCACGAACACCACCGGCGCATTGGCGGCGCCGATCAGTTCATAGCGCAGCCGCAGCTCGCGCATGCCGGCATGGCGCATCGGCAGGGCGATGACAAGTTCGCCGCGCACGGCAGTGATGCCGTCGTCGCTGCTGGCGGGGGTGTCAACGAAATCGTTGGTAGACGGCGATGCAGTATTCACGAGGCTCATGGCGGTATCCAGGGTGGATCGGCCATCGAGCTTCGCGGAGCTCGCGTTCGACGTGCGCAAGGCACGATTCGAACCATCTTTCGGCGGACGCGGAGGTCCCCGCAGGATTTGGCACCAAACGCGGACGCTTGCGCGCTCCGCTGGCTGCCCCGGCATCAAAGGGCCTGTCCCTCCGCCGGTCTCGATGGTGAGACTAAGATGCCACCGGATTTTTGCGATGTCAATCTCTTCATGCGGATGGAAAGATATATTTTCATCCGATACCACTGCGGTCGATGCGGGGCCGCATACTTGCGCCCCCTTGCTCGAGTCGATGGCGTGCCCTACCAAGTGTCTCGCACGGCCCTGCCCACCCTGATCGCGGCATGCGTTTTGCTGCCGGCCTGGGTCCCTGCGGTACACGCGCAGCAGCGTTGGCAGTGGCCTGCCGCCGCAACGCCTTCGTCCCAGACACCTGGCGCACCGTCGGCGATGGCAGCCTCAGGCAGTGGCGCCTCGCTGCAACTGGAGTGGCAGGCACCGGTGTACCTGGCCTGGGTCACCAATCCGCTGGCCGGGCCTGCGCAACTGCGCCTGAGCGCGCCGCCCAGCGAGGATTACCGCGCCGTGCCGCAGTTACCGCTGACGCTTGAGTTGGCCGCACATGAGCGCCGCCTTGTGACCCGGCTGTATCCGGCCAGCAACCAGCGCACCCTGGGCGGTTTCGGGCTCACGCTCGAGGTGGTGCCGGGCAATCCGGGGGCCGCCCCGCAGCCGGTGCGTTATCAATTGCCATTCCACAACGTGCCGGTGCAGGTGGCGCAGGGCTTTGGCGGGCAGTTCAGCCATGCCGACCCGCCCAACTGGTATGCGGTGGACTTCGCCATGCCGCAGGGCACGCCGGTGCTCGCAGCGCGCGAGGGCGTGGTCATGCAAGTGCAGCGCGATGTCCTCGGCAGCACCCCGAACGACCCCACCGCTGGCGGCGGCAACCTGGTGCGCGTCCTGCATGCCGACGGCAGCATGGCCCTGTACGCCCACTTGGCGCCCAATGGCGTGGCCGTGCGACCGGGCCAGGCGGTGCGCACCGGCGAGCGGCTTGGCACCTCAGGCAATACCGGCTTCAGCACCGCGCCGCACCTGCATTTCGCGATCCAGCGCAATGCCGGCATGCAGTTGCTCTCGCTGCCGTTCCGCATGCTCGGCCCGCAGGGCGAACTGCATTTTCCTTCGCCGGCGCCTTGACCGTCGCCGGGCCGACAGACGTGCGCCGCCCGAATCGCACGGCGCCCGCGCCTTCCACAAAAGCGTGCCGCAGCGAAGCCGCTATAATCGTCGGCTTCCTCAGTTTCCGCAGGCGTCCGACCGGGCGCGCCCCGCCCATGTCCGAAGTCTCCAACGAAGCCGCGCGCCGCCGCACCTTCGCCATCATTTCCCACCCCGATGCCGGCAAGACCACGCTGACCGAAAAACTGTTGCTGTTCGGCGGCGCGATCCAGATGGCCGGCTCGGTGAAGGGCCGCAAGGCCGCACGCCATGCCACATCGGACTGGATGGCGCTGGAAAAAGAGCGCGGCATCTCGGTGACCTCCTCGGTCATGCAGTTTCCGTACGAGGGCAAGATCGTCAACCTGCTCGACACGCCCGGCCACGCCGACTTCGGCGAGGACACCTATCGCGTGCTCACCGCGGTGGACTCGGCGCTGATGGTCATCGACGTGGCCAAGGGCGTGGAAGAACGCACCATCAAACTGATGGAAGTCTGCCGGCTGCGCGACACCCCCATCATGACCTTCATCAACAAGCTCGATCGCGAAGGCAAGAACCCGATCGATCTGTTGGATGAAGTGGAAACCGTGCTCGGCATCCAGTGCGCGCCGGTCACCTGGCCGATCGGCATGGGCCAGCGCCTCAAGGGCGTGGTGCACCTGATCTCCGGCGAAGTGCATCTGTACGAACAGGGGCGCAATTTCACCCGTCAGGATTCCACCATCTTCCCCTCGCTGGATGCGCCCGGCCTGGTCGAAAAGATCGGCGAGCAGATGCTGGCCGAGCTGCGCGAGGAGCTGGAACTGGTGCAAGGTGCCAGCAACCCGTTCGATCTTGACGCGTACCGCGCGGGCCAACAGACCCCGGTGTTCTTCGGTTCGGGTGTCAACAATTTCGGCGTGCAACCGTTGCTGGATTTCTTCGTCGAACACGCACCGCCGCCGCAGACGCGTGAGACCACCGGCCGCCGCGTGGAGCCGACCGAAGCCAAACTGAGCGGCTTCGTTTTCAAGATCCAGGCCAACATGGATCCGCAGCATCGCGACCGCGTGGCCTTCATGCGCGTTTGCTCTGGCAAGTTCACTGCCGGCATGAAGACGCTGCATGTGCGCAGCGGCAAGGACGTCAAATTGGCCAACGCACTGACCTTCATGGCGTCCGATCGCGAGATCGCCGCAGAAGCGTGGCCGGGCGATGTCATCGGCATCCACAACCACGGCACCATTTCCATCGGCGACACCTTCACCGAAGGCGAATCGCTGTCGTTCACCGGCATTCCCAACTTCGCGCCGGAACTGTTCCGCCGCGCGCGCCTGCGCGATCCGCTCAAACTCAAGCAATTGCAGAAGGGTCTTGCGCAGCTGTCCGAAGAAGGCGCCACGCAATTCTTCCGCCCGTTGATGAGCAACGACCTGATCCTGGGCGCGGTCGGTGTACTGCAGTTCGACGTGGTCGCGTATCGGCTCAAGGACGAATACGGCGTGGATGCGATCTTCGAGCCGGTGAGCGTCACCACTGCACGCTGGGTGCACTGCGACAACCCCAAGAAGCTGGAAGAATTCCGCGAGAAAAATGCCGGCAACCTGGGCATCGACGCGGCCGGCGAGCTGGTGTACCTGGCACCGACCCGCGTGAATCTGCAGCTGGCGCAGGAACGCGCGCCGGATGTGCGCTTCTCGGCCACCCGCGAACATGCGCATGTCAAGGCGGTCGATTGACCTGCGCGTGACCTGCAGCAAGCGTGCGGGACCGCTGGCGATGCGAATTGCTCGCAATTGCGGTACCTTTTTGGCATGAACGCAGACGCCTCCCCCTCGACCGACCTGCGCGACGAAATCGCCAGCGCCGTCACGCACGGCCTGGGGGCGATTGCCGCACTGGCCGGTGGTTCGGTGCTGATCACGCTGGCCGCCATCTATGGCGATGGCTGGCAACTGGCCACCGCCATCGTGTTCAGTGCCACGCTGGTATTGCTCTACGTCGCCTCCACGCTGTTCCATGCCATTCCGCATCCGGGCGCCAAGGCGCGCCTGCAGGTGCTCGATCATTGCGCGATCTATCTGCTGATCGCCGGCACCTACACACCGTTTACGTTGATCAATCTACGCGGCCCGTGGGGCTGGGGATTGTTCGCCGCCATCTGGACGATCGCCGCCGCCGGGGTGATCTTCAAACTGTTTTTTACAGGTCGCTTTCGATTGCTCTCGACGGTGCTGTATCTGGCGATGGGCTGGCTGATCATCGTGGCCATCGAGCCGCTGCTGCGCTCTGTCGACACCTGGTCGCTGTGCTGGCTGCTGGCTGGCGGGCTCTTCTACACCTTGGGCACGTATTTCTATCAACGCGATACCCAGCGTTACTTCCACGCCATCTGGCATCTGTTCGTGCTCGCCGGTAGCGCTTGCCACTTCGTTGCGGTGATTGCGCAGGTGATGTGATCTGTGACCGACAGCGCGTTCGCGCGCCGTGCACGAGCCATCGCCAACCATTGCGCACGTGAATAACGTGCCCTCCTCTCCCGCTGCTTCGCCCGCCCGCGTATCGCGCCGTCGCCGCTGGTGGATCGGGCTCGGCATCGTTGCTGCGCTCGTGGCGATCTTCGTCCTGCTGTTCGACTGGAACTGGTTACGCGGGCCGGTCGAACGCGCAGTCAGTGCGAAGACCGGGCGCGAATTTCATCTCGGTCATCTGGATGTCGATCTGGGCCGCATCACCACGGTGCGTGGCGAGCGATTGAGCCTGGGCAATGCATCATGGTCCAAGCGCGGCGCAATGGCAGAACTGAATGCGGCAGAGATCGATGTCGAATTCTGGCCACTGCTGGGCGGCAAGCTGCGGTTGCCGGAGATCCGGCTGGAGCACCCCACGCTGTTGCTGGAAGCCGGCAACGACAGCCATCCCGGTAACTGGGTCTTCGACCAGAGCGATGGCGACGGCAGCATGCCGCGCCTGGGCCGCCTGTTGGTTACCAACGGGCGGCTGCAATATATCGACGATGCCACCCGCTCGGATGTGGATGTGGCCATCAACAGCCTGGCACCGCCCAGCAGCGACCAGCGCGCCGCACCGATCGGCATCGACGGTGAGGGCCGCTGGAAAGGCTATCCATTCTCGCTCAAGGGCAACACCGCCTCGCCGCTGGAATTGAGCCAAAGCGAACATCCTTTCCGCATCGATCTGCGCGGCAGCGCGGGCGCCACGCGGACGCATGTGCGCGGCACGTTGACCAATCCATTTCAGTTCCGGGTGTTCGACCTGCAGATGGCGCTCAGCGGCCAGGATATGGAAGACCTCTATCCGCTGATCGGCGTTGCGATGCCATCTACGCCCCCTTACAAGCTGGACGGCCGCTTGCGCCGCGATGGCGATGTCTGGCGCTATGAAAAGTTCACCGGCACTGCCGGCGACAGCGATCTTTCCGGCACTGCAGAAATCGACCTGCGCAACAAGCGCCCGTTCCTGCGCGCAGACCTGGCTTCCAAACGACTGGATTTCGACGACCTGGGCGGTTTCGTTGGCGCGCCGCCCAAGACCGGAAACAACGAATCGGCAAACGCCGAGCAGAAAAAGCAGGCAGCGCAGCTTGCCGCCAGTGCGCGCATTCTGCCGACAACGCCGTACGACCTGTCCAAATTGCGCGCAATGGACGCGCAGGTGCGTTGGCGCGCGCAGCGCATCAACGCACCGTCCTGGCCACTGGACGACATGGACGCCTCGTTGACGTTGAAGGAGGGCCTGCTGCGGCTGGATCCATTGAACTTCGGCGTCGCCGGCGGCGACATTCGCTCCACCATCGGCATGGACGCGCGCAAAGCAGTCATCACCACCCAACTGAAGGCGAGCATTCGCGGCATTCGTCTGGATCAGCTGTTTCCCGATGCCACGCTCGCCAAGCAGGCCTCGGGGGCGATCGGCGGCGAGCTGGATCTGCGTGGCCGCGGCAACTCCATCGCCGCGATGCTCGGCAGCGCCGATGGCAGCATCGGCGTCGGCATGGGCCGCGGCCATGTCGGCAACCTGATCATGGAGCTGGCCGGCCTGGACATCGCCGAATCGCTGAAATACCTGCTCACCAAGGACCGCCAGATTCCCGTGCGCTGCATCTTCGGCGACTTCGGCGTACAGGACGGGCTGATGCAGTCGCGAGCACTGGCTTTCGATAGCACCGACACGATCATCGTCGGCGAAGGCAACATCAGCCTCAAGAACGAAACACTCGATCTGCTGCTGCGCCCGCGCCCGAAAGATCGCAGCATCCTCAGCCTGCGCTCGCCGTTGCGGATCGGCGGCACTTTTAAGGACCCAAGCTTCCGCCCCGACTTCAAGGCGCTAGGCGTGCGCGGCGCGATCGCGGTCGCACTCGGCAGCATCGCACCACCGGCTGCCCTGCTGGCGACCTTCGAACCGGGCCCGGGCAAAGACAGCGATTGCGGCGGCAAATACGCGCAGTAATGCAGCGCAGCGTCAGCTGGCGATGTAGCGCTGCAGCTGGTCGATATCTTGTTGCTGCGCTTCGATCACTGCCTTGACCAGGTCGCCAATCGAAATCACGCCTTGCACGCGGCCGTTCTCGACCACCGGCAGATGGCGAAAGCGTCCGTCGGTCATCAGTTGCATGCAGCGCTCCACCGTCTCCGACGGCGACACTGTCACCACCTCGGCGCTCATGATCTGCGCGACGCTGGTCGTGGAAGACGAGCGATCGCGCAGTACCACCTTGCGCGCGTAATCGCGCTCGGAGACGATGCCGACCAAGCGCGGCCCTTCCATCACCAAGACCGCGCCGATGGCCTTCTCGGCCATCAGGCGAATCGCCTCGATCACCGCGGCATCGGCGGCAACGGCAAATACCTCAACCTGCTTGGTCCCCAACAGCTGTCGTACGGTCTGCATGGCCCGCTCCGCGCTTGCTCTGGTGATCGCAGCCTACTCCTACCGCGCCGCGGTGGGTATCGACCAGATACAACGGGCGCTGCTTGGCCTCGTCGTACAAGCGGCCCAGGTATTCGCCAATCAGGCCCAGAGCAATCAGCTGAACGCCGCCCAGAAACAGGATCACCGACATCAGCGTCGGCCAACCGGCCACGGGGTCGCCCACCAGCGCAGCCTTGATGACGACCCAGGCACCGAACAGGAATGCCAGCAGCGCGGTAAGCAGGCCCAGATACGTGGCCGCGCGCAGCGGCACCGTGGAAAAACTGGTAATGCCATCGAGTGCGAAATTCCACAGCCGCCAGACCGTGAACTTGCTGTGTCCGGACAGACGCGGCTCACGCCGATACGGCAGCGCCACCTGGCGAAACCCGACCCAACCGAAGAGCCCCTTCATGAAACGGTGGCGTTCGCGCAGCTGCTGCAAGGCTTGCACGACACGTGGCGACAGCAAGCGGAAATCACCGGTATCGGCAGGAATCGGGGTGCGCGACAAGCGCCTTATCACACGATAAAACGCATGCGCAGCGCTACGTTTGAGCCAACTCTCGCCCTCGCGAATGACCCGCGTACCGAAGATGTTGTCGTAGCCGCCACGCCACAACGCAACGAATTCCGGGATCAGTTCCGGTGGATCCTGGCCATCGGCATCGAGCAACACCACAGCCCCCGGCAGCACATGGTCCAGTCCGGCAGAAATCGCCACTTCCTTGCCGAAATTACGCGACAGCCGCACCGCACTCACCTGCGCATCCGCCTCGGTCAGCGCATGCAACACCTCCCAGGTGCCATCGGTGCTGCCGTCGTCGACATACAGCACGTGCGTCTGCAGTGCAGGCAGCTGCGCCAACACCGCGCACAGGCGCGGATGCAGCAGGGGGATGCTGGTTTCTTCATTGAAGGCCGCGATGAGCACCGTCAGGCGTTCGGACGCAACCGGCACCTGGGCAGTGTCGATGGCGCTCACCGTCAGGGCGCCTGCAGATAGGCAGGGCCGCCCAACTGGCGCGCCTGCCGCTGGATCCACCCCGCACGTCGCTGCACGAATGCGCCCGGACGACGCGCGTCATAGCGCCGTGGAGATGGCAACACCGCCGCCAGGCGTGCCGATTCGTTCGGCGACAAGCCTGCCGCATCCTTGCTCCAGAACTGCTGCGCAGCCGCTTGCGCGCCATACACCCCGTCGCCGAATTCGGCCACGTTGAGATACATCTCCAGGATGCGTTGCTTCGGCCAGAACAGCTCGATCAACACCGTGTACCAGGCTTCCAGGCCCTTGCGCACCCAGCTGCGCCCCTGCCACAGGAACACATTCTTGGCGACCTGCTGGCTGATGGTGCTGGCGCCGCGCACGCGTCCACCGCGGGCATTGTGATCGCGCGCCTTCTCGATCGCCTGTAGATCGAAACCATGGTGCATCGGAAACTGCTGATCCTCCGCGGCCACCACCGAAATCGGCAGGCTTGCGGCGATCTTGTCGTAATCACGCCACTGCCGATGCAGCGAAAAGCTCCAGTCGCCCTCGCCCCAGGCTTCCAGGTAACGCCCCGCCATCATGCTGCTGATCGGCGGATCGACCACCCGCAAGATCAGCACCTGCAGCACGCTCGCCGCTGCAAACAGCAGCGGTGCCGCCATCAGCCAGCGCAACCAGCGCCGCGCGCGCCGCGGTGGCGCCGCCTGCTTGCCATCCCATGCATCCGTCCCCATTGTTCGCTACGACCTTCAATCCCGATGCCTGCCGCATTATCCGGCAACCAGCGTCCCTTACGCCCGATGTTTCCATGACCGATCACGATCAGCTTTCCCGTTTCCTGCTGCCCGCCGCTGGCGTGCGCGGCGTCCATGTGCGCCTGACCAGGGCCTGGCACGACATCCAGGGTGCCGCCGAGTATCCGCCCGCCGCGCGCCAACTGCTCGGCGAAGCTGCGGTGGCCGCTGCACTGTTCACCGGCCACACCAAGGTCGACGGGCGCCTGTCGGTGCAACTGCGCGGCAACGACATCCTGCGCACCCTGTTTGCCGAATGCACCGCGGCCGGCACCTTGCGCGGCATCGTGCAGTTGGCCGAGGGCGCGGATGCGCCGACCGACCTGCGCGAACTGGGCGAGGCCGCGCTGCTGGCGATCACCATCGAGAACCCCGGCCTGGATCCGCGCGAGCCGCAGCGCTACCAGAGTCTGGTCGGCATGCAGGCACCAGACCTGGCCGAAGCGTTCGAAACCTATTTCCAGCAGTCCGAACAGTTGCCGACGCGCTTGCTGCTGGCCGCTGGCCCGGATCAGGCCGCCGGCCTGCTGTTGCAGAAGCTCCCCGGCGACGAAGGCGACACCGATGGCTGGACCCGGATTGGCGCCCTGTTCGACACCCTGGGCGCACCGGAGCTGCTCTCGGTCGCCGGCCAGGACCTGCTGCACCGTCTGTTCCACGAGGAAGAGCCGCAGTTGCTCGGCAGCAAACCGCTCAGCTTCGGCTGCTCCTGTTCGCGCGAGCGGGTCGCCTCGATGCTGCAATCGCTAGGCGAGGAAGAGGCGCGCGCGGCCGCCGAGGCAACGGGCGAAGTCGAGGTGCGTTGCGAATTCTGCGGCCGTGAGTATCACTTTCCGTTGACCGCGCTGGACGTACTTTTCAACGCGGCGCAGCCCTCGCAGGAAGCGCCAGAAAGGTTGCAATAGATAGGATGACGGTTGCGTTCTTGGGGGGACGCGACCACTTGTTAAATAATCATAAACACCCTAGCATCCTACTTGCCCGCTCTCGGGAACTTAACAACTGCCCCTGGGTCTGACCTCTGGTATGCGATATCTACTGCGCCTCCCGCTAGCTTTGATGGTTGCCCTTGCGGCGGCCACAGGCGTGCACGCGCAGTCGGCGCAGCAGTTGCGCGAAAGCACCATCCTGCCGGTGTGGAACAAGGGCAGCGGCAAGGTGGAAGCCTTTCTGTACCTGGAGCCGACCGGCGAGCAGAAAGCCGGTGCGCGCTGGCATTTCGGTCGCAACTCGCTCGATGCCGCGTTCGGCCTGAGCTCCGGCGACTCGCTTGGCCTGCTCTGCAACAGCAGCCGCGGCACCAATATCAGCGGTCTTGCCAGCCATTGCCTGCTTGCAGGCATCGGCGATGACGAAGAAGACAGCGCGGCTGCCTCGCGCCGCGTGTCCGGCACGCTGGGCTTCAATCGCGGCGGTGGCCGGGTTGGCGTCACCGCCGGCACCGGCCGCGACACCCTGCCCGCCTGGCTGATCGGTGCCGGCAAGGCCCCGTTGACGCGTGTCGAGCAAAACGATCTCACCGTCTTTGGGCAGAAGAACATCGGTCGCGAAGGCTTTGTCTCGATTGGCGGCACGTATGCGCGCGCACGCCTGGTGCCGCTGGCCGACGTGTCCCCGGCCATTGCCGATCAGTGGGACAGCAAGACCTTGAGCGTTGGCGGCGGCTATGGCGCTTTCAGCGCAAATGTCATCGGCCGTGTTGTCGACGTCCCCGGCCAGCCCGAAAAATGGGAAGGCCTGGGCCTGGGCCTGACCTGGCGCACTCCCTGGAGCGGCCAGCTCACCGTTGGCGCCGAGAACGTCATTTCCCGCGGCAAGAACCCGTTCGCGCCAAGCAACGAGAGCAACAGCGACGGTACGGTTCCGTACGTTCGATACGAGCAAGACCTGTAACCAACTGATTCCAAAGCATTTATCTAGACGCCACCGGCCCACAGTCGGTGGCGTTTTTCGTTGTGGATAGAGCGCCAGGCTGCCACTTTCACAACCTTCTTCTTTTTCGTTAACGGGACTTTAATTTCTCTCGCAACGCATATACCATCGGTTCACCCTGACGTTTTGGATCCGCTTTTTTCGGAACCCCCGGCAGGCAAAACAACCCTTGGCAGTACCCAAGATCACTTGGAGAGAGAGCTAATGAATTGCAAGTCCAACAAGCTGCGCGATGCAGTTGTCCTCGCGCTCGTCGTGGGTGTGGGCGGTACCGGCACCGCCATCGCCCAGGAAGCCGGCACTACGAATCTCGACAAGATCGAGGTGACGGGTTCGCGTATTAAGCGCGCCGACGTCGAAACATCGCAGCCGGTTTTCAGCATGAGCCGTCAGCAGATCGAGTCGCAGGGCTTGACCTCGATCGGCGATGTGATCCAGAACATCAGCTCCGGCGGTTCAGCACTCAATAGCAACGTCAACAACGGCGGCAACGGCGAAACCCGCGTCAACCTGCGTAACCTCGGCTCCAACCGCACCCTGGTGCTGGTCAATGGTCGCCGCTGGGTTGGGGGCACGGGCCTAGGCGGCGCAGTCGACCTCAACACGATTCCGACTGCTGCTGTAGAGCGCATCGAAGTCCTGAAGGACGGCGCCTCGACCATCTATGGTTCGGACGCGATTGCGGGCGTTGTCAACATCATCCTGCGCCAGAACTTCGACGGCGCCGAAGCGAACGCTTACTACGGTCAATACGACAAGGGCGACGGTAGCCGCGAGTCGTATGACTTCACCATCGGCTCCACCGGTGAGCGCTGGCACGCCACATTAGGCGTGGGTTATGTGAAGGAAGAGCCGGTTTGGGCTGGCGATCGCGAAATTTCGGCTGTACCAGTGTTCGGTGCCGTCGCCGGCACCGGTAACAGCACAACGATTCCTGGCGGTCGTTTCGGCATCTTCGGGCAGACCGGCACGAGTGCCAACGGCACCCCGACCTTCGGTGCAACGCGCTTCAACGGCACGCCGGGCTTCTCGATCACCAATAACGGCGGTACCACCTCGCGCAACTACACCGCTGCCGACAGCTACAACTTTGCGCCAGCCAATTATCTGGTGACTCCGCAGGAGCGTAAGTCGGTCTTCGCCGACGCCGGCCTGTCCATCACCGACAACGTGCGCTTCAAGACCACAGTGACCTACAACGAGCGTGAGTCGAGCCAGATCCTGGCGCCGATGCCGATCGTGTTGGGTCGTTCCGCACCTGGTACAAACGGCGCGGACATCGTCATTTCGGCCAACAACATCTACAACAATACTGGCCGTAACATCGACTACATCCAGTACCGCGCCGAAGAGACCGGCGGCCGCATCTTTACCCAGAACGTCAAAACGTTCGGTTTCAGCGGCGCGTTCGAAGGCGACTTCGAGGTTGGTCAGCGCTTCTTCAACTGGGAAGCCGGTATGTTCTACGGCAAGAACGACCAGACCGATCGCACCACTGGTCTGTTCAACATCTCCGCACTGCGCAATGCACTTGGCCCGTCGTTTGTCGATGCTGGTGGCGTCGCGCGCTGCGGCACTGCAGCCAATACGATCGACGGCTGCGTGCCCATGGATATGCTCCATGGACCCGGGTCGCTCACCCCGGAAATGCTGAACTATGCCGGCTTCAATGCGCATGACCTTTACGGATATGAGCAGAAGACTTATTTCGGCAATATCGGCGGCGAATTGTTCGATCTGCAAGGCGGCGCGCTCGCCTTCTCGCTAGGCGCCGAACACCGTGAAGAATCCGGTTTCGACGATCCGGACGCACTAATCAACTCGGGCGACACCACCGGCAATGCGCGTACCGCGACCAATGGCGGATACAAGCTGGATGAAGCGTACATCGAGTTCGCGGTACCCCTGTTGGCAGATCTGCCGGGCGCTCAGCTGCTCGACTTCAGCCTGGCAACGCGTTATTCGGACTACAGCAACTTTGGCGATACCACCAACAGCAAGTTCGGTTTCCGCTGGAAGCCGATCACCGACTTGATGATCCGTGGTAACTGGTCGCAAGGCTTCCGCGCTCCATCGATCAGCGAGCTGTTCCAGGGCGTGAGCGATACCTTCGAAGACGTGCGCGATCCTTGCGCAGGCTCGTTCAGCGATGGCTCCGTCAACGCCACCCGCCCGGGTTCGTGCGGCGCAGTGCCCGCTTACGCTCAGGCCAATCCGCAGGTGCGTACCGCCACCGGCGGCAATCCGAATCTGCAGCCGGAAACCTCGACGTCCAAGACGTTAGGCTTCGTCTACAGCCCGGGCTGGGTAACCGGCCTGGATATCTCGCTGGACTGGTGGAACATCGAGATCGAAGACGCGATCGATACGCAGACAGTGCAGGAAACCCTGGATAGCTGCTACCTAGCAGGTATCGCCAATGCATGCTCGCTGATCCAGCGCGAGCCAACTGGCGAGGTCTCGAATCTGCTGGCAGTGCCGAACAACATTGCCAAGATTGAAGCAGAAGGTTACGACCTGACTGTGGGCTATCGCCTGCCGGACACCGCATGGGGTAGCTTCAGCGTGGTTTGGGATTCGACCTACATGAGCAAGTTCGTGGTCGAAAAGCCGCTGCAGGATCCGGAAACCCGTGTTGGCCTGTATCGCGGTGGTTCGGCGCGTGACAATAACTGGCGCATCCGTTCCAACCTGATGCTCAACTGGGAACTGGGCGATGTCGGCGGTTCGGCATCCATGCGCTATTACAGCTCACAGGTCGAAAACTGCACCGGCG
This sequence comes from Xanthomonas sp. DAR33341, assembly GCF_003992815.1. Lineage (NCBI taxonomy): Bacteria > Pseudomonadati > Pseudomonadota > Gammaproteobacteria > Lysobacterales > Lysobacteraceae > Xanthomonas > Xanthomonas sp. DAR33341. Next base: position 131,159 of record NZ_QEYV01000016.1, on the reverse strand, counting down.
CCAACGTCTCGACTCCGGCAAACGTTGCACTGCTGTGCTCGGATCCGAATCGTGTAACCAGTGCTGGCGCCGCTCCGCGCAACCACGTTCCCAGCGTCACCTACACTGATCTGGCTGCGTACTGGAAGGCTCCGTGGAATGCACGCGTGACGATTGGCGTGAACAATGCCTTCGATCGCGATCCGCCGCAGTCAGCTACGGCATTTGCCAATAGCTTTGATTCGCAGTACGAAATCCCGGGTCGCTTCTATTACATGCGCTATACCCAGAAGTTCTGATAATTGGTTTAGAAAAGTCAGTAATCAAAAGGCCGCGATTCGAAAGAATCGCGGCCTTTTCGTGCCCTCACTTTCAGATATTCGCCGGCGCTGCCACGCACGCCCAATGGCTCACCCCGGAATCAACGTCTGGATCACATGCTCGACGTAGGCTTCGAAATCTTCCCGGGCCGGCTTGGGCTGTTGCAATTGCAGTGAGAGTTGCAGGAAGCCGACATAGGCGGCGTAGGCCAGGCGGGCACGGTGCTGGGCATCGGTACGGGTAAGGCCGGCCTGGCGGAACGAGGCGATGAGGTAATCGAGGCGACGTTGCGAAACGCGGTCGATGACCGGGCGTACGGCCGGGTGATCGAGTGCCTTGAGTAGTTCGCTGTAGATGACGTGCGGTTTGACTTCGTGGGCAACCAGCTGGAACAAGGCGCGCAAGCGGGCGCTGGGGTCGGGCACGTCTTCCAGGCTGCCGAACACTTCCTTTTGCTCGAAGATTTCCCAGCGCTCGAGGGCGGCCTGCAGCAGGGCATCGCGCGAGGGGAAGTGCCAGTAAAAGCTGCCTTTGGTGACGCCGAGCCGGCGCGCCAGTGGCTCGACTGCAACCGCGCCCACACCTTGTTCGGCGATCAGGTCGAGCGCGGCCTGTGCCCAATCGTCCGCGCTGAGGCGATTGCCGCGACCGGAACTGGCGCGGGGCGTGGTGAGGCTGGAGTCGATGGTGTCGTTCATGCCGCGATTTAACCATACGCTTGTGTCAGTTGCAGTATGCATCACGAAATTGACATATCAGCGCCATGATTCCGTGGCCTAACCGTCCATACGATTGAGTATTGACAGCAGTCATCGTGCATCCATACCATTAAGTATGGTCATCTCGCCCGCTAGCCTTGCCTCCGCTGCGTCCGTGTCCAGCGTCAACGCTGGCGATGCAGTGCTTGCGGTGTCGATGCGGGGTAGCGAACACGCGCCGTCGGTAGTATTCGCGCATGGTTTTGGACAGACCCGACATGCCTGGGAAGCGACCGCCACGACGCTGGCTGACAGGGGCTACCGCACCTTGTCGTACGACGCGCGCGGGCATGGCGATTCCAGCGCCAATGCGGTGGGCCTTCCCTACTCGGCAACGCAGTTCACCGACGATCTGATCGTGCTGGCCGGCGAGCAGCCCGAGCCGCCAGTGCTGGTTGCTGCGTCGATGGGGGGCTTGTTCGGGCTACTGGCCGAAGCGCGGTGGCCGGGCCTGTTTCGTGCCATCGTGCTGGTCGACATCACACCACGCTGGGATACCACGGGTGTGGAGCGCATCCTGCGCTTCATGACCGCGCATCCGGACGGTTTTGTATCGCTGGATGCGGCTGCCGATGCGATTGCCGTCTACCTGCCGCATCGGCCGCGCAAGACGCCGGGCCAACTGCAGGCATTGCTGCGGCAGCGTGCCGATGGGCGTTGGCGCTGGCACTGGGATCCACGCCTGGTCGACGAACTGGCCGGCCAGGATGCCCAACTCCAGCAGCATGCATTGCTGGAGGCGGCAGCACAGGTGCGTTGCCCGATGCTGCTCATCAGCGGCGGACGCAGCGATCTGGTGACGCCAGCCAACATCGCCGAATTCCTCTCCATCGCGCCGCATGCGCAGCATGTGCATCTGCCCCATGCCACGCACATGCTGGCAGGCGACGACAACACCACGTTTACCGCCACCGTGTTGCATTATCTGGACGCACTGCCGGCGGCTTGCACCATCGCAGCGTCCAACACTACCGAGCATGTCACTGGAGCAAGACCATGAGCATCATTGCACCGTTCCTCCTCGTCATCCTGGCGGCGGGTATCGCTGCCTATCACCGGATGCGCCTTGCCACGTGGGTTGCGATCAGCGCCTGTGTGCTGGTGGCGTGCTGGCTGCTGGGTGCCAATCTCACCGCCACCATCGTGGCCGCCGCGCTGGTGGTGCTGATCTCCGCACCAGTGCTGCTGCCGTTCCTGCGCAAGCCGCTGCTGACCACGCCACTGATGGGCTTCTTCCGCAAGGTGCTGCCGCCGCTGTCGCAGACCGAGCGCATCGCACTGGAAACCGGCTCGGTCGGTTTCGAAGGCGAGCTGTTCACCGGCGATCCGGATTGGCAGAAGCTGTTGAACTATCCCAAGCCGCAACTCACCGCCGAAGAGCAGGCCTTCCTGGATGGCCCGGTGGAAGAGCTATGCAAGATGATCAACGACTGGGAAATCACCCACGTCCACGCCGACCTGCCGCCGGAGCTGTGGGACTTCATCAAGAAGAACAAGTTCTTCGGCATGATCATTCCCAAGCAGTATGGCGGCCTGGGTTTCAGCGCGCTGGCGCACCACAAGGTGATCCAGAAGCTGTCCTCGATCTCCAGCGTGGTCAGCTCCACCGTCGGCGTGCCCAACTCGCTCGGCCCCGGTGAGCTGCTGCTGCATTACGGCACCCCCGAACAGAAGGACTACTACCTGCCGCGGCTGGCGGTCGGTGCGGAAGTGCCGTGCTTCGGCCTGACCGGTCCGTTCGCCGGCTCCGATGCCACCTCGATTCCGGATTACGGCATCGTTTGCAAGGGCGAGTGGAATGGCGCCAACGTGCTGGGCGTCAAGCTCACCTTCGACAAGCGCTACATCACCCTGGCACCGGTCGCCTCGCTGATCGGCCTGGCGTTCCGCGCCTACGATCCGGATGGTCTGATTGGCGACAAGAAGGACATCGGCATCACCCTGGCGCTGCTGCCGCGCGAAACCCCGGGCGTGGAAATCGGCCGCCGCCATTTCCCGTTGAATTCGCCGTTCCAGAACGGCCCGATCCATGGCGAAGAGGTGTTCATCCCGCTGAGCCAGCTGATCGGTGGCGTGGAGATGGTCGGCAAGGGCTGGAACATGCTCAACGAGTGTCTGGCTGTTGGCCGTTCGATCACCCTGCCCTCCACTGCTAGCGGCGGCAGCAAGGCCGCGGCGGTGGTCACCGGTGCGTATGCGCGTATCCGCAAGCAATTCGGCCTGTCGGTCGGCCGTTTCGAGGGCGTGGAAGAAGCGCTGGCCCGTATCGGCGGCAAGGCCTATGCGATCAGTGCGCTGTCGCAGGCCACGGCCGCAGCGGTGGATCGCGGCGATGTACCGTCGGTGCCGTCGGCGATTGCCAAGTACCACTGCACCACCATGGGCCGCGAAGTGGTCAGCGACATGATGGACGTGATCGGCGGCAAGGGCATCATCCTGGGGCCCCGCAACTTCGCCGGCCGCGCCTGGCAGGCCGCGCCGATCGGCGTGACCGTGGAAGGCGCCAACATCATGACCCGCAGCCTGCTGATCTTCGGCCAGGGCGCCATCCTGTGCCATCCGTGGGTGTTGAAGGAAATGCAGGCCGCGCAGGATCCCGATACCCGTCGTGGTCTGGAGCAGTTCGACCAGAGCCTGTTCGGTCATATCCGCTTCGGCATTTCCAACGCGGTGCGCTCGTTCTGGTTCGGCCTGACCGGTGCGCGTCTCGGTGCGGCGCCGGGCGATGCGTATACCCGTCGGTTCTTCCGCAAGCTGGATCGCTATTCGGCCAACCTGGCCTTGATGGCCGACGTCTCGATGCTGATGCTGGGCGGCAAGTTGAAGTTCAAGGAGTCGCTGTCCGGTCGCTTGGGCGATGTGCTGAGCCATATCTACATGACCAGCGCGATCCTCAAGCGTTATCACGACGAGGGCGCACCGGCGAGCGACCAGCCGCTGCTGGCCTGGGCCTTCCACGACAGCGTGCACAAGATCGAAACCGCGCTGTCGGCGGCGCTGCGCAACTTCCCGATCCGCCCGGTGGGCTGGTTGATGTGGGTGCTGATCTTCCCGTTGGGCCGTCGCGCCGAAGCGCCTGGCGACCGCCTCGGCCATCGTGTGGCTTCGCTGTTGATGACGCCCAACGAGGCGCGCGACCGTCTGGCCAAGGGCGTGTTCCTCACGCCGTGCGCCAACAATCCGGGCGGCCGTATCGCCAGCTACCTGACCAAGGCGGTGATGGCCGAACCGGTGGAGCGCAAGTTCCTGAAGGCGCTCAAGACCAAGGGCATCGAAGCGCTGGATTTCCCGGCGCAGCTGGACGAAGCCGTGGCCGAAGGCGTGATCAGCATGGAAGAGCGCAAACTGCTGGAGGAGCTGCGCGAGATCATGATGGACACCATCACCGTGGACGACTTCGATCCGCATGAATTGCGTGCGGCCAGCTTCTACGACAAGCCGCAGGTGCAACAGCCACGCGAAGCCGCGTAAGGCATAAGCTGGGGCGAGAATAGACCACGGCGGGCTTCGGCCCGCCGTGGTTGTTTGTGGAGATGGGGTCTTGTCACCAGCATGCTGCCCGCAGCTTCATCGGCTGCGGTCTTCGCGGCAGAACGCATGCACCGGCGGCGCAATCTGTTGGCCGGCTATCGAATGAGCACGTGCCAGGGGCGAACGCGTGGCAGAGTCGCGCACGTCACACGCTGGCAATAGCCAGGCGCTGAGGCTACAGAACAAGAGCGCATCGCAGCCATGCCCCACTCCTGCGTGCGGCGAACCTGCGTGCAGCGAACAGCTGCCGCAGCTGGATCAGAACGGCAACCACACCAGCGCCAAGGCGATCAGCGCCGGCAGCGCCTGCACGAAGAAGATGCGGCGATTGACGCTGTAGGCGCCGTAGCAACCTGCCACAACCACGCAGACCAGGAAGAAGCTCAGCACGTCGGGTCGAGCGGCCAGTGCGCCCCAGAGCAGGCCCGCGGCAAGGAAGCCGTTGTAGAGCCCCTGGTTGGCCGCCAGCACGCGGGTGGCCTGCGCCCTCTCAAGGCTATTGCGGAAGGTCTTCAAGCCCAGCGGATGCGTCCACAGCACCATTTCCAATACCAGGATGTAGGCGTGCAGCAGTGCGATGCACACGCCGGCAACGATGGCGAACAGGGACATGGCAGACCGCCTCGACAAATGGTGCCGCCAGCATAGCCGCGATTGCGGTCGCTCTGTTCGGCACACCTGCACTACCGAGCTGGTGAGTGCGCTTCTGGCGCTGCCAGAGTGAGAAGCAGTCCGTCTGCGTGGTCGATGCCAAGCGCCAAGCTGCATCTGCCACGTGTGCTGTGGCGGTGCTTACTCGGAAACGCGCTTGTCCGTCTCCACGTCGCGCTCGGCGGGTAGCTTGCGCGCTTGGCGCAACAGGCCGAACGCGCCGACCGTCATGCCGGTCGCCACGAGCAGGCCGACGCCGAACACCGCGCTGGAGCCGAACGCGGAGACCAGCTTGTGCACCCAAACGAAGGTGAGATCGCCACCGCGATAGACCACCGTGTCGATGGCGGCGCCAGCCTTGTAGCGCCACTCGCGATTTACCCGCGTGTACAGCGTTTCGCGCGCAGGCTTGGCCAGTGCGAATTCGCTGGAGCGGGTAATCACCTGCACGATCGCAATCATCATCGGCAACGGCGACGCCGCCAAAGCCGCGTAGCCCAGCACGATTGCAACGCCCGGGATCAACAACGCCGGCGCGATGCCAAAGCGCGACAGCAACGCGCGCGTCACCAGCAGCTGCAGCACCAGCGCCAGCGCATTGATCGCCAGGTCGATGCTGGAGTAATAGGCGGTGGCCGCCGCTGCATCGGTGTAAAGCCGCCGCACCAGCGCCGCCTGCTCGTTGTAGAGCAAGGTCCCCACGCCCACGCCGAACAACACCATGAAGGCCAGCCAGCGCAACAGCGGTTCACGCACGATCAGCTTGAGGCCGCCGAGTACATCGCCGCCCATTGGCACTTCGCCAGAACTGAGCTGGCCCTCCTGTTCGCGCGCAACGGCCCACAGCCGCAGGCGCAGCACGCAAACCACGCAGACCGCCAAAAACCCGGCCGACACCAACATCAGATGCGCGATGCCGATACGTTCGACCAGTACGCGCGTCAGGACCGGGCCCAGAAACGCGCCCAGCGTGCCTGCCGCGCCGATATAGCCGTAGTAACTACGCGCTTGGGCATTGCTGAAGACATCGGCCATGAAACTCCAGAACACCGCCACCGCAAACAGGTTGAAGACGGTCACCCACAAAAAGAACGCCATGCCACGGCCCGGCACGCCGCTGTCGAACAGCACATAGAACAGCAGCAGGGTCGCGATGAAGAAGCCGTACACCCCCGGCAGGAACACCCGCCGCGGATAACGGCTGACCAGAGCGCCGTAGACCGGTTGCAGCAGCACCATGATCAGGAAGGTGCAGGTAAACAGCACCTGCAGCGTGAAGTCCTTCAGCGGCACACCGTGCGCGGCGAAGAACGCGATCATGCCAGTGGGAAAGAGTGCCTCTACATCGGCCGAGGCACCCATCGCTTCGCGCACCGGACGCAACACGTAGTAACCGCTGAGCAGACAAAAGAAGTAAAGAAACGACCACGCCAGTGGCGGCGAGCTACGCATTGCCGCGCGCAAACGGCCAGCCGCAGATCGCGGCGCAGAGGGGCTGGTCATGAGGTAACGGCCGCTCGCACAAGCGGGCCCGACAGAAAAAACATGGCAACGGCAGCACCTGTGAAAGAAGCGCGCAAGTTAGCCGATGCGAGGCAGCGCCACCAGCGACCAGTCGCAGGACACTGCGGCCCGGTGCCCTCCACGCCGGCACGCTGCTTGCAACTCGTATTGCACCAAAGCGTGGCAACGCGTCGGCGGCACCGGAATACTCGAATGCTGACTCTAAAATCATCAATAGGATCAATGCGATGCCCATTCATCTTCCGGCAGTTTGTGCTATTGCAAAGCGCGGCGCTAGAATCGCCGGAGGCAGCGGAACAGGCGGGACAACCATGACAGAAATGCGCACGCGCCGACGGTTCCGACCGTTGGCTATCGGGCTGTTCGGGGCGTTATTGCCCCTGGCCCTCTCATCCACCGCGCAGACACCCGCGCCCACCGCCGCTGCGTTGCAGGCGGCCACTGTGGCGCAGTCGCCCACCGCACCGCTGCCCTATCGCACCTCGCTGCCGGCCAACCAGGTGTTGGCACCTGCTGCCGGTTTCGATGTGGCGGCATTCGAATCGATGGCCGACCAGCTGACCTACGGCAACCGGGTGCCCGGGATGGCGATGGCCATCGTGCAGGGCGGCAAGGTGCTCAGCGCGCGCGGCTATGGCGTCACCGACGTCAATCATCCGCAGCCGGTCGATGGCCACACGGTGTTTCGCCTGGCCTCGCTGTCCAAAGCCTTCGCCGGCACCATGGCCGGCCTGCTGGTCAACGATGGCGTGCTGCGCTGGGACAGCAAAGTGGTCGACTATGTGCCGGGCTTCCAGCTCAGCGACAACGCGGCCACCCGGCAACTCACCGTGGCCGAAGTGCTCAGCCATCGCGTCGGCCTGACCCGCAACGCCTACGACCGCGATATCGAATCCAACGCCGACTACTACTCGCTCAGCCATAAGCTGGCGGCTGCGCCGCTGCGTTGCGCACCGGGCGATTGCTACGCATATCAAAACGTCGCCTTCAGCCTGGTTGGCGATGTGGTGTTCGCCGCATCGGGCAGCTTCTACGAGCAATCGGTAGAGCGCCGCATCTTCAAGCCGCTGGGCATGAACGACGCCAGCATGGGGCTGGCCGGTATCCAGGCAAGCCCGCACTGGGCACGTCCGCATGTGCGCAGCCGCAATGGCTGGGTCTCGCTGACGCCCAAGCCCACCTACTACCGTCTGGCGCCCGCTGCGGGCGTCAACGCCAGCGCCAGCGACATGGCGCAGTGGCTGCTCGCGCACACCGGCCATCGCACCGATGTGCTGCCTGCGCCGCTGTTGGCGACGCTGCACGCGCCGTTGATCTCCACGCCGGGCGAAATGCGTTCGGGCTGGCGCCACGAGCGCGTGGACGCGGCCAGCTATGCGCTGGGCTGGCGCGTGTTCGATTACGCCGGCCATCAAGTGGTGTTCCATGCCGGCGCGGTGCAAGGTTATCGCGGTTTGGTCGCACTGCTGCCGGAGCGCGACCTGGGCGTTGCGATCCTGTGGAACGGCGAAAGCGGCCTGCCCTCGGGCATGCTGCCGACCATCCTGGATCGCGCGCTCGGCCTGCCGGCCAAGCGCTGGCTGGACATCGACGTGGACGGCGACTTCGGCAGCGAGAACATGCTGGCAGAAAAACCCGACCCGGCTGGCAAGGGTGCGTCTTCCGGCAAGTCGGTGGCCTCGCCGCGCTGAGTGGACGTCGTGCACTGACCTCGGGTCGGTGACGTGGGCAAAGGCGGCTTCGGCCGCCTTCGTTGTTTCTGTGTCTCCGACGCGCGTTGCTCGGCTAGCGAAGGCATGCCTGCCTGGCGCGCAAAGAGCAAGGCCGTGGATGCGCAATACGCCGGCATTGTCTGGCTGCCGTAAACACCCCTTGCCACCAACGTTGCGGCTGAGCCGATCTGTTCGGCGTACCGAAGTGGAAGCACCAGCGGCCGGCTCTGGAGTCTCGCGGCTTGGGTCTCCCAAAGGTCTCTGCCTTCCGATCTGCTGCATTTCCGGCACGCCATCAGGTCAGGCAGCGGCGGCGTGCTGTCGTGCTGTCTGCCCTCGAGCCATCGTGCGAAGGCATCGACAACTGTCCAAGTTGGCGGGCAAAGTCAGAATGATCCCACGGCGACATCTGCACTGCCGACCGGCATGCGCGCCTGGCGGCACAATGCCGCAAACTTGAAATGAGCGACGTTGCTCGGCCGGCAACACCTACGCCGTTTGCGGACTGGCAACGCGCAGCCTCGCACCGACCGCGCCAGCCCGGCACATAAAAAAGCTCCCTCCCCGCTGGGCGTCGGAGAGAGAGCTCGATGTTTACGGCGATCGGGTATTACAAGATCAGATCAGCGGTGCCGGGGTTGCGGGCAGCGCGACCGGAGCGGCCTTCTTCTTGCGAACGGCCGGCTTCTTCTTGGCGACCTTCTTCACGGCAGGCTTCTTGGTAGCGGTCTTCTTGGTGGCGGATTTCTTGGTCGCCTTCTTCGCTACTGCCTTTTTGGCGGTCTTCTTGACGGCTTTCTTGGCGGTCTTCTTGGCGGCAGTCTTCTTGGTCGCCTTCTTTGCAGTCTTCTTCACTGCCTTCTTGGCGGCCGTCTTCTTGGTTGCCTTCTTCGCAGTCTTCTTTACTGCCTTCTTGGCGGTTGCCTTCTTTGCCGTCTTCTTGACGGCCTTCTTGGCAGCAGTCTTCTTTACTGCCTTCTTGGCGGTCGCCTTTTTGGCGACCTTCTTGACTGCCTTCTTGGCGGCAGTCTTCTTCACTGCCTTTTTGGCAGTGGGTTTCTTTTTCGCAGCTTTTGCAGTGGCCATGTAATTGGCTCCTCGTCAGTGAACTATGGAGGTGAAACGCCCAGTTGAACCAAACCCCGCGACGGCATGCCGTCGTCGGGGACCGTCCGCAGATGATGCGCGACGGAACGGATACAGAAACACCCGCATCGAACGGCGACACGGGTGCGTAGTCGGAACGACAACTGCTTTCTTGGAGAGAAGCGGACCCGACTCCACCGTGGTTAGCGCTTCGGTGGACATCCGGAACAAGCTTGTCGGCGTGATGTCGATTCTGCTCACTCTCTTCCGCAGCAATGTCTGCTGGGCGAAACCTAATCACGCTTTTTTTTACTGTCAACACTCTTTTGCAATTTTTTTTCTACCCACCGTCGCTGCGCGCCATGTCCGCGCCAGCGAATCGCCCCGCGCGCGGGCGTACCCGTCCAACCGAGAAGCGCGCTCGCCCAACAGCGTTTTCGAAAAAGCACTTCTTTTCCGCTGTTTTTTTTAAGTCGTGCGCTTGCACGCCTGCCCGAACACTTCGTCCGCACGGCAGCGAAGCCGATGCGACGGCATGGCTTGCCGCCTGTCCGCCAGCTGAAAATTTTTTATCCAACGGCTGCACTTCCGACGTCGCATGAGCAGAAATGCGCAAACTTATCGAGCGTCTGGAGCGTCATGCATGCAGCCGCGCGCACCGACTGCGGCATCCATCGCGTGCACTGACGGATGATCGAGCAAGGCGACATGCACAAAATTTTTTCACCGGGCGCACGCCAAACCCTCACGAACGACTCACGTCAGAAATCCGGCGCAGTGCAGGTGGGCGAGCAGTGGACGCGCGTCGGACCGTTGCTGTCGACGTACCGCATCGACATGCACCAGCGGCATCGCGATCCCCGACCGACGTTCCCCTTTCTCCGATTTCGCTGGCGGCTTGCGCGGCATCGCTGCACCAAGATACGCGTCACCGACAGAAGGCGTGCTCAAAAAAATGGCCGCTCTATGAGCGGCCATCGGATGCCGGCGTCAACGACACCTGATCAGTGATCGTCGTCTTCGAGCAGCTCGGCATAGTCGTCCGGGTCCAACAGGTCGTTGAGCTGTTCCTTGTCGTCGATCTCGACGACGAAGATCCAGCCTTCGCCGTAGGCGTCTTCGTTGATGGTTTCCGGCTTGTCGCTCAACGCGCTGTTGACCTCGACGACGGTGCCGCTGACCGGGCTGTAGACGTCGGAGGCGGCCTTGACCGATTCCACCACCGCAGCGCCGTTTCCGACCTGCACGGTGTCGCCGACACCTGGCAATTCGACGTAAACCAGGTCACCCAGCAAGCCCTGCGCGTGGTCGGAAATGCCGACGGTCACGCGACCGTTGCTCTCGACGCGGGCCCACTCGTGGGATTTGAGGAACTTGAGGTCGCCAGGGATCTCGCTCATGGGTGTGCTCCGGGAAAGATGATGGTTGGGGACAGGTGGCTAGTTTAGACCGCGCGACAAGACAGGTGCACGCACGGCGGTGTGGCGATGGCGATCCGGACGCGGGCGCAGCGCCGCGCGCGGCATACATGGCGCTACACGATTCAGTCGCCGAGCACGCCGGGCTGTGCCTGGCCATCGCGCACGAACGGAAACTTCACCGCTCTCAACGGCACCTGTTTGCCGCGGATGTCCACGCGCAGCTGCTCGATGCTGCCGGCCGGCACGCGCGCGAAGGCGATCGCCTTGCCCAGCGTCGGCGAGAACGTGCCGGACAGGATCTCGCCTTCGCCGTTGGCGGTGAGCACGGTCTGGCCATGCCGTAACACGCCCTTCTCGTCCATCACCACACCGATCAGCTGACGCGGTGCGCCCTGCGCCTTTTGCGATTCGAGCACGCTGCGACCGATGAAGTCGCGTCCTTCGTCCAGGGCGATCGTCCAGGCCAGCCCTGCCTCGTAAGGGGTGACGCCATCGTCCATGTCCTGCCCGTAAAGATTCATGCCCGCTTCCAGACGCAGGGTGTCGCGTGCGCCCAGGCCGGCCGGTTTGACGCCCTGCGCGAGCAACGCATTCCAGAATGCGACGGCGGCCTGCTGCGGCAACACGATTTCGAAACCGTCTTCGCCGGTGTAGCCGGTGCGCGCAAGAAACAACTCGATGCCATCGCGCGAACGCGTCTGCAGCGCGGCGAACCGGCCGAGCTTGCTCGCCGCTGCGGTGTCGGCAGGGTCGAGCAGGTCGATGACCTTGGTACGCGCGCTGGGACCTTGCACGGCAATCATGGCGAAGTCGCTGCGCTCTTCGACGCGCACGTCGAAGCGCGCGGCCTGCTCGCCGATCCACTGCAGGTCCTTTTCGCGGGTGGCGGCGTTGACCACCAGACGGAAGAAGTCTTCTGTCATGTAATAGACGATGAGGTCGTCGATCACCCCACCCTGCGGATTGAGCATGCAGGTGTACAGCGCCTTGCCGGAGACCTTGAGCTTGTCCACCGAGTTGGCGAGCAGGTAGCGCAGAAACTCGCGCACCCGCGCGCCGTGCAGGTCGACCACCGTCATGTGGCTGACGTCGAACATGCCGGCGTCGCGACGCACCTGGTGGTGCTCGTCCAGTTGCGAGCCGTAGTGGATCGGCATGTCCCAGCCGCCGAAGTCGACCATCTTGGCGCCAAGCGCACGATGGGTGTCGTTGAGGATGGTCTTCTGGGTCATGTGCGCCGTTCCGAGGAAAGACGGCCATTATCGCCATCCTGTCACGCTTGGGGGAACGGCAGACACGCCGTTGTGTGGTTGCGCTGCCTGCGGGCAGTAACGCAGCGCGACGCTACGCCGCGCTGCAACAATGCTCAGGCGGGCACCGCACTGCATGCCCTGCCCGCGTACATCAAGCGGCCGGCTGCACCAGCAAGGTCATGCCATCGACGCCGACGATGCGCACCGGCGTGTCGAAGTGCCAGCCGGCAGGTCCGGGCCGGCCACCACCCAGAACGCATCATCGACCTTGGCGCGGACGCGACCATCGTGGATGGCCTGATCGAGCGGCACGCAACGGCCGATCAACTGCTCGGCACGCCGATCAAGTAGCGGGCCATCGCTCTGGGAGCCCTTGCCGCGAAATCAGGTGCGATACACCTGCACCAAGACGAAGCTGAGCAGCACAAGCGCCACGATCTGCCACAGCAACGCGATGTCCGGCAACACCGGCACCAATAAGCACACCGCTGCGGCAGCGATCCCCATCCACAGCAGGAACGCACACGCACCAGGGTCTGGGCCGCAATCAGCAGCAGCGCCAGCGCTGCCCCAGACCGCCACGTCCCAGCGCATGGCTCAGTCTCCCGCGCGCGGCGGCATCGGCGGGACGCGCATGGGCGCGTCGGGTTTGCCGGCCGCCTGCTTGGCCAGCTCGGCAATGCCGGCGATCGAACCGATGATGCCGCTGGATTCCATCGGCATCAGCACGAATTTCTGGTTGGGCGCGGTGGCCAGCGCCTTGAATGCTTCCACATGCTTCCGTGCGACGAAACAGTTGATCGCCTGCACGCTGCCGTTGGCGATGGCGTCGGACACCATCTGCATCGCGCGTGCCTCGGCCTCGGCCAGACGTTGGCGCGCTCGGCATCGCGGAAGGCGGCTTCCTTGCGGCCTTCGGCCTCGAGCACGGCGGCCTGCGTCTCGCCATCGGCGCGCAAGATTGCCGATTGACGCGAGCCTTCGGCTTCGAGGATCTGCGCACGCTCTGCGCTCGGCCTTCATCTGCCGCGCCATCGAATCGATCAGGTCGCGCGGCGGCTGGACGTCGCGGATATAGAGCGTGTTATGGGCGTCGAGATGAGATGCGTTGGCCGTCAGCGGTACCAAGCGGGTGCTGCGCGGCGCCGGCTTGGCTGGCGCCAAGGCAAGCCGCGCGGCGCACGCTGCGTGCCGCTGACGGCCAACCCTCCGGGAAGCGCCCTGTGGCGCGCCGAGACCGCGTTGCGCGCTTTGCCCAGGCCACCAGCCTGGGCAAAGTGCACGCCCCACGCCGTCGACCACCGGCACCAGGAAGTGCAGCCCCGGACTCATGGTGTGGCGGCACCATGCGCACGGTTTTGAACAGGACAACGACGCCGGCAACCAGCACGGCGATGGCGAGACATGAAGCCGGAAACAGGTGCGGCCCCTTGCAGGTAGTGGATCTATCCCTGCGTGAGTATGCCTCGGCGCTCCCGGCGGCTTACGCCGGCCACGCGCGGAGCGGGCCCGGGCGCAGCCGCACCCGGCGGCTGTCGTAAGACAGCCAACAAGCGCGCTCCTGCAAACGCGGTCAGGCGCTACGCGGCGAGAACATGATGACCGCCATGCCGAGCAGGCAACAGGCGGCGCCGAGCAGATCCCAGCGCGTCGGCGTCACGCCGTCCACCCACCACAGCCACAACAGCGCGCTGGCGATGTAGACGCCGCCATAGGCCGCGTACACGCGACCGCTCGCTTCCGGATGCAAGCTCAACAGCCAGACGAAGACGGCGAGGCTCAGCGCAGTGGGCAGCAGCAACCACACGCTGCCACCTTTGCGCAGCCAGAGATAAGGAAGGTAGCAACCCACCAACTCGGCGAGCGCCGTCGCGGCGAACAACAGCAGCGTGGTCGGCGCGATCGTCATGCGGGGCGCGGCGTTTCGGAATCGGGGCCATCGACGCCGGTTTGATACCCCATTGCGCTGCGGAAAACCTCACCGCCAACGGACGGGTGACTGCTGACAGGGCTGTCCACGGGCGGCGCGTGGGACACCGGGGCGTGCAAGGCCGATGCATCGCCCGCGGAACCGTCGATGGCCGGACTGTCGACGACCGGCACATCGCCGCTGCGCTCCTCACGCTTGGCCTGTTGCCACAACGCTTCCTGCTCGCCCAGCGACAACGCGTTCAACGAGGTGCCGGCAGTACGCGCCTGCGCTTCCATCGCACGAAAGCGACGTTCGAATTTCAGGTTGGCGTGCCGCAACGCGGCGCCGACATCCACCTTGGCATGGCGCGCCAGATTGGCGCAGACGAACAACACATCGCCCAGTTCGTCTTCCAGCCGGGCCTGATTGTCGGCCACCGGGCCGCGTGCGAATTCCACGCGCAACTCTTCGATTTCTTCCTGCAGTTTTTCCAGCACCGGCGCCGGGCCGGGCCAATCGAAACCCACGCGCGCCGCACGCGACTGCAGTTTGGTGGAGCGCTGCCATTCGGGCAGCCCGCGCGCGATGCCGGCAAGTGCGGAGTCGTCTTGGTTGCCGGCAGCACGACGTTCTTCGCGCTTGATCTGCTCCCAGTTGGCGCTCACCGCCTGCGCATCGGCCGCCGGTTGCGCGGCGAACACATGCGGGTGGCGGCGTATGAGCTTGTCGCGAAGCGTGGCGACCACGTCGGCGAATGTAAACGCCCCCTGCTCGGCCGCCATTTGCGAATGGAAGACCACCTGCAGCAACAGGTCGCCCAACTCGTCGCGCAGGCCAGCCAGGTCGTTGCGATCGATCGCATCGGCCACCTCGTAGGCTTCTTCGATGGTGTATGGCGCGATGCTGGCGAAGGTCTGCTGCACATCCCAGGGACAGCCGTGTTCGCGATCGCGCAGACGCGCCATCACGTGCAACAGCTGCTGGATATCGCCGATGGATGGGGTCTGAGGCATCGTGTATTCCTGGAACCTGTGAGTGGGTGCGCCGCCAGCGCATTCCCACGCGACGTAAGCGACGTAAGCGACGTAAGCGACGTAAGCGGCCGTTGCACCCCGCAATAGACGCGGCACGCAAGCGCGTGCTGAGATACCGGAGTGTACCTTTCAGAGCGTCAGGACCTTGCGCAGCCATGCCGCCGTCAGGACGGCGCGCATGCCGCTCAGGCCAGCCAATCGCGCCAGGGCAGATTGGGGTCGCCCAGTGCGATGAAGTCGCCGTTGAGCAAGGTGTCGCGGCGGTTGTAGCGGAACGGTTTGCCGCTGGCGCCGGCCAGCAACACGCCACCGGCCGCATGCAGCACGCACTGGCCGGCGGCGGTGTCCCACTCGGAGGTGGGGCCGAAGCGCGGATACACGTCCAGATCGCCTTCGGCGATGCGGCAGAACTTCAACGACGAGCCTTGCGCGACCACGTCGATCTCGCCCATCCGCTCCAGCGCGGCGGCAGTCCGCGCGTCGCGATGCGAACGGCTGGCTGCCACCCGCAACGGCATGGCGGCCGGGGTGCGCGTGTGCAGCATCTCATCGCGGTCGCCATCGCGGCGGAAGGCGTTCTCGCCACGCGCGGCATACCAGACCCGTCCGTCGACCGGCGCCTGCACCACCCCGAGCACCGGTGCGCCCATATGGATGAGTGCGATGTTGACGCTGAACTCGCCATTGCGCTTGACGAATTCGCGGGTGCCATCGAGCGGATCGACCAGCCAGTAACTGGTCCAGTACTGGCGTTGCTCCCAGGCCACATGCGCAGACTCTTCCGACAGCACCGGCACATCCGGGGTGACACGGCGCAGGCCTTCGACGATGACGCGGTTGGCCGCCAGGTCGGCCTGGGTCAGCGGGCTGGCGTCGTCCTTGATCTCCACCGAAAAGTCCTGGGCGTAGACCTCCATGATTGCGTCGCCGGCGTCGCGCGCGATGGCGATCACGGTTTCGCGCAGCTCCATCGGGATGCGGATCATGGATTGCGCTCCAGCCACTCGCGCGCAATGAACAAGGCGGCCAGCGAACGGCCTTCGGAAAAATCTTCGCGCAGCATCAATTCGTCCAGACGTGCGATTGGCCACGGCACCACGTCCATCTCTTCCGGCTCGTCGCCGACCAGGCGCTCGGGATAGAGGTCGCGTGCCAGCACCAACCAGGATTGGTGACTCATATAAGTAGGAGCGAGCGTCATCGCGCGCAGCACCTGTACCTGGCGTGCGCCATAGCCGGCTTCTTCCTTGAGCTCGCGGTCGGCGGCCTGCTCGGGTGTTTCGCCGGCGTCGATGCGGCCCTTGACCAGACCGAGTTCGTAGCGATGCACGCCGGCGGCGTATTCGCGCACCAGCAGCACGGTTTGCGCATCGAGCATCGGTACCACCACCACGGCGCCATGGCCCTGGCTGAGTTGGCGTTCGTAGATGCGACGCTGCCCGTTGGAAAACTCCAGCTCCAGCTGCTGCCGACGGAACGGCCCGTCGCCCAGATCGGTGATCTTGTGGATGATCGGCAGGCGCGAGCTCATGCGTCGCACGCAGCCGCAAAGCGGGCCGATAGAATAGGCGGATGCATCGACATGTCCATGAACCCGAAATCCTAGCAGACCCTGCAGCCGCACAAACTGCCGAACATTGGCGGCAACGCGATCTTGCCGTGGTGTGGCACCCCTGCACGCAGATGCGTGAGCACCCGCACACGCTGCCGCTGGTGCCGATCGCGCGTGGCGAAGGCGCATGGCTGGTCGGCCATGACGGCCGCCGCTATCTGGACGCGGTAAGCAGCTGGTGGACCAACCTGTTCGGTCATACCGAACCGCGCATCGGCGCGGCCATCGCGCGCCAGGCCGGCGAACTGGAGCAGGTGATGCTGGCCGGCTTCACGCATATGCCGGCCGTGCAACTGGCCGAGCAGTTGCTGGCGATCGCGCCACGCCAGGCCGGGCGCGCGCCGTTGTCCAAGGTGTTCTATGCCGACAACGGATCGGCCGGCGTGGAGGTGGCGCTGAAGATGGCCTTTCATTACTTCCACAATCGCGGCGACCACCGGCGGACGCGGTTCATCGCACTGGAGAATGGTTACCACGGCGAAACCATCGGCGCGCTATCGGTTGGCGATATTCCGCTGTACCGGCGCGTGTATGCGCCGCTGTTGCTGGAGGCGATGTTCACGCCCTCGCCCGATGCCTACCTGGCCGAACCGGGGCAAAGCGCCGAAGACCATGCGCTGCACGCAGCCGATGCGTTGCAGGCACTGTTCGAACGCTCGCCCGGCGAAATCTGTGCACTGATCCTGGAGCCGCGCGTGCAATGCGCGGGCGGGATGCGCATGTACCACCCGGCGTATCTGCGCCGCGCGCGCGAATTATGCGATGCCCATGGTGCATTCTTGATCGCCGACGAGATCGCCACCGGCTTCGGCCGTACCGGCACCCTGTTTGCCTGCGAACAGGCCGGCGTGATGCCCGACCTGTTGTGCCTGTCGAAGGGACTGACCGGCGGCTTCCTGCCGCTGTCGGCGGTGTTGGCCACGCAGCAGTTGTACGACGCGTTCCTGGACGATTCGCGCGAGCGTGCGTTTCTGCATTCGCACAGTTACACCGGCAACCCGCTGGCATGTGCCGCGGCGCTGGCGACCTTGAAGATCTTCGCAGACGACGACGTGATTGCGCGCAACCAACCCATCGCCGCGCGCATGCGCGCGCTCGCTGCGCAGATCGGCGAACACCCGTCCGTGGCGGACGTGCGCCAGGCCGGCATGATCGTGGCCTTCGAGCTGACCCAGGGCGGTAACAAGCGTACGCCGTTTGCGTCTGCCGCACGCGTCGGCCTGAAGGCGTATCGCGCGGCGCTCGAAAAAGGCGTGGTGCTGCGCCCGCTTGGCGACGTGCTGTACTGGATGCCGCCGTATTGCGTGGACGAGGCGCAGCTTGCGTTGTTGGCCGACACCACCCGCCATGCCATCACGGAAGCGGTCGCATGCGCCTGACCCGTTCGCATGTCGCGCTGCCGCTGCACTGCGACCAGGAAGTGACATTGCCGGAAGAGTCGGCCAATCACCTGCTGCGGGTACTGCGGCTGCGCGAGGGCGATGCCTGCATCCTGTTCAACGGCGACGGCAGCGACTACCACGCACGCATCACCGTGGCGGGCAAGCGCGATGCACGTGCGCGGGTGGAACGCGCCGAGCCGCTCTCCAACGAATCGCCGCTGCGTATCACCTTGATGCAAGGCATCGCGCGCGGCGAGAAGATGGATCTGATCCTGCAGAAGGCCACCGAATTGGGCGTTGCGGCGATCGTGCCGGTGATCGCCGAGCGCACCGAGGTCAAGCTCGATGCGGCGCGCACCGAAAAACGCGTGGCGCACTGGCGCAGCGTGGTGGTGTCGGCCTGCGAGCAATCCGGGCGTGCACGTCTTCCCAGCGTGGCCGCGCCGCAGGGCCTGCAGGACGCGGCGCAGGCCAGCGACGCGCATGCGCTACGGCTGACGCTGGACCCACAGGGCGAGCATCGCCTGGGCACGTTGGCATCGAGCATCCAGCAACACATCGTCGTAGCGATCGGGCCGGAAGGCGGCTGGTCGCCACGCGATCGCGCACTGCTTGCCGAGGCGGGTTTCAGCGGACTGCAGCTGGGGCCGCGCATTCTGCGCACCGAAACGGCGGGGCTGGCGGCGATTGCGGCGCTGCAGTCGCGGTTCGGGGACCTATAGCGCCATGACGCCGTAGGACCGCACCCGGGCGCGACCAGGCGTTTATCGGCAACGCCGCGTCGCGCCCGGGTGCGCTCCTACCGGAATGTGGGAATTGCTCGGCATTGCGTCGTCCGTTGCATGTGGACGGCTCCGTCTGCGTGTTCCGGCCTGACACCCGCGCTGGCTCGTAGGAGCGCACCTGGGCGCGACCAGGCGTTTATCGGTAGCGCCTCGTCGCGCCCAGGTGCGCTCCTACCGGAATGCGGGAATTTGCTCGGCGTTGCGTCGTCCGTTGCATGTGGACGGCTCCGTCTGCGTGTTCCGGCCTGACACCCCCCCGCTGGCTCGTAGGACCGCACCTGGGCGCGACCAGGCGTTTATCGGCAACGCCGCGTCGCGCCCGGGTGCGCTCCTACCGGAATGCGGAGTTGATCGATCTGGTGCAGCCGGCTCGCTGCACCTGCCGTATGCGAGCGCTCAGCGGCCGCGCTGCAGGAACCAGCTGGCAGCACCGATGACGCCAAGCTGGCCGTGCTCGACGATGCTCACCGGCACCTGCTCCAGCGCGGGACGCAAGGCGCCCTTGTCGAGCAGGCGCGCGACGAAGTCGCTATCGGCGATAAAGGTGGCGATTTGCGGCAGGAAACCGCCAGCCAGATAAACGCCACTGCGCACGCCATACAGCAGCATCAGGTCGCCGACCACGCTGCCCATAAATCCGCAAAACGCCTGCAAGGCGTCGTGCGCCAATCCATCGTTGCCGGCCATTGCGGCCGCGGTGATATCGGCCGGGCTGGCGTGCACCACGGTGTCCCCACGCAAGGCCGCCAGCGCGGTGTACAGATTCAACAGGCCCGGGCCGGACAACAGCGTTTCGGTCCCCACGTGGGTGCGCGTGCGCCGCAGTTCCTGCAGCAACGCCATTTCCAGATCGCTGGCCGGCGCCAGTGCCGCGTGGCCGGCTTCGGTGGGCAGCACCACCGGATGACCATCGTTGGGGATCCACAGCGCCGCGCCCAGGCCCGTGCCCGGACCAAGCACCAACGCCGGGCCTGCGGCACCCTGCACCGGGCCAGACAACTGCATGACCTGGTTGCCGCTCATGTAATTGGCCGCATAGGCGACCGCTTCGAAATCGTTGACCAGATGCAGGGCCTGCATGCCGAGCTGGCGGCGAATCTGCTCCGGCGCCAGTACCCAGGGCAGATTGGTGGTGATCACGCTACCGTCTTCCAGCGCGTAGCCGGCGCTGGCGATCACGCCCCGGCGTACTGGTGCACAACCCAGTTCCGCGAAGAACGCGGCCATGATGTCGGCAAGGCCCGGATAGTCGGCGCAGCGGTACTTGCGATAGTCCAGCACCGTGATCGGCTTGCCCGCGTCATTGCTCTCGCATACCAGCGCCAGGCGCACGTGCGTGCCGCCCACATCGGCGGCAACGAAGGTTTCGGGGCGCGGAAAGGCCACCGCTTCCATTGGACTGCTTGCGCTCACGCATTCTCCTGATCAGTGCCGGCGGCTGGCTCGTCGTCCGTTATCCGACGAACGGCAAACGGGTAGACAACGTTGTCAGCAATCGTCTTGTAACGCAACCGTGGCAACCGCGACATGGCCCGAGCGGAACGGCACGCCTCATTCGCCAAAAATCTGCAGGCGCGCCGGCGATTCCAGCACAACTCCAGGGCGAACCGGTGGTGTTGCGGTCTTTACGATAGTACGCGCCGATGGTAGCAGTCGCGCTCGCAAAGCGCATTGCGCAAAATGCTGCGGCGCAGCGTTTGCCTTTGCCCGGAAATGCTGCATTGCAGCGCAGTCGCGACCACATCAGAGATCTGTGACGACGTGTTGACAACGCTGTCAGGGCTACGCGAGACTCGATTCAAATCGGGGTTCTGGCAGGAGGGGCCATGGACTGTTCGGTACTGAAGAACGGGCATTCCCTCGCCTGGCATTCCAGATTCGCGAGTCGTGCGTCGCCAGACGTTCCCGCTCGCTGATGTGCGTTTAGCTCCACCGCTTCACCACACGGGGGACACCTCCTTCACCACGCGAATCGCCTGCACTCTGCTTCGAAAGAAGCGTGCCAGCGCAATTATCGCGATCGGTCAGGGCGTGTTGTTTTGCCGGCCACGCCGAGCGCGTTGCGCCCTATCTGCAGGGCAGCGCGCTCACAGCACTAACCAATGAGGTTTAGCCATGCACAGCCGCACCACGACGTTAGCACTCTGTATCACCGCCGCTCTGTACTGCTCCGGCTCTGCAATGGCTGCCGGACAAGAACAACAAGCACCGGCCGGCACGCAGTCGAGCACCACCGAGCTGGATACCATCACCGTCACCGGCTACCGCGCGTCGCTGGAGAAGAGCCAGGCGGTCAAGCGCTCGGCCAATTCCATCGTCGATGCGATCAGCGCCGAAGACATCGGCAAGTTCCCGGACACCAATGCGGCCGAATCGCTGGCGCATCTTCCGGGCATCAGCGTCGACCGTCAGTTCGGCGAAGGCGAAAAGGTCAGCATCAATGGCACCGACCCGGCGTTGAACCGCGTGCTGCTCAATGGCCAGACCATCGCCTCGGGCGACTGGGGCGGCAACCCGACCGACACCAGCGGCCGTACCTTCAACTACACGCTGCTGTCGCCGGAAATCATCGGCCTGATGGAGGTCTACAAGACCCCCGAAGCGCGCATCGACGAAGGCTCGATCGGCGGCACCGTGATCGTGCACACCCGCAAGCCGCTTGATCTGCCCAAGAACACCATCCGCGGCTCGGTCGGCTACAACTACAACGACCGCTCCGAAGAAGGCAATCCGCGCGGCTCGGCGCTGTGGAGTTGGAAGAACGACGACGAAACTTTCGGCGCGTTGATTTCGGCCACGCACGACAAGCAGGATCTGGCACGCGCCGGTATCGAGTTCTTCGGCTACAACACCGGCGCAGGCATCCCGGCGACCGCGAACATCTCCGGCGACGGTGGCAGCGTCGCGACCGCCAAGATTCCGGTCGGCATCAACAGCGCCTTCTTCCAGCAGACCCGCGAGCGCAACGGCCTGCAGGGCGCACTGCAGTGGAAGCCGAACGAGCAGAACGAATTCAATCTGACCGGCATCTACATCAAGGGCAAGTACAACAACTTCAGCGAATCGCGTTACGTTTGCCCAGGCTGCGGCGACCAGGACAAGATCACCAGCGCGACCGTTCAGAACGGCTATATCACCCAGGCCACGGTCACCGACGGCGCCGGCAATGGCAACCAGCCCTATGCGCAGTTGGACACCAACTATCGCGAAAGCACCGTCACCACCAAGAGCCTGAACCTGCGCCACGATTTCTACGGCGAGAATTGGGTGTTCACCACCCAGGTCGGCGACACCAAGGCCACCGGCGGCAAGAATCCCGAGTACCTGATGAAGTTCTTGCTGCAGGACGGCGGCTATGACTTCGCCTACGACGGCAGCCATACCGACGTGAACTACCAGAACGGCGCTGCATCCAACTGGGGCCTGCCGGGCAGCCCGGCAGGATTGCCGGCAGGTTCGACCGCCACCGGCGCCATGCAGGCCGGTGGCATCTACTACGCCAAGAGCGAGGACCAGGAAAAGTACTTCCAGTGGGATGCCGCGCGCGACCTGAGCTGGGGCCCGTTCAACAAGCTGCAGTTCGGCTACAAGTACATCAACCACGATAACGGCGTCGATGCCCGCGGCAATCGCATCAACACCACCGATGCGGTGTCGCTGACCCAGTTCAGCCCAGGCACGACGCCGAGCGGCCTGTACGACGGCCTGGGCGCCAGCGGCGACCTGACCAACTGGTCCACCGCCAACCTGCGCTCGGTGATCAACTACCTGCGCAGCCAGCCGCAAGGCCCCTACAGCATCGACTACGGCTCCTCGTTCGATGTCAAGGAAATCACCCATAACTTCTATACCCAGCTGAACTTCGAGTCCGGCAAGTGGCGCGGCAACCTTGGCGTGCGCTTGGTCGACACCAAGGACAAGTCGCTGTACTGGCAGAACAGCGGTGGCAACAACTACAGCCGTGTCGCGCAGAACACCGACTACTTCAAGCCGTTGCCGAGCTTCAACATCGCCTATGACATGACCGACGATTCCGTGCTGCGCTTCTCGGCAGCCAAGGTCATCGCGCGTCCGCGCTATGGCGATCTGGCCGGTGCGTTCACCTTCAACAGCACCAACAGCCAGAACCTGACCGCCAGCGGCGGCAACCCCAACCTGAAGCCGTACGAATCGACCAACTACGACCTCGCGGCGGAATGGTATTTCGCTCCGTCGAGCATGCTGTCCGGTGAAGTCTTCTACCGCGATATCGGTTCCTACATCGTGACCGACACCAGCGAGCAACAACTGACCGATCCGGTCAGCGGGGTCACCGGGCTTTACACGGTCAGTTCGCCGATCAACGTGTCCAATGCAAAGGTCAAGGGCGCATCGATCAACTACCAGCAAGCCTTCGGCTACGGTTTTGGCTTGCAGACGAACTACACCTATGCCGAAGCCGATGCCAGTGAAGGCCTGAACCTGCCCTACCTGTCGCGCAATACCTACAACATCATTCCGTACTGGGAACAGGGTCCGTGGACGGTGCGCGTCAACTACAGCTACCGGTCCAAGTACTTCACCCAGATCGGCCGGCTGGATTCGAAGGTCTTCACCGACGAATACAAGCAGCTGGATCTGACCGCTTCCTATCAGATCAACGACTGGATGGGTATCAGCTTCAGCGCGACCAACCTGCTGGATTCGACGTACTACTGGTACAACGAAGTGAAGTACGCACCGATCGGCATGTACAAGAACGGCCGCGGCTACCAGGCCCAGCTGAACTTCAAGTTCTGACGTAGTCCCGGCGCGCCACCGACCCTCCACGGTGGCGCGCTTTTTTTTTGGACCTGTCGCTGTCCGCAGCGGCAGGTCGATGTCGCACCAAGGAGTGGTACTGGCCACGCCCCTTCGCCGCCGAGGGGGCGTGGCCAGGCCCGCTTTCGCCATCCACGCGCGGCCGCAGCATGACCGACGCGTTTCGCTTACAGGAGTGCAGTTCCCATGACGACCGATAGCCGCCAGTTCGCGGCTCCATCCCGCCGCCACGCCGGAGCTGCACCCAGGAGCCGAATGCTCGCGTTCGCTCTCTTGCTCGCGCTGCCCGCGCTGCACGTCAATGCGGCGCAATCGCCGACCGCCCCCACCGCCGCCACGCTCAGCCCCGAAGCGATCGACCAGCAGTGGCTCGATGCCACCGCTGCCTATGCGCCCGAACGCGAGCGCCTGGTGCGCGAAGCCGAAGCCGGCGCGCGCAAGGGGCCGTTCCGTCCCGATTGGGCGGCACTGAAGGCCTATCAATCGCCGGCGTGGTACGACAACGCCAAGTTCGGCATCTTCATCCACTGGGGCGTGTTCTCGGTGCCGGCGTTCGGCAGCGAGTGGTATTCGCGCAACATGTATCTGCAAGGCTCCAAGGAGTTCGCCCATCACGTGGCGACCTACGGGCCGCAGGCGCGTTCCGGCTACAAGGATCTGATTCCCAAGTTCACCGCGCCCAAGTTCGACCCGACTGGCTGGGCCAAGCTGTTCCGGCAATCCGGCGCGCGCTACGTGGTGCCGGTGGCCGAACACCACGACGGTTTTGCGCTGTACGACTCCAGGTTGTCCGACTGGACCGCGATGAAGATGGGGCCCAAGCGCGACCTGCTGGGCGAGTTGTCCAAGGCCATTCGCGCACAGGGGCTGCATTTCGGGCTGTCATCGCACCGCGCCGAACACAACTGGTTCTTCGATGGCGGCCGCACCTTCGATTCGGACGTCAACGATCCGCGTTACGCCGGGCTGTATGGTCCGGCGCAGGTGCGCTTGCCGGGCAAGGACGATGCCGATGTGGCCAACGACTGGACGCCGGTCTCGCAGGCCTGGCTGGACGATTGGCTGGCGCGCACCACCGAGTTGATCGACACCTATCAACCGGACCTGATCTATTTCGATTGGTGGATTGCCCACCCCACCTTCCGCCGCAGCCTGCCGACGATGCTGGCGTACTACTACAACCAGGGCGCGGCGCGGAACGAAGCAGACCGCGGCGTGGTGGTGAACTACAAGCTCGGCGCCTTCCCCGAAGGCGCAGGCACGCTGGATATCGAGCGCGGCCAGCTCACCGGCATCCACCCCACGCATTGGCAGACCGACACCTCGGTGAGCAACGCCTCGTGGGGCTATATCGAAAACGACACCTACAAGTCGCCCACCTTCATCATCCACATGCTGGCCGACGTGGTGGCCAAGAACGGCAACCTGATGCTCAACATCGGCCCGCGCGCCGATGGTTCGATCCCGGACACCGAGCGCGGCATCCTGCTGGCGATCGGCAAGTGGCTCAAGACCAACGGCAGCGCGATCTACGACAGCACGCCGTGGCGCGTGTACGGCGAAGGCCCCACGGAAGTGGTGGGCGGCACCTTCCAGGACATCAAGACCAAGCCGTACACGGCCGAGGATTTCCGCTTCACCACGCGCGATGGCGCGCTGTATGCGATCGAGCTCGGCTGGCCCAGCAATGGCGAGGCGGTGATCCGCTCGCTCAAGGCCGCCGACGGCGTACGCGCCGTGACCTTGCTGGCAAACGGCAAGAAGATCCCGTTCGAACAACGCGCCGACGGCCTGCATCTGCGCCTGCCGGTCAAGCCGGTTGGCGAGAGTGCCTACGTCTTCCGCATCGACCTTTCCTCCCCCACTCCCTGACGGATGTTGTCTTTCATGAGTAAGCGATTGACCTGGATGTTGCTCGCGCTGGCACTGACCTGCGCCCCGGCCTTGGCCAAAAACCCCACGGCGTTGTTCTATCTGATGAACACGCAGAAATCGACCAACTCCTTCATCGCCAACGTCGACAAGATCGATGTGGTGGTGCCTACCTGGTATGGCGTGGACCAGAACGGCCTGGTCAACGGCACCCCCAACATGTATCTGTACGACATCGCCAAGCAGCACAAGCTGCGGGTCATGCCGATCCTGTCGATGACCACCGGTCGCGAAGGCTTCCACAAGCTGATGCATGACGAAGCCGCCAAGAAGCGCATGATCGAATCGCTGCTCATCCACGGCAAGCAGCACAAGTACTACGGCTTCCAGTTCGATTTCGAAAACATCGCCTGGACCGACCGCGACGCCTACACGCTGATGGTCAAGCAGACCGCAGACGCGCTGCACAAGGCCGGTTTCAAGATGTCGGTCGCCGTGGTGCCGAACGCACCGGGCTATGCCGAAGGCGGCCAGTTCTCCAAGTGGATGTGGGAATACTGGCGCGGTGCGTACGACCTCAAGGCGCTGGGCCAGGCGGTGGATCTGGTCAGCCTGATGACCTACGACCAGCACACGCGCTGGACCACACCGGGCCCGGTCGATGGCATGGTGTGGATGAAGAAGCACCTGGATTACGCCATCACCCAGGTGCCGAAGGACAAGCTGTCGCTGGGCATCGCCACCTACGGCTATCGCTGGTATACCGGCAACCCGGTGAAGGACGACGGCACCGAGGCGTCGAATATTTCCGCAACGTATATCGATGCAGACGAGTCGTTCCCGCTGGCGCAGGAACAGAACGCCACCGTGCAGTGGGATCCGGTCGAGCAGGAATCATGGTTCTACTTCTATCGCGACGACATGCGCGAGTGGGTGTTCCGCCCTGACGCACGCAGCTTCAAGGCACGTTACGAGCTGACCAGACAATACGGCCTGGAAGGATTCAGCTGCTGGGTGCTGGGCGCCGAAGACCCGAAGGTGTGGGACGAGCTACCGACCGCGCAGCGCTGAGCGCAGCTGACGCAACGACGGCACCGTGATCGGGCGGGCGCGGCTGGTGCAAGGAATCGGACTGCCTGGCTGCATTCCGGTTCCAGCGTCGCCCGCGCCGGTTTTGCAGCGACCGACGCCCCTGACGTGATCGCATGACCACGCAGCGCCCGCGCTGCGCAGCGGGACGAAGCGTGCGCCAGTCACTGCGTCTTCCGACACGGCTTTGCTACTGTGCGTGGCTGCCGTGTACCGCCGCCACATCGGGATCTGATTGCATGATGTCGAACTCCGCACCCACCGCACGCCTGACAGCCGTCTCGCCGTTATCCTCGCGCCTGCTTGCGCTTGCATTCGCGGCAGCGTCGCTGGCCGGTTGCGGTCAACGAGCGCCAGGCACCTCGCCGGCCGTTGCAACCGCGGGCGCACCTGCTGCAGCCGCAAACACTGCGGGTACCGCGTTGCCGCTGATTCCTGCGGCAGTGGAGGTCAAACGCGGTAGCGGCAGCTTCACGGTGGGCGCCGGCACGGTGATCTCGATCGTGCCCGGCGATGCCGATGCACGCCGCAGTGCCGAACATCTGGCCGATCTGCTGCAACGCACACGCGGGCTGCGGTTGGAAGTGCGCGCCGAAACCAGTGCCTCGCCGGGCAGCATCCGCCTGGAGCGCAGCGCGCAGGCGCCGGTAGGGCATAAAGAAGGTTACAGCCTGGAAGCCGATGCCAAGGGCGTGCGCATCGCCGCGCGCGATGGCGCCGGCTTGTTGTATGGCGCAATCAGCGCCTGGCAATTGATGACACCGGACGCGCGCAAGGGCGAGGTCCAGGTCCCGGCGGTGGCGATCCGCGACTGGCCGCGTTTCAGCTGGCGCGGCCAGCACCTGGATGTGGCCCGGCATTTCCATGATGTGGACACGGTCAAGCATGTGCTCGATACGATGGCCCTGCACAAGCTCAACGTGCTGCATTGGCATCTCACCGATGATCAGGGTTGGCGTATCGAGATCAAGCGCTATCCCAAGCTCACCGAGGTGGGCGCATGGCGCACGCCGCCCGGCGCCGGCCAGCACGGCACGCCGCAGCGGTATGGCGGCTTCTACACCCAGGAACAGATCAGCGAGATCGTCGCCTATGCGGCGCGTCTGCACATCACCGTGCTGCCCGAACTGGACATGCCCGGCCATGCACAGGCAGCCGTTGCTGCCTACCCCGAAGAAGTGGGCGTACCCGGCGCACGCACGCAGGTGGGCGTGGATTGGGGCGTCAACCCGTATCTGTTCAACACCAGCGAACGCAGCCTGACCTTCATCACCAACGTACTGGACGAGGTGCTGACCTTGTTCCCGTCGACCTACATCCACATCGGTGGCGATGAGGCGGTGAAGGATCAGTGGGAAGCCTCGCCGGCGGTGCGCGCGCAGATGCGCAAGCTCGGGGTCAAGGACGCGCACGCGATGCAGGGCTGGTTCAACGAACAACTGGCGGCCTACCTCACCCAGCACGGCCGGCGCATGATCGGTTGGGATGAAATTCTCGAAGGCGGCGTGCCGGCGAGTGCGTCGGTGATGTCGTGGCGCGGCATCGAAGGCGCAGTGACCGCAGCACAGCAAGGCCACGATGTGGTGCTGGCGCCGGGCGACTGGCTGTATCTGGACAACCTGCAGACCACCCGCAGCGACGAACCGAACGGCCGCCTGACGGTGTTGCCGCTGTCGAAGGTCTACGCATTCGACCCGGTGCCGGCCGAGCTCAGCGCCGAACAGGCCAGGCATGTACTGGGCGCACAAGGCGCGTTGTGGTCCGAATACATCCCCTCGCGCTGGCACGTGGATCACGCAC
Organism: Xanthomonas sp. DAR33341; assembly: GCF_003992815.1. NCBI lineage: Bacteria > Pseudomonadati > Pseudomonadota > Gammaproteobacteria > Lysobacterales > Lysobacteraceae > Xanthomonas > Xanthomonas sp. DAR33341. Next base: position 102,637 of record NZ_QEYV01000016.1, on the reverse strand, counting down.
TGTTTCCGCGTCTTGCTGCGGTAGCGGAAGTGACCTGGTCACCGCCGGCAGCGCGCAACTGGAACAGCTTCCTGGCGCGCATGCCGGCGCAGCTGCAGCGCTACAAGGCGCTGGGCATCGACTACAGCGATGGCGCATTCGCTGCCGATATCGCCCTGGAAGGCGGACCCAATCCGGTGCTCGCCGGCGGGCCGGCCAAGGTGGCGCTGAGCACGCAAGCCGGCGCGGGCACGCTTCACTACACCGTCGACGGCAGCGAGCCCACGCCGGCATCGCCGCGCTACAACGCGCCGTTTACGATTCGGTTGCCGACGACGGTCAAGGCGACTGCGTTCGATGCCAACGGAACGCCGCTGGCGGCCACGCGTCGCCGCAGCTTCGATCGCGCGAGTTTGTTGCGGGTGGATACGCAGGGATTGCAGCACTGCGTTGAAACCGGCGCGCTCGGCTTGCGCCTGCCGCTGTTGCCGGAAATGACCGGCGCCGACACGCCGGTGTACAACGTCGACCTGTTCCGTGCCTGCCGCCTGTATCCGCAGGCACGGCTGGACGGTATCGGCGCAATCCGCATCGAAGCCGCACGCTTGCCCAACAACTTCGGACTGGCGCACGAGCAATCCAAGGTCGTGCAATACCCAGCCAAAACCCGCGGCGGTGAGCTGGAAGTGCGTCAGGGCTGCGACGGCGAGTTGATCGCCAGCGTGCAGCTGCCGCGCAGCGACACCCTGGGCGAGCAATTCACCCTGGAAACCGCACTGCCTGCACGCACCGGCGTCCACGATCTGTGCCTGCGCTTCACCGCGCCGATTCGCGGCCCCCTGTACGCCATCGGCGCCGTTCAATTGATTGAAACCACTGCGCAGGCGCCCCCCGCCGCCACGCGCTGAGCCACCCTAGGAGAGTCACGCATGCCCCTGTCCCGTCATCGTGTTGTTCCCACCCCCGCCCGTCTCGGGCTTGCCCTGGCCCTGGCCATCTCGCAGGCCTGGGCAGCGCCGCCCACGGCGGTGACGCTGGATGGCGGCTGGCGGGTGCGGCTGGTGCCGGGTCAGGAGCAGGGCAAGACGTATCCGAAAGCAGCGGCGTGGCTGCCGGCGCAGGTGCCCGGTGCGGTGCAGACCGACCTGATCGCCGCCAAGATCGTGCCCGACCCGTTCTATCGCGACAACGAAGGCAAGATCCAGTGGGCCGGCCTGAGCGATTGGCAATACCAGACCCGCTTCACTGTCGATGCGGCCACGCTCAAGCGCGAACATGTCGAGTTGGTGTTCGACGGCCTGGACACATTTGCCGAGGTCACCCTCAATGGCAAGCAGCTGCTCAGCGCCGACAACATGTTCCGGCAGTGGCGCGTGGACGCGAAATCCTTGCTCAAGCGCGGCGATAACCTGCTGGAGGTCAAGCTGTATTCGCCGATCAAGAAGATCCAGCCGTGGCTGGCCAAGCAGCCGTATGCGCTGCCGGGTGCCTACGATTCGGCATTCGGGGACGAGCCGGAGGCACGGCACAGCTCGACCTATGTGCGCAAGGCGCCGTACAACTTCGGTTGGGACTGGGGTCCGCGCATGGTCAACGCCGGCATCTGGAAGGATGTGCGCGTGGAAGCGTGGGATGCCGTGCGGGTGGACGGGCTGCATATCGCCCAGCAACGGGTGGATGCGCACAGTGCGCAAGTGCAGGCGCAATTGGACCTGCAGGCCGGCCGCAGCGGCCCGGTGCAGGTGACGCTGGATGTACTGGGCCCGGATGGGCAAAAAGTCGGCCAGTTCACCCAGGACGCGGTGGTCGATCCCGGCCAGAACCGCGTCGACCTGGCGGTGCGCATCGCCAATCCCAAGCGCTGGTTTCCGGCCGGTTACGGCGCGCAGGACCGCTACACCTTCGTCGCTAGCGTGCGCGATGCCGATGGCGACAGCCAACAGATCAAGCGCGTCACCGGCCTGCGTTCGGTGGAGCTGCGTCGCGAAAAAGACCCCTTCGGCAAGAGCATGGAGATCGTGATCAACGGCATCCCGATCTTCGCCAAGGGGGCCAACCTGATTCCGCTGGATGCCTTCCCCGCACGTGTCACGCACGAGCGCATGCGCAGCACCTTGCAGGACGCGCGCGATGCCAACATGAACATGCTGCGCATGTGGGGCGGCGGGCATTACCAGGACGACTATTTTTACGACGTCGCCGACGAGCTTGGCATCATGATCTGGCAGGACTTCATGTTCGGCGGCGCGGTACCGCCATACGACGTGGAGTTCCGCGAGAACACCCGGCAGGAGGCGATCGAGCAGGTCAAGCGGCTGCGCGATCACCCCAGTCTCGTGTTGTGGTGCGGCAACAACGAAGTGCAGACCGGTTGGGAAAACTGGGGCGACCGGGTCAAGTTCAAGCAGTCGGTGGACCCGGAAGAACGCACCCGCATCGAACGCGGCATGACCACCTTGTTCGGCACCGTGTTCCGCGAAGTGGTGGCCACCTACGACAGCGATGTGCCGTACTGGGCCACCTCGCCGGGCACCGATTTCGATGGCGCGGCCGACCAGACCAACGATGGCGACATGCATTACTGGAAGGTGTGGGGCGGCCCTGCCCTGCCGGTCACCGAATACCTCAACGTCACCCCGCGCTTCATGTCCGAGTACGGCCTGCAGTCGTTCCCCGATATGCGCACCGTGCGTGCATTTGCCGAGCCCGGCGACATGGACCCGGAATCGCCGGTGATGCGCGTGCATCAGAAGTTCGACAAGGGCAACGGCAACAAGCGGCTGATGCTCTACATCCGCCGCGAATTCGGCGAGCCCAAGGATTTCGAAAGCTTCGTCTACCTGAGCCAGCTGATGCAGGCCGAAGGCATCAACATCGCGGCCTCTCATCTGCGCGCCTCGCGCCCGCAGTCGATGGGTTCGCTGTACTGGCAGCTCAACGATGTGTGGCCGGGTGCGTCGTGGTCCAGCGTGGATTACTACGGCCGCTGGAAGGCGCTGCATTACCATGCACGCCGCTTCTACGCGCCGGAAATGATCGCCGCGTTGCGCAACGGCAAGGGCCAGACCGAGGTGTCGCTGGTGTCCGACCGCACCACCCCGCTGGCGGCACGCTGGCGCATGCGGGTGATGGGCATGGATGGCAAGGTGCTGAGCAAGCGCGAGGAAAAAGCCAGCGTCAACGCGCTGAGCAGCCAACAGGTGGGCAACTTCAGCGACAAGCAATTGCTGGGCAGCGCCGATCCCAAGCGCACCTACGCGGTGTTCGAGCTGCTGGACGGCGACACGTTGCTGTCGCGTGAGGTGGTGTTCTTCGCGCCGGCCAAGCAGCTCGCCTTGCCGGCTGCGAAGATCGACAGCCAGTGGCGTGCCGATGGCGATGGCTACGCACTCACCCTGACCAGCGACACGCTGGCGCGCGAGGTATGGCTGTCGTTCGGCGATGTGGATGCCACGCTCTCGGACAACGCCTTCGACCTGCTGCCGGGCGAGCCGTTGACCGTACGCGTGACCAGCAAGGCGGCGCTGGCGCAGTTGCAATCGGCGCTGCAGGTGCGCGATCTGGCCGCCACGCTGGCTGGTGCGCCGCCGGAGCCGCAGGAGGCAGCGGCTGCGAAATGAAGAGCGGCGCGGCCCCTCATCCGCCCTTCTGGCACCTTCTCCCGCAAAGCGGGAGAAGGGTGAGGGTTCCTGCCATGGGTGTCCTTCTCCCGCTGGCGGGAGAAGGTGCCCGAAGGGCGGATGAGGGCCGCTCCCGCACCACACCGCAACCACTGCAGCACTACCAGAACAATCCCCAGCGGCCTTGTCCGCTGCCCAGGAGTGAATCCATGTCGTCCGTGTTTGTATCGCGCCTTGCCATGGCAGTGGGCCTTGGGCTGACGCTGCCCTGCCTCGCCCTTGCCACCCCCGCCAAACCGGCCGGATCGCCCGACCAGCGCGCCGCCGCGCTGGTCGCGCAGATGAGCCGCGAAGAAAAGGTGGCGCAGGCCATGAACGATGCCCCGGCGATTCCGCGCCTGGGCATCCCCGCCTACGAGTGGTGGAGCGAAGGCCTGCACGGCATCGCGCGCAACGGCTACGCCACGGTGTTTCCGCAGTCGATCGGCCTGGCGGCGAGCTGGAATACCCGCCTGATGCAGCAAGTGGGCACGGTGGTGTCCACCGAAGCGCGCGCCAAGTTCAACCAGGCCGGCGGTCCGGGCAAGGACCATCAGCGCTATGCCGGTCTGACCATCTGGTCGCCCAATATCAACATTTTCCGCGACCCGCGCTGGGGCCGTGGCATGGAAACCTACGGCGAGGATCCGTTTCTCACCGGGCAAATGGCGGTGGGCTTTATCCGCGGCCTGCAGGGCGAGGATCTCAACCACCCACGCACGATCGCCACGCCCAAGCACATCGCAGTGCACAGCGGCCCCGAGCCGGGACGGCATGGCTTCGATGTGGATGTGTCGCCGCACGATGTGGAAGCGACCTATACGCCGGCGTTCCGCGCCGCGCTGGTCGAAGGCCAGGCCGGCTCGGTGATGTGTGCCTACAACGCGTTGCACGGCACCCCGGTCTGCGCGGCGGACTGGCTGCTCAACGGCCGCGTGCGCGGCGACTGGGGCTTCAAGGGCTTTGTGGTGTCCGACTGCGATGCAGTCGACGACATGACCCAGTTCCATTATTTCCGCCCCGACAACGCCGGCTCGTCGGCCGCCGCGCTGAAGGCCGGGCACGATCTCAATTGCGGGCATGCCTATCGCGAACTCGGCACGGCGATCGCGCGCGGCGAAGTGGACGAAGCCTTGCTCGACCAATCGCTGGTGCGCCTGTTTGCCGCGCGCTATCGCCTGGGCGAGCTGGAGGCCCCGCGCAAGGATCCGTACGCACGGCTCGGTGCGAAGGACGTGGACAACGCGGCCCATCGTGCGTTGGCCTTGCAGGCGGCTGCCGAGTCGATCGTGCTGCTGAAGAACGATGCCAACACGTTGCCGCTCAGAGCCGGCACGCGGCTGGCGGTGATCGGCCCGAATGCAGACGCACTGGCGGCATTGGAGGCCAATTACCAGGGCACTTCGTCCGCGCCCGTGACGCCGTTGCTGGGCCTGCGTCAGCGCTTCGGTGCGCAGCAGGTTAGCTACGCACAAGGCGCACCGTTGGCCGCCGGCGTGCCGGGCATGATCCCGGAAACGGCATTGCGCAGCGATGGCAAGCCGGGACTGCGTGGCGAGTATTTCGACAATGTCGACATGAGCGGTGCTGCGCGCGTGGTGCGGCAGGACCGCACGGTGAGCTTCAACTGGGATCAGGTCGCCCCGGCCAAGGGGGTACCGGCCGACCGTTATGCAGTACGCTGGAGCGGCGAACTGCTGCCGCCCAGCGCTGGCGATTACACCCTGGCGGTGCGCGTGGCGCGTTGCTTCGATTGCGGCGGGCACGACCCGGTACGCCTGTATATCGACGACAAGCTGGTGGTTGCCGGCAACGCCGAAGACAAGCACGTGCCGGCCGGCATGCACAACGCCGACGGCCGCAGCGTGGAAACCGTGCTGCATTTCGACGACACCCGCCCACGCAAGATCCGCCTGGAAATGGAGCATCGCGGCCAGGATCAGGGCGTGCGCCTGGAATGGCTGGCTCCTGCCGCCGCGCAACTGGCCGAAGCCGCGCAGGCCGTGGCACAGGCAGACGCCGTGGTCGCTTTCGTTGGCCTGTCGCCGGATGTGGAAGGCGAAGAGTTGCGGATCGATGTCCCCGGCTTCGACGGCGGCGATCGCAACGACATCGCCCTGCCCGCCCCGCAGCAAGCCTTGCTCGAACGGGCAAAGGCGTCGGGCAAACCGCTGGTGGTGGTGCTGATGAGCGGCAGCGCGGTGGCCCTGAACTGGGCCAAGACGCATGCCGATGCGATCGTGGCCGCGTGGTACCCGGGCCAGTCCGGCGGTACCGCGATCGCGCGCATGCTGGCCGGCGACGACAATCCCGGCGGTCGCCTGCCGGTGACCTTCTATCGCTCCACCAAGGACCTGCCGGCCTACGTCAGCTACGACATGAAGGGCCGCACCTACCGCTACTTCAAGGGCGAGCCGCTGTTTCCGTTCGGCTATGGCCTGAGCTACACCCGCTTTGCCTACGACGCGCCGCAGCTGTCCACCACCACGCTGAAAGCCGGCAATCCGTTGCAGGTGACCGCTACCGTGCGCAACACCGGTGCACGTGCCGGCGACGAAGTGGCGCAGGTGTATCTGCAATATCCGGACCGCCCGCAGTCGCCGTTGCGCAGCCTGGTCGGTTTTCAGCGCGTGCATCTTGCAGCGGGCGAGCAACGCACGCTGACCTTCCATCTGGATGCACGCGGCTTGAGCGACGTGGATCGCAGCGGGCAGCGCGCAGTGGAGGCCGGCGACTATACGTTGTTCGTCGGCGGCGGGCAGCCCGGCACCGGCGCCGCTGGCAATGCTGCGTCGTTTTCGATCCAGGGACGCTCGCCGTTGCCCAAGTAATGCCTGTGATCACATGACGCGCAACAGGCGCCGGCTGTTTCAGCCGGCGCCTGTTGCGTTGACGCACGGCAATGCTGCGCCGCACCGGAAATCATCGCCATCGGCGTACCGCGACGCTGTATTCGTCTTCATTGCGCAGCCGGCACGACGATCTGAGCACACACTTCACACCTGCTTGACAGTCGCAACAGCGCGGTCTATCACTCACCTCAGCCGGCAACACACGTCATTGCGATGACCGTGGGCTGATCGACAGCAACAGCGTTTCCACGCAGCACGCGCACCGGGAGATGGTTGTATGCAGCATCGTCGTATCGACCAGCGCCTCCGTGTTGCCGCCCTCGCGTTGCCTCGCCCTGCCCACATGCGCGCGCTCGTTGCACTGGTGCAGCCGGCATGACCAAGCACTATAAATTGAGCGCCATGCGATCGCGCTCCAAGTGCATCGCCGGCTATTCCCCGCCCCGCCACTGACGCCTGCAACAGCTGTCCCAGCTGGCAGACGCTTCGACGTGCATCCCATGCGGTAATACGCGCACGCTTTGACGGCGTGCTGCGCGATGCCGTGTGTGTGCTCCATCGTGCGGACCGTCTGCCCAAGAGCAAAGGCATTGGAGGGCGTTGCCATCGGCAACGTTGCCCAGCATCTGGCGAGGTGGCATGTGGAAAAGCGTGAGCGTTCGAATGGCAAGCAATGGGCCGTGGCAATCCTGACCCTCACCGGCATGGCATCGGCGGCGACGGCAATGGCTGGCACGGTGGAAGGCGACCTGAAGGAAGCCAGCAGCGGCAAGCCGGCAGCGAATGCGAAGGTGCGTATCGCAGGTACCGCCTATAGTGCGGTCGCCGATGCGCGCGGGCATTTCGTCATCCGTGACGTGCCTGCAGGGCAGTACGCGCTGAATCTGGAGTATCCCGGCTTCAGCGCGGCCGAAACCAGCATCCAGGTCGGCGAGACCGGTACTGCGTCGGTGGCGATCGCGCTGGAACAGGTCAAGCAAATGAAGGCGATCAGCGTGGTGAGCAACCGCTACGACGCCAGCGACCTGAAGATCAACGCGGCCAACACGGTCGATGTGCTGTCGGCCAACGACCTGCAACGCACCGCCGTGCACAACGTGGCCGAAGCGCTGGGCCTGATCGCCGGCATCAACATCACCAGCACCGGCTCGGGCTATTTCGGCGGCATCGACGGTGCAGCACGCGGCGAAGGCATGTTTGCCTCGGTGCGCGGGCTACCTTCCGAATACAACGTCAACATGATCGACGGCGTCACCGTGGCGCAGGGCATGCCGTATAGCCGCAGCGTGCAGCTCAGCCTGCTACCGCCGACCGGACTGCAGACCATCGTCGCCAACAAGACCTCCACTGCCGACATGGACGGCGATGCGATCGGCGGCACGTTGGATTTCCGCACCCCCACCGCCTACGACTTCAAGGACACCACCAGCGGCAGCGTGACCGGTAGCGGCCGGGTGGAAAGCCGCGCGCGCGATTACGGCGGCGATGGCCTGGGTGGCGGCTTCGGTGGCGAGTTTCAGCACAAATTCGGCGATGCGCAGCAGTTTGGCGTGTATGCCAGCGCGTACTACGACTACCGCACCACCACCAACAGCGAAGTGGCCGCGGCCACCAGCGCGCTCAACGATGGCTCGTGGGAATATTTGAACACCGACGCCAACGGCGGCAACGCCGCCGGCTTCGATCCGCAACACAACCTCACCAGCACCGGCATGAATGTCGGGATTGCCGCAGGCTGGGAGCGCCGCTACGGCGGCAATGCATCGTTTGATTGGCACGTGGACGACACCCTGTCGCTCTACGCGCGCATGACCTACGCCTATGCCAAGACCGATCAGGGCACCACCTTCGTGCAGCTACTGCCGCAGGATGTGCGCTACGTGCCAACCGGCACGCCTGGCGTGTATACGCCCAACATCGGCCGCATCGCCTCGCGTTTCTGGTACGAAACCAACCCGGAAATCGCCGATCTGGCCACCTTTCAGATCGGCGCGAAAAAGACCGTGGGCGGCTGGACCTTCATGCCCAACGTGTTCTACAGCTTCGGTGACAACGACCGCCCCGACCATGTCGAGATCGATGGACGCGAAGACAAGTTCACCCAGGACAACTACGCCTATTCCGGCAATACCCTGGTGGCCTATGGCGGCGGTGCATTTCCATACCCGCAGCTCACTCCGGCGCTGCAGGCGCAGGTCAACAACATCCCCTCACTCTATGCTGGCAGCTATGGCGAGCTGACCAAGATCTACTCCGGCCAGAAGAAAGGCGGCGCACGCGTCGATACCCGCTACGACTTCGAAGAGGACGGCGCACTGCGCTCGGTGCAGTTTGGCGTCAAGTACAGCAAGAGCCGTCGCCGCTACACCAACCGCGACTGGTATACCGGCGGCGTGGATGGCACCACCACGCTGGGCGAGCTGGGCATCTTCACCGGCACCTATGCATCGATCTTCCCGGGTAAATACGACTGGAACACCCCGCGCGTGAGCGAAGCCGCGGTGGCCGGTGTGATTGCGCAACATCTCACCGACGACGATCTGGACACCTGCGGCAACGCGTTCTACGTCAACAACTTCAACTGCAACACCATGCGCGGCACCGAGGCGGTCGGTGCCGCCTACGCCAGCGCCACCTTCACCATGGGCAACCTGGACATCGTGCCCGGCGTGCGCTTGGAACACGCCGCGATCAACAACACCTTCTGGGTGAGCCCGACGGACGCCGACGGCAACGACATTGCCGGCTACTTCGACCATAACCACACCTCCTATAACGAGCCCTTGCCCAGTGTGTTCCTGACCTGGCGACCGGATCTGCGCACGGCGTATCGCGCCTCGCTGTGGACCGGCTACACCCGGCCGGCCTTCGTGCAGCTGGGCGGCGGCAGCCAGATCGACATCTCCAATGGCGTCACCACCATCACTCAGGGCAACCCGGACCTGAAGCCGATCGAATCGACCAACCTGGACCTGTCCGGCGAATGGTCCACGCAGCACGGCGGCTTTTTTTCGCTGGCCGGCTTCTACAAGCAACTGCGCAACTACATCTACGATGCCGGCTCGGCGCAGGCCAATGGCAGCACCACCGGTAGCGGCACGGTGCTGTACCACATGCCCGCCAATGGCGGTGACGGCAAGATCTACGGCGTTGAAATCAGCGCCCGGCAAAAATTCCAGGACCTGCCCGCCCCGTTCGACGGCCTGGGCGTGAGCGCCAACGCCACCCGCCAGCACGCGCGTGCGGACCTGGGCCTGGACGGTTTCGAGAACGAGCACATGCAGTCGGCGCCGGCGGCAATGGCCAACCTGGAAGTGTTCTACGAACACAACGGGTTCTCGCTGAACCTGAGCTACCACTTCAGCAGTTCGTACCTGCTGGGCTACGACTTCCTGCACGAAGGCGCGCCGTGGAACGACCTGTGGGCACGCCCCACCCGACGTGTGGATCTGCACACCGGCTACCGCTTCGACAATGGCGTGAGCATGGATCTGTCGATCTCCAACCTGACCGAGGAATACAGCTATTGGGCGCATGTAGGCCGCCGCAACCTGGCGATCTCCGACATCGTCGATGCCGGAAGCACGGCGCTGTTCACTGTCAAGTATGCGTTCTAGCAGTGGGCCGCGCTGCGCCGCAGACCTGGCGGCGCGGCATGGCGCGCCGCGATGCGATCGATATAACGCGGCAGTTCCTTTCCTGGCTGGAGAGACGATGAAACGCAGGAGTCTATGCACGTTTGGGCTGCTCGCGCCGTTCGGCCTGGCGGCCGCGCCGGCGCTGCTGTCGTCGCTGCGTGCGCCTGTGCCGGATGGTCGCCCGCATGTATTCGGCTTCGACCGCGGACAGTTCGTGCTGGACCAGCAGCCGTGGCAGTTGCGCAGTGGCGAGATGCATCCGTTGCGCATCGCCCGTGCGGATTGGCTGCAGCGCATCCGCATGGCCAAGGCGATGGGCTTGAACACGATTGCGCTGTACCTGATGTGGAATGCCTACGAGCGCGAGCCGGGGCAGTTCGACTTCGCGACCGACGAGCGGGATTTCGTCGCCTTCATCAAGCTCTGCCAGCAGGAAGGCATGTGGGTGTATCTGCGACCCGGCCCTTACGTGTGCGCCGAATGGACGCTGGGCGGGCTGCCGCCCTACCTGCTGCGCGAACCGGGCATGCGGTTACGCGACGCCAATGATGCACGTTACATGGCAGCGGTACAGCGCTATATCGCCGCGGTGGCGCCACACCTCGCACCGCTGATGGCCGGTGCCGGCGGGCCGGTGCTGATGCTGCAGATCGAGAACGAATACAGCATGCACGGCAGCGACGTGGGCTATCTGCAGGCGCTGGCTGCGCTTTGGCGCCAGCACGGCATCGATGGCCCGTTTTCGCTGGCCGAAGGCATGAAGGACCTGCGCCGACGCAAGGCCTACCTGCCCGGCGCGGCGCTGGGTCTGGATGGTGCGGATCTGCAGGAGTTACAGCAGGCCAGAACCATCGCAGGTGACGCGCCGGTATGGGTGGCCGAAGGCTACCCGGGCTGGTTGACGCATTGGGGCGATGCCGTTGTGGCGCGCCGCGACTACGCACCGATGCTGCAGCACCTGATGGCAGCCGGCTATTCGTTCAATCTGTATGTGGTGCACGGCGGCAGCAACTTCGGGCTGAGCGCTGGCGCCAATGCCGAAGACGACGGTTCGCAATTCCAGCCGGTGCTCACCAGCTACGACTACAGCGCACCGATCGACGAACGCGGCTGCGCCACGCCGGCCTACACGGCACTGCGCAGCATCATCGCCCAACACAGCAGCGGCCCGCTGCCGGCGATTCCGGCGGCGCCAGCGCGCACCCGCTTCGACGCGGTCATCGCACACCCGGTCGCATCGCTGTGGGACAACCTGGGCGACCAGCCGGTGCCTACCGACCAGCCTGCCGACAACCAGACCCTGCTCAGGCAGAACCTGGGCCTGGCGGTCTATCGGCGCCGCATTGCCGCCGGCACGCAACTGGACCTGGGCCAGGTGCACGACTACGCAGCAGTCCACCTGGATGGCCGCGAGATCGGCCATGTCTCGCGCATGCGGCATGCGCACCTCAACAGTGCAACGCAACTCGCCCTGCCGAACGCCGCCGCGAAGGAACGCCAGCTCGACATGCTGGTCGACAGTTTCGGCCATATCAATTTCGGCCCGGCACTGGGCGATGCCAAAGGCCTGCTCGGCCCGGTGCGACTGGATGGCAGCGAGCTGCGCGGCTGGCAGGTGTACGGCGTAGCGCTGGATAGCGACACCGCGCCCACGTTGCGCCCACTGCAAGCGCCAGCCGCGCGCCCCGGCCTGTTCTTCGCCGCCGATATCGCACTGCAAACGGTCGGCGACGTGTACCTGGACATGCGCCAGTGGCGCAAAGGCTATCTGTGGGTCAACGGACGCCTGTTGGGGCGTTACTGGAACGTCGGCCCGCAACAGTGCCTGTTCTGCCCCGGCGCTTGGCTGCGCAAAGGCAACAATGCGGTGCTGGTGCTGGATCTGCATCAACTGGAGGCCACCGCGATCCACTGCGCCGACAGCCTGCGCGCTGCCCATGACGCAGCCACCACAGCACGCAGCACGCATGCGGCGTACAGCGCATGCTGAGCCCCTCGGTGGTGCCGCCATCGTCCACAGCTGCAGGCGCCCCGCCGCGCACGCTGGGTTTCTGGAGCGCGCTGTCGGCCAATCTGCTCAACATGATCGGCATCGGCCCGTTCATCACCATTCCGCTGGCGTTGTCGGCGTTGGCTGGCCCATCGGTGTTGATCGGCTGGGTGGCCGGTGCGCTGCTGTGCATGTGCGATGGGCTGGTGTGGGCCGAACTCGGCGCTACGATTCCGCGCTCGGGCGGACCGTACCACTATCTGCGCGAGGCATACGGGCGCGAACGCTGGGGGCGCCTGTTCGGGTTTTTGTATCTGTGGCAAACGCTGCTGACCGCACCGCTGTCGGTGGGCTCGGCGGCGGTGGGCTGCGTGCAATATCTGGCGTTCCTGCTGCCCGGCCTGGGCCATGCCCGGCTCACCGCCATGGCGATGGCGCTGTGCGCGTTCAACACACTGCTGCTGTATCGCAAGGTGCGTTCGGTGCAAGTGCTGTCGTTGCTGGTGAGCGCAGCGGTGATCGGTGCCTGCGTGTGGATCATTTGCAGCGGCGTGCTGCATTTCGATCTGGGCATCGCCGAGGATTTCCTGCATGCGCGCCCGGCTTCGCCGCACGGCTTCTGGCTGGGCTTGGGCGCAGTGGCATTGATCGCGGTGTACGACTACGGCGGCTACAACAACGTGTGCATGCTCGGTGGCGAAATCCGCAAGCCACGCCGCACCATTCCGCGGGCGGTGCTGGTCTCGATCCCGATCGTGGCGCTGCTCTATCTGGGCCTCAACGTCACCTTGCTCGGCGTGCTGCCTTGGCAGCAGGCGGCGCAATCCAAGGCGGTGATGGCCGACTTCATGCAGGCCATCTACGGGCCGGCGGGCAGCACCGTGGCAGTGGCGTTGATCGTGCTGGCCAGCTGGGGCTCGGCACTGGTGGTGTTGCTGGGATATTCGCGGGTGCCATATGCCGCCGCCGCGGCCGGGCAATTCTTCGGCGTGTTTGCGCGGCTGCATCCACGTGGCGGCTTTCCCACCGCATCGCTGCTGTTCGTCGGCGCAACGTCCGTGCTGGCCTGCCTGCTGTCGCTGGACGATCTGATCGCCACCTTGATGATCATCCAGATCCTGTTCCAGTTTCTGGCGCAGTGCCTGGCCGTGGTGCTGTTGCGACGCAAGCGGCGCCGCCGTGCATTTTCGATGCCGCTGTATCCGTGGCCGCTGTTGATCAGCGTGGCCGGTTGGCTGTATCTGCTGGCCACCAGCCCCGGCCATCGCGTATTGGCGGCAGTGCTGGCGCTGTGCGTGGGCAGTGCGCTGTATCTGATCCAGGCACGGAGGGAGCGCGCATGGCCGTTCCAGCTGCAATGAGCGCCGCACAGATCATGGTGGTCGGCGAGGTGTATCTCGACCACATCTTCAGCGGTTTCGAACGCTGGCCGGCACCCGGCGAAGAAGCGCTTGCGCGTCACTACACGCGCGAGTTGGGTGGCGGCACGCTGATCACCGCCTGCGCGCTGGCACGGCTGGGCTGCAGCGTGCGCGTGCTCGGTGCGATCGGTGCGCAGGACCGTCCGGTGTTCGCGCAGCGCCTGGGCGAGTTCGGCGTGTCCGCCGATGGCTTGGTCGACTCACCGGCCGGCACCGGCGTGACCACCAGCGTGTCGCTACAGGACGACCGCTCGTTCTTCACCTACCACGGCGCCAATGCCGACCTGAGTGCGCTCCTGCTGGATGAAACCTCCATCGCCGCGATGTCTGCGGCCACCCACGTGCACTTCGCCCTGCCGCTGCCTGTTGCGGTGGCGCAGCCCCTCCTGCCGCTGCTGGCGCGTGCCGGCTGCAGCACCTCGCTGGATGTCGGCTTCAACCCGGCCTGGCTGGCCGATCCTGCCAACCACGCCACCTGCCGCGCGGTGACCTGGTTTCTGCCCAACCAGAAAGAAGCCGCGCTGATGGGCTGCGGCGATGGCCCCGACGCGTGTCTGGCATGGGCACACGCACTCGGCCTGCGCCAGGCGGTGATCAAGCGCGGCGCTGCCGGCGCGATGGTGATCGATGACGCCGGCGCACGCCGGGTCGCCGCACCCATCGTGCCGGTGCGCGACACCACCGGCGCCGGCGACGCCTTCGATGCCGGCTTTCTCGCCGCCCAGCTGCGCGGCCTGTCGCCGGATGAGAGCGCACAGCACGGCTGCCACGCGGGCGCGGCCTGCTGCAGCGCGCTCGGTGCGCTCGACGGCCTGTTTCTCCTATCTCCCCCCACACGCGAGGACGTTCCATGAGCAGTTCTGTCGACAATCGCAAGCTCACCCTGATCGGCGGCGGCGGCGTCCGCACACCCTTGGTGGTGTACGGCGTCAACGAAGCCGCCGAGGCGCTGGGCGCGCGCGAGATCGTGCTGTACGACCCCGATCAGGAGCGGCTGGCGCTGATGGTGGCGATGGGCCGCGCCGTCGTGGCCGACGCCGGCGGCGCGTTGCAGGTGCATGCGGCGCCCTCGCTGGAAGCGGCGATCGAAGGCGCGCATTTCGTGCTCAACAGCATCCGCGTCGGCGGCATCGCCCAGCGCGCCTCCGATGAGCAGACCATCATCGGCCATGGCTATTCCGGCCAGGAGACCACCGGCCCGGGCGGCGTGGCCAAGGCGCTGCGCACGGTACCGGTGGCGATCGAACAGGCGCGCATGATCGAACGCCTGAGCCCGGACGCCTGGCTGGTGAGCTTCACCAACCCCGCCGGGCTGATCACCCAGGCCATCAGCGCACACACCCGCGCGCGCGTGGTCGGTATCTGCGATACGCCGGTGGAGTTGTTCCACAACATCGCACGCGCGCTCGGCGAGCCGGCTGCCGATGTGGAATGCGACTACGTCGGGCTCAATCATCTGGGCTGGATCCGCGCGGTGCGCCTGCGCGGCGAAGACATCCTCGACCGCGTGCTCGCCGACGACGCCATCCTGCGCCAGCTCTACCTGGCGCCCTTGTTCGACTTCGACATGCTGCGCGCACTGCGGCTGATCCCCACCGAATACCTGTATTTCTTCTACGAGCGCCGCCGCGCCCTGGAGAACCAGCGCGCCAGCGGCGCGAGCCGTGGCGGCGAGATCGAGCGGCTCAACCGCACCCTCATCGGCGACCTGCGCAGCCGGCTGGACGCCGGCGACACCACCGGTGCGGTACAGACCTATGCGGCCTATCTGGCGCAGCGCTCCGGCTCGTACATGAAGCTGGAGGCCGAGGCCGGCTCGGCCTTCGCGCCGGACCTGGCGCCGCAGCCGGACCCGTTCCGCGCCAGCACCGGCTATCACCGCATCGCGGTGGACGTGATGAGCGCGCTGACCGGCGCCCGGCCCGCGCGGCATGTCGTCAATGTGCGCAACCAGGGCGCGATGGGCGAGCTGGCCGACGACGACATCGTGGAAATCGCCGCAGACATCGATCGCGACCGCATCGTGCCGGTCCCGGCCGCGCCGCTGCCCAGCGCCGTGCAGGGGCTGGTGCACACGTTCAAGGCGTACGAGCACGCCGCCATCGAGGCGGCGCTCAGCGGCAGCCATCTGGACGCCTGCAAGGCGATGCTGATCCACCCGGCGATCGGCGAATGGAGCCCGGCGCGGCGGTTGCTGGACGCGTTGTTCGGCCACGCACACGACGATGGCCACTGCGCGGGGCCGGCACAGTGGCGTGGACATGCGGTGGGCTGATACCGAGGTTGATGCCGTGCCGTCGCTGCCGGTGGGGTCATGACACTGGCGTGCCGGTCGTCTGCGCGTTTCAACGCCGCCGGCAACGAAGACCCAGCGCAATCCGCCACGCAGACGGCGGAGAATTGTGCGGCCGCACTATGCACATTTGGCGCACACGTTGTATGGTCATCGGGAATTGGTCATGCATAGGTCTCATCCTTAGCCGGCGGGTAGCGCGGCGCTGGAGCGGCACTGGTGTGCAGGCCTGCAGTCGAAATCCAAGGAGTTCCAGGTCATGCACACCCGCCGCGACATCCTTCAACTCCTAGGCGCCAGTGCCGGTGCCGGCCTGCTCGCCGCCGCACTGCCCGCCATTGCGGCCGCGCCCGCCACCGGCGCGTCCAGCGTAGCCAGCGGCTTTGTCAGCAAGCGCCCGCCCAAGGCGCAGCGCCGCTTCGTCAGCAAGGCGGTCGAACAGCAGATCGCGCAGATCAAGGCGCGCATCGCCGATCCGGAACTGGCCTGGCTGTTCGAGAACTGCTACCCCAACACCCTCGACACCACGGTGGAAACCGGCACCCGCAACGGCAAGCCGGACACCTTCGTCATCACCGGCGACATCCACGCGATGTGGCTGCGCGATTCCTCCGCGCAGGTGCACCCGTACGTGCCGCTGGCCAGGCGCGACCCGGCGTTGCGGCGCATGTTCCATGGCCTGATCCAGCGCCAGGCCGCGTGCATCGCGCTCGACCCGTATGCGAACGCGTTCCTGCCCGATGGCCAGACCCAGCGCCTGAAATGGTCGCTCAACGACATCACCGAAATGAAGCCCGGTGTGGGCGAGCGCAAGTGGGAAGTCGATTCGCTGTGCTACCCCATTCGCATTGCGCACGAATACTGGCGCGCCACCGGCGACGCCGCACCGTTCGACGACGACTGGCGCGCGGCGATGCACGTGGTGGTCAAGACCTTCCGCGAGCAGCAGCGCAAGAACGACCGCGGCCCGTACGTGTTCCAGCGGCCTTCGCCGCTGGCCACCGAAACCCTGGTGCTGGAAGGCTACGGCCAGCCGACCAAGCCCAATGGCATGATCCACTCGATGTTCCGCCCCTCCGACGACGCCTGCGTGTTCCCGTTGTTCGTGCCGGCCAACCTGTTCGCGGTGACCTCGCTGCGGCAGCTGGCCACGATCAGCACCGCCTTGCATCGCGACACCGCCTTTGCCGCCGAGTGCACCGCGTTGGCAGACGAAGTGGAAACCGCCACCCGCCAGTTCGGCCAGCAACGCGATGCCGACGGGCAGGCGTACTGGGCGTTCGAAGTGGATGGCTTCGGCAACCAGTTGTTCATCGACGACGCTAATGCACCGGGCCTGCTCAGCCTGGCCTACCTGGGCTGCTGCGACCGCGCCGACCCGGTGTTCCTGCGCACGCGCCAGCTGGCCTGGAGCGAGCGCAACCCGTATTTCGCGCGCGGCCAGGCGGCCGAAGGCGTCGGCAGCCCGCACAGCGGCATGGGCACGATCTGGCCGATGTCCATCATTCAATAC
This sequence comes from Xanthomonas sp. DAR33341, assembly GCF_003992815.1. Taxonomy (NCBI): domain Bacteria; kingdom Pseudomonadati; phylum Pseudomonadota; class Gammaproteobacteria; order Lysobacterales; family Lysobacteraceae; genus Xanthomonas; species Xanthomonas sp. DAR33341. Next base: position 85,292 of record NZ_QEYV01000016.1, on the reverse strand, counting down.
GCACTGGTCAGCGACGACGACGCGCAACTGCGCCAATGCCTGCAGTGGTTGAAAACCACCCACGCCGGCACCGGCTTCATGCACGAAGCCTTCGACAAGGACAACCCGAACACCTTCACCCGCGACTGGTTCGCCTGGGCCAACACCTTGTTCGGCGAACTGATCATCGACCTGCATCAACGCAAACCCCAGCTGCTGCGTAGCCTCTGACCTTTCCTTCTCCCTTTGGGAGAAGGTGCCCGAAGGGCGGATGAGGGTGCCCCGGCATCGGCCCGCAACATTCCGAGACCACACACATGGCAACACGACGCGGTTTTCTCCAAGGCGCCATCGCCGCAGCCCTGTTCGGCAGCGTCGGCCTGCCCGGCCTGGCGCGCGCGCGCGCCGGCAACTACGCGCTACCGGCCGATGCGCGTACCGGCGCCGACCTCGCCCGGCATGTGGATGTGTTCATCGGCACCGGCGGCCACGGCCATACCTTCCCCGGCGCCACGTTGCCGTTCGGCATGGTGCAGCTCAGCCCGGACACCTATAACGCAGTGTGGGATTCGTGCTCGGGGTACCACGAGTCCGATGGCTCGATCATGGGCTTTTCGCACACGCACCTGTCCGGCACCGGTATCGGCGACATGCTGGACTTCCTGCTGGTGCCCGCCACCGGCGAGGTCAAGTTGGTGCCCGGCCCGCTCGACAACCCGGACGCCGGCTACCGCTCGCGCTACGACCATGCCGATGAAGCCGCATCGCCGGGTTACTACCGCGTGCGCCTCAAGGACAGCGGCGTGCATGCCGAACTCACCGCCACCGCGCGGGCAGGCCTGCACCGTTACCACTTTCCCAAGGGCAAACCCGCGCATGTGTTGCTCGACCTGTGCCACGGCATGCAGGACAAACCCGGCATTCCCACCCGCATCAGCGATGCGCAGTTGCGCGTGGTCGACGAACGCACGCTCACCGGCGGACGCCGCGTGTACCAATGGGCCAAGGGCCGCTACATCTATTTCGCCATGCGCCTGTCGCGTCCCTTCAAACAGGTGCAGTTGTACGACGAAGACCAACCGCTGGCCGCCGGCACGCGCAGCGCCGACGGCACCCACCTCAAGGCCGCGTTGCATTACCCCGATGCTGCCGACGCCCCGCTGCTGATCAAGGTCGGCATCTCGGCCGTCAGCGCCGACAATGCACTGGCCAACCTGGATGCCGAATTGCCGGACTTCGACTTCGCGCGCGTGCATGCGCAAGCCGTCGCCGCCTGGGAAAAGGAACTGGCCCGCGTGCGCATCGACAGCGATGACGACGCGCAACGGCGCATCTTCTACACCGGCCTGTATCACAGCCTGCTGGCGCCTACGCTGTTCTCCGACGTGGACAACCGCTACCGCGGCATGGATCTGCAGATCCACAGCGCGCCGAAGGGCTACAACAACTACAGCACCTACTCGTTGTGGGACACCTACCGCGCCGCGCATCCACTGCTCACGCTGGTCCAGCCCGAGCGCGTGCCCGACCTGGTGCAATGCCTGGTGCGCGGCGCCAACGAATGCCCGGACGGGGTGGGCATCTGGCCGCTGCAGGGCGTGGAGACCGGCTGCATGATCGGCTATCACTCCGCCGTGGTGCTGGCCGAGGCGCATGCCAAGGGCTTTACCGGGATCGACTACAAGGCCGCGTGGCCGGCATACCGCAAACGCGCGATGGACGACACCACGCATGGCCTGGGCGAGTACCGCAAGCTCGGTTACATCCCCGCAGACAACGTGGACGAAGCAGTCAGCCGCACGCTCGAATACGCCTACGACGACTGGGCCTGCGCACATCTGGCGCACGCCGCCGGCGCCAGCGACGATGCGCGCGCGCTGCGCGAACGCTCACGCAACTACCGCAACGTGTTCAATCGCGATAGCGGCTTTGTACAGGCGCGGCTCGCCGACGGCAGCTGGGCCACGCCGTTCGACCCGCGCGGCATGGGCCACATCGCCAAATGGCGCGATTTCACCGAATCCAACGCCTGGCAGGCCACCTTCCTCAATCAGCACGATCTGTACGGGTATATGGACTTGTACGGTGGTCGCGACGGTTTCGTCGCCAAGCTGGACGAGCTGTTTTCCACCAGCTCCGAACTGCCCGCCGATGCACCGCCGGATATCGACGGCATGGTCGGCCAGTACGCGCATGGCAACGAGCCCAGCCATCACGTGGCGTATCTGTTCGCCTATGCCGGCCAGCCGTACAAGACCCAGGCGATGGTGCGCCGCTTGCTGCGCGAGCAGTATCACGACGCGCGCAACGGCCTGTCCGGCAACGAAGACTGCGGGCAGATGAGCGCATGGTTCGTGCTCAGCGCATTGGGTCTGTATGCGGTGGATCCGGTCAGCGGCAACTACATCGTGGGCAGCCCCTTGTTCAAGCGCGCCACGCTGGAGGTGGGCAACGGCCGCACGCTGCGCATCGTTGCCAACAACAGCAGCGAAAAGAACGTCTACGTGCAGTCGCTGAAGTGGAACGGCGCACCGACCAACCGTGCCTGGCTGCGTCATGCCGATCTTGCCGCAGGCGGCACCCTGGAGTTCGAGATGGGGTCCACGCCCAATCTGAGCTTCGGTGCCAACAAGAAGGATCTCCCGCCCTCGTTTGCCTAGCGGGCGCACAGCCGCGGCAGCTTGACCATGACAGTTCCCGTTAGTCCCCTTCTTCCGCAAGCAGGGGCGCGCTGCCTTCCTTCTCCCGCAAGCGGGAGAAGGTGCCCGGAGGGCGGATGAGGGCCACCATCAACACCGATCCACCCAAAACCTCATCCACCGCCATCACCCGTCATTGGTTACCGCCGAGAATCGCTCATGCTGCGCACCACCCTTGCACCGCTCGTCCTGGCCCTCGCGTTCGCGCTTCCTATCACCGGCACAGCCGCAGAGACCGAACGCTGGCCGAACTTCGGCACGCAGGGCACGCAGTTCGTGCGCGACGGCAAGCCCTACCAACTGCTTTCCGGCGCCATCCATTTCCAGCGCATTCCGCGCGCCTACTGGAAAGACCGCCTGCAAAAAGCGCGTGCACTGGGCTTGAACACGGTGGAAACCTACGTGTTCTGGAATCTGGTGGAACCGCAGCAAGGCCAGTTCGATTTTTCCGGTCACAACGATGTGGCCGCGTTCGTGCGCGAAGCCGCCGCGCAGGGGTTGAACGTCATCCTGCGGCCCGGCCCTTATGCCTGCGCAGAGTGGGAAGCCGGCGGCTACCCGGCCTGGTTGTTCGGCAAGGGCAACATCCGCGTCCGCAGCCGCGACCCGCGCTTTCTCGCCGCCAGCCAGGCGTATCTGGACGCACTGGCCAACCAGGTGCAGCCGCTGCTCAACCACAACGGTGGGCCGATCATCGCCGTGCAGGTGGAGAACGAATACGGCTCTTACGCCGACGACCACGCGTACATGGCCGACAACCGCGCCATGTACGTCAAGGCCGGCTTCGACAAGGCCTTGCTGTTCACCTCCGATGGCGCCGACATGCTCGCCAACGGCACCTTGCCCGACACCCTGGCGGTGGTGAACTTCGCACCCGGCGAGGCCAAGAGCGCATTCGACAAACTGATCAAGTTCCGCCCCGATCAACCGCGCATGGTCGGCGAATACTGGGCCGGGTGGTTCGACCATTGGGGCAAGCCGCACGCCGCCACCGATGCCAGGCAACAGGCCGAGGAGTTCGAGTGGATCCTGCGCCAGGGTCACTCGGCCAATCTCTACATGTTTATCGGCGGCACCAGTTTCGGCTTCATGAATGGCGCCAATTTCCAGAACAATCCCAGTGACCACTACGCACCGCAGACCACCAGCTACGACTACGACGCCATCCTCGACGAAGCCGGGCACCCTACGCCCAAGTTCGCGTTGATGCGCGATGCCATCGCCCGCGTGACCGGCGTGCAACCGCCCGCATTACCGGCGCCGATCGCGACCACCACGCTGCCAGACACGCCGCTGCGCGAATCGGCCTCGCTCTGGGACAACCTGCCCGCACCGATCGCCATCGACACCCCGCAGCCGATGGAGCAGTTCGGCCAGGATTACGGCTACATCCTCTACCGCACCACCGTCACCGGCCCGCGCAAGGGCCCGCTGTATCTGGGCGATGTGCGCGATGTGGCGCGCGTGTACGTGGATCAACGACCGGTCGGCAGCGTCGAACGGCGTTTGCAGCAGGTATCCCTCGATGTAGAGATTCCTGCAGGCCAGCACACCCTGGATGTCCTGGTCGAAAACAGCGGCCGCATCAATTACGGCACGCGCATGGCCGACGGCCGCGCCGGCCTGGTCGACCCGGTCGTGCTGGACAACCGGCAACTCACCGGCTGGCAGGCCTTCCCGCTGCCCATGCGCACGCCCGACAGCATCCGCGGCTGGACCCGCAAGGCCGTGCAAGGCCCGGCGTTCCACCGCGGCACCCTGCGCATCGGCACGCCGACCGACACCTATCTGGACATGCGCGCCTTCGGCAAGGGCTTCGCCTGGGCCAACGGTGTCAACCTGGGCCGCCACTGGAATATCGGCCCGCAGACCGCGCTGTATTTCCCCGCGCCGTTCCAGCGCAAGGGTGACAACACGGTGGTGGTCTTCGATCTGGACGATGTCGCCACCCCCAGCGTGCGCGGCCTGAAGCAGCAGGTGTGGCTCAAGCCGAAGGAGTGAGTCTCACGAGGCGGCGGCGGCCGACGCATGTGCGCGCGCACAGCCGCCATCAGGTCGTGGACGCAGGCGTCGCGGCAGCGGCCTGTTCGCGGATGCGTGCTGCCTGGACTTCGGTCGCCAACAGCGTGCCGCGCACATGGGGCGTGTTCTGACGGGCCTGTTTCATGCAGAACCGGGCGAACCCTGCAACGCCCTCTTGCGGCGCGATCGCGTTCGAAGTCAGCACCCGGATCAGGCGCTGCTGCAAACCGGGCATCCTGGCGGCGGCGCGCGCCTGGCTTCGGGCATCGGGGTTTGCCAGTTCCTGCTCGGCCATCTCCAGTTCCTGCAGCATCAGGCTGACCGCTCGCTGCTGGGTGTCGTCGCGCGTGCGCACCTGGTGCAATTGCGCCAGCAGACGTTCCGGCGCCCGATCGACCGTCGCAATAGGCGTTTGGCCATGAGAATGCGGATCGTCGTGCACGTCGGGCTGCGGAAGGTCCGCCTGCGCGCCGAGCTTGGCGTCGAGATACTTCGTCTGCAGTTCGAGGCAGCATTGCATGTAGGCGATCTGCGGCTTCACCGAGCCGGGCGTTTGCAGCCACTGCGCAAGCGCGGTTTCGGTCAGCACCGCGCTGTGCTTGGCATGGCTGCGCATCGCCTTGGCTCGCGCCTGATGCGGCTTACCGGTCACTACCGCGCGTCCGTAGTTCGCGGCTGCGCGCAGGGCGGCATTGACGCGCCGACTCAGCGGCGCCGCATGTGCCGCTCGACCCGAGCCCTTGCTCTGATCTGTCGAGCGCGGCTTGACCGGATGCCGTTTCTGCAGGTCGTCGGCGCCGCTCTGCAGAAACGCGTCCAACGCCTTTTCCTGCCCGTCGATGCAGGCGTAAAGCGCGCTCCGCAACTCGAAACCGTGTTGGGGAACAGCATTGCCTGCCGCTCTTGCGTCGGCAGCCGAAGCATCGGGTTGCGGCATTGCCGGTTGAGCATCACCTGCGGCAGAGGCGCCTTGGCGATGCTTCGGCTCCAGGCCGGGATCGGCTTCTGCAACGATATCGTCTTCATCGCTCCCCGCTGATTCCTCCGCCACTGGCGTCAGTGCAACGCCGAGCGCGGTTGGCTGCAACTGGTCGGCGACGTTGGGCGTTTCCTGGACTGCGGCACTCTCCGCCTCGCGTGCAGGCAATAGATCCGCCACCGCCAGTAGCGCGCGATCGACGCCAGGCATGTCCTCGGTCTGGTACCTGCGGTAGCGCTTCTGCTTGCCGTGCGCCAGTAGGAATTGATGGCTGCCGACCCCCATCGTGGCCGCACCGAGCAGACCTGCGCCGATGATCAGGCCGGTGCCCACCGGTGCGGCCACCGTGGCGCCGGCAACGACGGCCGCGCTGACGCCGACCTTGGTCAACGTACTGGCGGTGTAGGTGATTCCACCCACGACAAAGCCCTTGTTCCACTGGTTGAACCGATGCGCAAAGCGGTCGTACTTGCCCAACTTGGTGCTCACAAAGTACTGGTATCGCTGTGCGCCAGGACTGAGCTCGCTAGGTTCGAGGTCTTGCAGGAAGCGCTCGACCCTGCCGACATCCACGGCAACACGCGCCCTTTCCCGACGCGACTGGTGCAGGAAGGTGCCCCCCAATGCGGTCGCCGCCACGCTCGCCAACGGCGCGAGCACGAAGCTGCCGGCGATGCCCGCCGCAGAGGCAGCACCTGCGGCAGCGGCGCTGTGGCCCACCAGGCCCGCCGCATTTGGGCTCTTGCTGGCGATTGCCAGCCCGCCCTGGATGCCGAGTTCGCTCGCTGCCTTGGTGAAGATCACCCCGGCAGAGGCCATGGAGGTCGCGGCGATGGCACCGTCGCGCGCATTTCGCCGCTGTAGATAGGCGTTGGTATCGATCGCCTCGCTCAGTGCATGCGCGTGCGCATTTGCAGCGCCTGCAGGCGCTGCCGTGCCCAAGGCAGACTGCAGTGCCGCCTGCTCCGAGCGCAGGCGGCGTTCCCGCTGCCGCAAGTGCGTGCGCTGCTCGGCGACTTCACGGGTTTCCTTGTACGCGGCATAGATCGCAAGACTCGACAGCGGCAGCATCGCGCCGCTGATGCCCAGGCTCATCGCCAGATCGAATGCGCCTGCCGGGGCGCCTTCCTCGGCGAGGGCGTGCAGGACGCCTTCCTTCGCTGCATGCCCAACCGCTTGCGGATCCGCCGGATGCCCGGCGCCGGCATGCGGCGCTTGGTGTCCCTCCGGCGTCGGCGCATGCGGGGCATGGGCAGCGTGCGGCTGTGCAGGATGTGCGGTCTGCGGTGGGTGTGACGGGTGGCCATCCGGTGCCGCTGCATGGTCGGCCGGTGGGTGCGCGGGCGGATGCGCTGACTCCCCGGCTTCGGCGGAGTGCTCGGGTTCGCCGCGGCGGGGAATGTCGTTGATCAATTCGGCCGTTTTGTCCGCGGTTCCGTGCAAGGGGTCGGCCACGTACTTGGCGACCACGAAGACGTCATAGGCCGTCTCCGCTTCGGCAACTCGGGCGTTGGCATCCCCGTGGTGCACTCGTCGCTCGCTCTCATCGCGATGTGTGCGTCTGGGCAGTGGTCGCGTCTGCAGCGCGTTCAGCCCCAGTGGCCAACCCTGTCGATCTTGCGGCGATTCCGCTGCGGGCGGCGTTTCGACGGCCGCACAATCGCGTGTGACAAGATGCTGTGCAATGGATCGTTGGACGCGCATGAGCAAACTCCAACCGGTGCAAAGCGGCGATGGTGCGCCTGTCCTTTCCATCCAGTCTTGCTGGGACGAACACGCGATTCCGTAAACGAACGCTCCGGCCCGACCACGCGTCGCGCGATTTATCCCGGAGAAAGCCCGCCATTGGGTACCTCCACGCCGGATTGGCAAGATGCAAGCCGCCGCATGGATGGCCTGGCGGAGCTGGCGATGCGCCAGGACGCGCCGGCACAGCAATCCAGCTGTTGAGCCCCCGCGTTCTAGCAAGACGCCCATCGCCTTCAGCCCTATTGGGCAATCAAAAATAACCGACGGAGCAGATTTCACCCGATGACGCTTTAGACCTGGCCGCAGCCGCCGTTATCAGAACGTCCGGTGCCGCTGCGCCGCCCGCGTACCGTCGAGGTATCGGACGGCACAGATTCCAGGCAATATCACCGGCTGACTCCGTTACGGACGCGCTTGCTTGCGACGTAGACGGCTTGATTGCAGGTTCCAGGAGCGTTGCATGTCGTCGTCTACCGTTGCACAAGAGTCCGTTTCCGCCGTTGCCGAGCACACCCAAAACGCCTTCGCCGAGCAGATCCACAGCAAGCCCATGGGCAGTGCCGAAGCCGCACACCTGATGACGTTCCTGTGCCAGACCGAATCGGCCAAGAAGCCGCAGACGCTGCTGCCGCCGCAAATGCGCGATGACAACGCCGCCTGAGCGACGCGTTTGCGCGAGCAAGCGTGGCGACAGCCGTGACGCTGTCGCCAGACGCGGTTACTTTGCAGTGTCGAACGACCTGAGCACGGTCAACAGACTGTTCAGATTGTCTGCGGCACCACCTTGCGCAACGTTCTCGACATCTGCCGCGCAAGCGCCCGTATCGACACCATAGGTCTGGATCACGCCCTGATTGGTGGCCGCCTGCGCCAAGGTGTCTTGCTGCTGTTGTGCAGCGACCGCATTCTGAAACAGGATGCCGCTCGAATGGGCCATGCTTTGGTAAATCGAACTCATTGCAACCGCTGGCGCTTCGCCAACGACCTTGACGTTGGTCTGGGTGACGGCATCGGTGATCTGCGGATTGACTGCGGTTGGAAAAGCCATCAATGCACTCCTGAGTGAATGGATGCACGGCGATTTGTGTTGTGCAGGCCCATCGGCGCTAAGAACGCATCGCGGTTATGTTCCCCGCATCGCCGCCGGCGTACCGCCACACCACGCTCGCTGTGCCATCACGATAGCGGCCGGCGCGCGCGCAACTCGACCCTCGCATTGCCACGCTTCAGCGCGCGTCGCAACCTCGGTGTGATCGTGCGCGCGGGTGCAATGCGGCTGAGTCATCGCTGCACTGAAGGCTTTACCGCGGCAATGCTGCACGATGGCCGTGTACACAGTCGCGCCAGGGTCAGGCCAGGTGCCACCAGCTAGTAGCAGCCGGAGCAGAGCGGCCACATCGCTATGCGTCTGGTGATGCACTTCGACCAAGCCGCCTCGACGGACGGAACACGTGGTATTTAAGAGATAATAAAAAGGTCTCTTTAAACTTGGCACAGGACTGGACCACGATGCATCCGCCACGCCTGCTGAGCCGTCTCGTTGCGAGCCTTGCTGCAAGCCTGGGTGCGCTTGTCGCACAGGCGCAATCGCCTGCGTTGCCGCCTTCGCCGATCGTGCTCAGCGAGTTCATCGCCGACCCGGCTCCCACGCCGCAGGCTCACGCCTCCACCTTGCTGGAAACGCGCGATGGTCATCTGCTGGCTGCCTGGTTCGGCGGTGAGCACGAAGGTGCGGCCGATGTCGGCATCTGGCTCGCTCAGCGCGGCCCGCAGCAATGGCAGACCCCACGCCCTATCGCCGATGGCGCACACGCCGGCGTCGATGGCACTGCAGTGCCAGCATGGAATCCGGTGTTGTTCCAATCGGCCACCGGGCCGGTGCAGCTGTACTACAAGCTCGGACCCAATCCGCGCCAATGGTGGGGGCTGCGTCTGCTCTCCACTGACGATGGCGCGCACTGGTCGCCACCGCAGCGGTTGGCCGACGGCATTCTTGGGCCGATCAAGAATAAGCCGGTGCAATTGCCGAACGGTCGCATCCTGGCGCCCAGCAGCAGCGAAGACCGCGGCTGGCGCGCGCATTTGGAATGGAGCGACGACGACGGCGTGCACTGGCAACGCGGCATGCCGCTCAACGACGCGAAGGCGATCGGCGCGATCCAGCCCAGCCTGCTGATGTATCCGGATGGCCGCCTGCAGGCATTGGGCCGCAGCCAGCAAAACAAGCTTTTCAGCACGTTCTCACTCGATGGCGGCCTGCATTGGCAGCCCATGCACTTGCTGGAGGTGGAAAACCCGAACTCCGGCACCGACGCGGTGGTGCTGCACGACGGTCGTGCGTTACTGGTCTACAACCCGGCCATTGCCGGCAAGGACTGGTGGGACGGGCGCGGCACCCTGGCCGTTGCCGTCTCCAACGATGGCGTGCACTGGCAACGCGCGCTGACCCTGGAAGACAGCGCCGGTGATGAATTTTCCTATCCGGCCGTGATCCAGACCCGCGATGGGTTGGTGCATGTCAGCTACACCTGGAAGCGCCGACGGATCAAGCATGTGGTGCTCGATCCCACGCGGTTCGGCGAGTGCAGCCCCTGCCAGGCGCCCGTCCCCGCAACGCTGCCTGAGCGCTGCACAACGGCATGCGCCCACGCCGCCGATCCTTCGTCATGATGACGACGGCTTCACCCCTCGGAATTCGCCAATCGCGTTGCATGCCGATCATCGTCATCGAGCGACAGCCAAGAAGAGGAATGCGATGCGACGCGTCGATCAACCACGCCCGCCGGGCACGCCGTTAGGACTGCGGGAGCAGAATGCGTCCAATGCGGATGTGCCCGCGCGCAGTGTCCCACCCGCACACCCCGCGACCGAGCGCCCTAGCGGCATGCTCGGCGGCCTAACCAGATATGTGCCTGGTGGCCGGTCCGGGCGACCGTCGGCAACGCCTGCCGATGCCGAGACCTCTCGCCGGCCAACCACATCCGCTCCCCCACTTCCCTACGGCGGATCCGGCAGCGCCGCGCGGATGAACGAGGCGGCTGGACATCCTTTGCAAACCCCGGAATTGCCACAGCTCAGCGACATAGAACGCGCTCGCTTCCACTCCGTCACCACCGATTCGCAGCACTTGCGGCCGGTGCGCCCCCGTATGCCACCGACCGTGGGCGCTTCACCATTACGGCGCTCCCCAGCGATTCGCCCTTACCGCGACGTGCTGTCGCAATGGCAACGCCACTACAGCGCAGATCGCAATCGCTGGCACAGCGCATGGCGCCAAGCCAACAGCAACAACCCGGAGGTCGAGAGAAGAACGAGCCGGGCGCTGAAGGCGACAACCGACCTGCTGGAGGACGCAACCGCACCGGAGCAGGTCGCGCTGGAGCTGCGCTCAGTTCCGCTGCCGCAATTTCCCGACCAGGCATTCCGTCTGTCTCATCTGCAGCACATGACGATCGACGCGGCGGGGTTGATGGAGCTCCCGGACACCATGCAGCAATTTGCGGGCCTGGAAACACTGACGCTGGCACGCAATCCGCTTCGCGCGCTACCTGCATCCATCGCAAGCCTCAGCCGATTACGCGAGCTCTCCATCCGCGCCTGCCCGGAACTGACGGAACTTCCCGAACACCTGGCGAGCACCAATGCATCCGGCGAGCACGAGGGCTTGGTCAACCTGCAGAGCCTACGGCTGGAACGGACCGGAATCACATCGCTTCCGGCGTCCATCGCCAACCTGCAAAATCTGAAAAGCCTAAAGATACGCAACTCGCCGCTGTCCGCCCTTGGCCCGGCCATCCATCAACTGCCAAAATTGGAGGAGCTTGATCTGCGGGGCTGCACCGCGCTGCGCAGCTATCCGCCGATTTTCGGCGGCAGTGCGCCATTGAAGCGACTGATTCTGAAAGACTGCAGCAACCTGCTCACGCTGCCACTGGACATTTACCGCCTGACGCAGCTGGAAAAACTCGATCTGCGAGGTTGCGTCAATCTCTCCAGACTGCCCTCGTTGATCGCCCGATTACCTGCCAACTGCATCATCCTGGTGCCGCCGCATCTCCAAGCGCAGCTCGACCAGCATCGTCAGGTTGCGCTCGAACTGAACAAGGTTGCGCTCGAACGCATCGAAGACACCGCACAGGCCATGCTGAGCACGGTCATCGATGAGGAAAGAAATCCTTTTCTGGAAGGTGCCCCATCTTATCTTCCAGAAAAGCGCCCGCCCGGCACTCCCACCACCTTCGGCGAGATTCCGGTATTGCAGAAAATGCTCGAAGAAAGCAGGGATCCCCATTTCCTGCAACGCGTGAGCGACATGGCAGGCCCATCCCCCAGAATCGAAGACGATAGCGAGGAAGGCCTCCGCCTCCATTACACGAACGTCAGCAACTGGAAGGCGCAGCAGAGCGCGCACCTGGGCATCGTCGATCATCTCGGGCAGTTCGTTTATCACGAAGCAAGCCAGCTCGACGCAGCGTCGCTGGCCAAGGCAGTCCAGATGTGGAAGACCCGCGAGCTGATCGTCAACGCACACCCGCAAGACCGTACATCCTTTCCTGACTTCACGCTGCACATTCCCGAGCAGGTCAGCGACGACGCTGATGACGAACAGCAAACAAGCCCGGCACCTTCACGCGATCAGTAAAGGGCAAACACGAGATGCGCCGTCGCCAATCGAGCATCGCCGTCATGTGCCTGCGCAAGTCAGGCGACGCCTCCCTGGCCGAACGGAGCGTTGCGCGCGTTTCACGCTTGCTGCAACGCGCCCACCATCCGTTGTACCCGCGCGGTATCGGTCCGCTGGTAGTCCCCGCCCAGATCGCGGATATAGGGGTGCGGCGACGGCACCTGGGCGGCGATCACGCCACGCGCCGACGCATGGAATTCGTGGGCGCCGGTGTGCTGCCGTAGGGCGCGGATGTTGTGCTCGGAAAGCCCGGCACCGGGCATGATGCCGATGCGCCCGGCTGCCTGCCGCACCAACGCGGCGATAGTGTCGATGCCCTCCAGCGCACTCGCACGTGCGCCCGAGGTCAGCACCCGCTCGCACCCCAGCGCGATCGCATCCTCCAGCACGCGCGACGGGTCGGCACTGACATCGATCGCGCGATGAAACGTCACCCCCAACGACCCTGCTGCCTGCATCAACACGCGCATTGTCGCCAGATCGACCTGCCCATGCCGGTCCAGCGCGCCAAGGACCACGCCATCGCATCCCAGCCGGACGCACTGCTCCACATCGCGGCGCATCACCTCGACTTCGGCGGCGTCGAACACGAAGTCGCCCACGCGCGGACGAATCAGCACATACAGCGGAATCCGCAAACGTTCGCGCACCACCGCCAACGTGCCGAACGACGGCGTCAGCCCGCCGCCATCCAGCCCGCCGCACAGCTCCACGCGCATCGCACCGCCTGCTTGCGCGGCCAATGCCGAGGCCACCGAATCGGCAGCCACTTCCAATCCCACCGCGCTCATGCTGCCGGCTCGCTGGTGTAATGGCTCTCGCCAGGCACCAGCAGATCCTGCCGCTGCGCGTCGCACACCGCGTAACTGAAGCCCTTTTGGATCGCGAACGCTCCCACTTCGCCGCGCTTGTTCATTGCCAGAAAGCCGACCTGCAATGTGCGCGTCAGCTCCGGCTTGCGACGGATCAGCCGCATCACCACCTCGCGGCAGGCATCGGCGGGCGATTTGCCCTGCCGCATCATTTCCACCACCGCAAAACTGCCGACGTTGCGGATCACCTCCTCGCCCACACCCGTCGAGGTCGCCCCGCCCACGTCGTTGTCCACGTACAGGCCCGCGCCGATGATCGGGCTGTCGCCCACGCGGCCGTGCATCTTCCACGCCATGCCGCTGGTGGTGCATGCACCGGATAGATTGCCGTGCGTATCCAGCGCCAGCATGCCGATGGTGTCGTGATTGTCCTTGCCGCCGGGCAACTTGGCATCGCGCCAGGCGCGATTTTCGACATTGGCTTCGGGCGAATACTTGGAGCTCTTCAACCACTCTTTCCAGGCCGCTTCCGAGCTTGGAGTCAACAGCTTGGTTTTCGGAAAACCCTGTTCGAAGGCGAATTGACGCGCGCCGTCGCCCACCAACATCACGTGCGGGGTTTTCTCCATCACCGCACGTGCCACCGAAATGGCGTGCACCACGTCTTCCAGCGATGCCACCGCGCCGCAATTGCCCAGGTGATCCATGATGCAGGCGTCCAGCGTTACCCGGCCATCGCGGTCCGGATAACCGCCCAGGCCGACGGTAGGATTGTTCGGGTCCGCTTCCGGCACACGCACGCCGGCCTCCACCGCATCCAGCGCAATACCGCCGCTGCTGAGAATCTTCCAGGCTTCCTGATTGGCGGCGACGCCGAAATCCCAGGTGGAGATCACCCGCGCCGCACCACGCGGCAGCGCCGTCGGCCGCATGCCTGGCGTGGCGCCTGCCGCGGCTTGCGCGCGGGCGCCCCAGCCGGCCAACCCGGACGCAATCGCGCCTAGCGTGGCGCTCTTGAGGAAGTGACGGCGTTGAAGCATGCGGATGACTCCATGACGGAAACGAGCGGCCGCGCAGTGCGGTACCAGCCTTCCATCATGCGACAGCGTGGCGTGCGGATAAACCTTATTGCGGCGTTGTCGCATGCGGATCCGTGCATAACCCTTGCCTGGCTGGGCTAACCCTGTCTCAGCCGCTGCGTCTCCGATGCATGGATCCGGCTGGCGGCTGGCGGCGGGCAACGGACGGTGCCATGCGCGGCCACGCTGGATCGGCGTTGGATCAGGGGATGACGCAGCCACGGATGTCCTCTTCGTCGCCCCCTCATCCGGCGCTGCGCGCCACCTTCTGCCGGTGGAAGAAGGGTTTCAACGCCAGACGCTTGTAGCGAGAGGTCGGCCGCATCGCATCAGCCAACGCGGGGGTATCGAAAAAAACTTCCACCCGGTTGACCCCATTCGCCGCACTGGCCCGTTTCACTGACAGAGGCGCAACCTCGGGCTGTCCGGTCGTCCATCCATCCCACCTCGCCCTGCAAAAGATTCCCATGTCACGTCACAGCCTGACTGGGCTCGCCTTGTGGCTGGGCGCCTGCTCGCACGCATCCGCTGCATCGATCAGCGAACGGTCGCGCAGCGAATCTGTGCCACTACCCGCGCAAGCGCGGCGGCCCGGCAAGGCAGCGCAGCGCTCGGAATGCAAGGTCAGCTTGCGGTACCCGTCCGCGCGCGGGCATTGGTAACGCCATCGGCACCCGGTCCGCCGTCGCCGCCCATCCAGGCGATGCCGGTCCCGGTCAGCGCGCCACGTCCCGCACCTGTCTGCCCCCCTGCCTCCGCGCCAGACGAGATGCTGCTTAGATGGTGCCGGAGCCGGCGCTAGACGATGCGCAAGCCGCGATGGCGCCGCCCCCACTGCCTGCACCCATCACCGTGCACAACGACGATGTGCAGGCCAATGGCGCGCTCGCGGCAGGCGCGGATCACAGCGCGCTTGCCCCGCGATGAAGCGACGTTGCTGAAATTTTCCACATCGCCAAGCGATTGGCTGGCGGACCATGCTGTTTCCGGGAGCACGCAGATACCGATCACGCTCCGCATCATGGCGGCCACGCCGACTGCAGCGGCCGTGCAGACCTGGGCGAGACAGTTGCGCAATCAGCTCACATAACGTGGCTGGCCAACGCAGATCGTGCTTGCGCAAGACAGCAATCTAGCCACCGATGGATGACGGATCGAGCTCTCGGGCACTGTGACCTGAAAGCGGCCGACCATCCACCGTGCCTTCGCCGAGAGCGCCGTCGTCGCGCAACCTGCTGGTGAGCACATGATCGCGCCAGTGACCATTCAACTGCAGATAGCGCCGCGCATAGCCTTCGATCTGAAAACCCAGCCGCTGCAGCACACGCGCACTGCGCAGATTCTCCGGCACGTATTGCGCCATCACCCGGTGCAGGCCGAGTGGGCCAAAGGCAAAGGCAATTCCTTGCGTGGCTGCCCACTGGATCAAGCCGCGTCCCTGCTGCGCCGCGTCCAGGCCATAGCCCATGTGGCACGCCTGGAACGCGCCACGCTGGATCTGGGTGAACCCGGTGGTGCCGATCACGTGCTCGCCCTGTAACAAGACCAGTTGCAGCTCACGCTCGCCAGGCATCGCGCTGCGGTATGCCACGCACAGGCGGCGCCAACCCTCGACGGTGTAGAACGCGGGCGGCCGCAGCGGCATCGCATCGGCCAGATGGACGCGGTTACGCGTGTGGTAGTCGGCCATTGCGGCCGGATCGACAACGGCCAGATCGCAAAGCACCACGCCATCGGCGCGGCGGATCGGCGCAAATCGCGGAAGACTCATGACGGCCGCGCCTCAACCATGCATGTCATCTTGCTGCGAGGTGCATCCGGCTGATGCATACGATCATGCTCCGCAAGCCGTCTCCATAGCAGTGCGTCGTCCGATGCACGAGATGGAGTGCCCGCCTGTCAGCAACACCCTCACTGCGCATCATTCAGAGCACGGCGCCATCCACTGCGCGAGGCGACTGCACCCGCCTGGCAGCGAGCACAGCAGGTGTGCCGCCCGCTCTCAGGCGGCAGCGACCGCAAGCGCCTGGCCGACCTGCGCTTCGATGGCGTCCAGGTTCGGCAACAGGGCGCTTTGCTCGCCCAGCAACACGCGCATGTGCACACCGTCGGGCAGCGCATCTTCCGAGGCATCGGCCAGCAGGCCATCGCGCGGCACCGAAATCAGCTGCGGGAACGAGGCAGTCAGCAGCGCGAAATACGGCAACGCCGGGTTGCCGCCCAACGCCTTCAACACGATGACCTTGTTGTTGACTGCGGTGGGCTCTTCGCCCATGCCGCTGAGGCGCGCGAACGACAGCAGCGGCACCTTCCAGCCGTACCAGTCGATGCGTCCGACCACCCAGCGCGGCATGTCGGGCAGCGGCTCGACCGCCACACGCGACATCACCTCGGCCACCGTCGCGTTCGGCAGCAGCACGCGCTCGCTACCGGCCTGGATCAGGACGCCGCGGATTTCGTCGTTATTGGCGTAGCTCATCGCATGATTCCGATTCGAAAGGGAGCGCCCGGCTTATGCCGGCCAACGCTGTGCCAGCGCCTGCGCCAACTGCGCAGGGTCGCCGGTCAGAATGCCTTGCCGCGCCAGACGCGCCGCGGCCGCGGGGTCGTAACAGCCATCGGTGGATTGCCCGGCCAACCAGCCGCCTTGCTCGGCCAATGCCAGCGATGCCTCCACCAGCGCCTCGTTGGCACCGCTGAGCATCAGCACCGCGCTGTCGGCCGGCGGCAGCGCCGCGATCAGCCCGGCCGGATCGGCCGGTGCCACGAACGCCAGCGCGCCGGCATGCTGTTGCACGCCGACCTCGTCGGAGAGCACATACACCTTGCCCGGTGCGACCACTTGTCCCGGTTCACCCAGTTCGACCGGCAACGCAGACACGCGCCCCATCTGCCGCACCAGGTTGCCGTACTGGCCGCCATCCAGGGTCATGCGCACCAGCACCGCGCGCGGGAATTCCGACGGCAATGCGGCCAGCAAGCGACGGATCGCATCCGGCCCACCGATGCCAGCGACGACCAGCACTGCGCCGGTGACGCTGCCGCCGTACTCCAGATCCACCAGCGACAAGCCGCCGGTGGACAGGGCCGCCACATCGGGTTCGGCGCGCGGGCGCACCACCACGGCTACCTCGTCCACCAGGCCCCAGGTACTGGAATCGCCCAGCGTCGGGCCCGGCTTTTCCACAGCGACCGGTGCCGCCTCCTGCATGGAGGCGTGCGCGAACAAGGCATCGCCAGGCACGCTGTCGAACGCATGCGCGGCCGCTTCCAGGTGCTGATCCAGCTGCAGGTCCGAGTGCTGGTGCGCGACCAGCGCCAGACCCGGCTCGGGCTGCAGCGACGGTTCGCTCTCGGTGCCAGGCGGCAGCACGTCGGCATGGCCGTGCAGTTTGGCGGCCAGATGGCGCACCCAACGCTGCGCTTCCCAGCCTTCGCGACGCACCGTCAGTTCGGCCTCGTCGAAGATCACGGTGACGCCAGGCATGTTGAAGGCCGGCTCTAGCGCTTCGAGCGCGTCTTCGATGGACGGTTCGAGTGCCACCAGCACCGCCACCGGCTCGGCGTCGCGCAGCATCTGCACGTCGACCGCCGCTGGCTCGTCTTCCAGCACCACCTGCGCACCGGCCAGGCCAAGCGCTTCGCGCAGGCGCTCGCGCGCCTGACCGGGACGGCCCAGCAAAGCAACCGGAGTTCCCATTGCGCCATTAGTCTCGGACACGGGCGATCCCCAGCAGGTCATACACGTTTCGCATCAGATCCAACTCTTGGTAGGGCTTGCCCAGGTAACGCTGCACGCCGATCTCGAAGGCGCGCTGGCGATGCTTCTCGCCACTGCGCGAGGTGATCATCACGATCGGCACCGCCTTGAAGCGCGGGTCGGCCCGCATCGCGGTCGCTAGCTCGTAGCCGTCCATGCGCGGCATTTCGATATCCAGCAGCATCAGGTCGGGCACGCGCTCTTCGAGCAGTTCCAGCGCCTCGACACCGTCGCGTGCGGTGGACACGTCCAGGTTGTGGCGTTCCAGCACGCGGCTGGTGACCTTGCGCATGGTCAGCGAATCGTCGACCACCATCACCAATGGCACCTGGCGCTGCGCTTCGGCCTGGGTTTCCAGCGACGGACGCGCCGGCTGGGCCAGGAAACGACGGACTAGCGGGGCGACGTCCAGGATCACCACCACGCGGCCATCGCCTGTGATGGTGGCGCCGTAGATGCCCGGCACCGAGGCGATCTGCAGGCCCACCGGCTTGACCACGACTTCGCGGTTGCCCAGCACCTGATCGATGGCCACCGCGGCACGCAGGTCGCCCGCACGCACCAGCAGCAACGGCACCTGCGCCTGACCATCGGCACGCGCGGCGGGCTGGCCGACCAACGAGCCGAGGTCGTGCAGCACGTACTCTTCGCCGGCGTAGTGATACCCGCCCTCGCCCGACTCGTAACGGGTGCGCGAGATGCGGCCGATACCGCTGACCGAACCCACCGGCACCGCGAACGTCGTTTCGCCGATGCGGACAAACACCGCCTGGGTGACCGCAAGCGTTTGCGGCAGACGCAAGGTGAAGGTGGCGCCCTGCCCGCGTACCGAGTGGATATCCACCGAGCCGCCGAGCTGACGCACTTCGTTGCGCACCACGTCCATGCCCACGCCACGGCCGGCCAACTGGCTGACCTGCTCGGAGGTGCTGAAGCCGGAGGCGAAAATGAGGTGATCGAGTTCGGCTTCGCTCAGCTCCTGGCCCGCTTCGATCAGGCCGCGCTCTTCGCCGCGGCGACGGATCGCCTCGCGGTCCAGCCCGGCGCCATCGTCGGCCACTTCCAGCACGATTTCCGAACCTTCGCGGCGCAGACGGATCGCAATGCTGCCTTCTTCCGGCTTGCCTGCGTCGCGCCGTTGCTCGGGCGTTTCCAGCCCGTGCGCCACCGAGTTGCGCAGCATGTGTTCCAGCGGCGCGACCATGCGATCGAGCACGTTGCGATCCAGTTCGCCCTGGGTGCCTTCCAGCACCAGATGCACCTGCTTGCCGGTGTCGCTGGCCGCCTGACGCACCACACGACGCAAACGCGGCACCAGACCGTCGAACGGCACCATGCGCGCGCGCATCAGGCCGTCCTGCAGTTCGGAGCTGACGCGCGACTGCTGTTGCAGCAAGCCGTCGTACTGACGCGACAGATCTTCCAGCACGCCCTGCAAGCCGCCCAAGTCGGCCGCCGATTCGTTCAACGCACGGCTGAGCTGCTGCAGGGTGGAGAAGCGGTCCAGTTCCAGCGGATCGAAGGTACGATCGCCCTGGTCCTGTTCGCGCTGATAACGCGCGACGATTTGAGCTTCGGTTTCCAGATCCAGACGTCGCAACTGATCGCGCAGACGAGCGTTGGTGCGATCCAGTTCGCCCATGGCGCCACGGAACGCGCCCAACTGCTGCTCCAGGCGCGAGCGGTAGATCGCCACTTCGCCGGCGTGGTTGACCAGGCGGTCGAGCAGGTCCGCGCGCACGCGCACCTGCTCCTGCTGCACGCGCGGCAGGAAGTCTTCTTCGGCCTGGCCCTCCATCGGAACCGGAGCGGACAGCGGCGCCGGTTCCACCGACGCCTTGGCGATCGCGCGGACATCGGCGTCGCTGGGCGCTGCGGCATTGCGGCCACGGGTACGGGTTTCGAAGGCTTCCACCAGATCGGTCGGCATCGTCACCGCACGGTGCATGCCGGTGCGGGTCAGCAACTGATGCAGGCGGTCGAAGCCCCGCTCGAACAGACGCACGTCGTCGCGATCGATGTCGGTGCGGTTGGCCGCCACGGCTTCGAGCAGCGATTCGATCGCGTGACCGAGATCGCCGATGGCGTTGATGCCGGCCATGCGCGCACCGCCCTTGAGCGTGTGCAGATCGCGTTGCAGTCCGTTGAGGACATCGCGGTCTCCCGGCACTTCGCGCATGCGGGCGATCAGGCCATCGCAATGGTCCAGCAGGTCGCGACCTTCTTCGACGAAGATGTCGACCAGCTCGCCGTCGAGTTGATCGAAGTTCAGCGGGCCGGCATCGAATGCCGCGCCGATATCGTTGCTAGCCGTACCGGCACGCCCCGCGTCTTCGACCGGGGCGCTGAACGCAGCGGCGGTGGTGTCTTCCGGCTCGTCGGCACTGCGGTCGGTAGCGTGCTGATCTGCGGAGTCGTCGGCATGCTGATTGGCACCGGCGTGGTCGCTGGCTTCCGTTTGTTCGGCGTGCGCTGCGTGTTCTGCGCTTTCGAACTGTTCTGCGCGCTCGGCGTGATCGGCGTGATCGACCACGTCAAACGCATCGACTGCGGCCTGCGCGCCGGCCTGCGCCGCCTCGTCGGAGGTGACAGCCTGCGTGTCGTACAGCTCCGGCGCAGTGTCCGACTGCGGATCGCCCGCCTCTTCCACCTGATCGGCCGCATGCGCCATTTCGAATGCCTGCACCGATTCGACGGTGTGATCGGGCAGGACGCCGGCATCGGCCTGCGCGGCGCCAACACGGTCGGCGTCTGCGTGCTCTGCTTCGGCATGCTCTGCGTCGGCATGCTCTGCGTCGGCATGCTCGGCAGCCACATGCTCGGCTTCGGAGTGCTGCGCTTGGGAATGCGCGGTCTCGACGCGCTCGTGATCGGTCGTGTGCTCGGCGTCGCCAGCGTGTTGGTCGGACTGCGCGTGCGTTTGCAGCTGCTCGTCGGCATCGACGTACTGGTCAGACGGCACCTGCTCGTGGACGTGCTGCTGCGCATCGGCAGACGCGCCATCGCCCGAATCCATCTGTTGATTCGCAGACGCATGCGCTTGTGCCTCTGCGTGCTCGCCCAGCTGCGCCGCTTCTTCCAGAGGTTGGTCTTGGCCCGCATCCGGTTCGCCATCCTGCAGCCGTACCGCGTCGCCGTGCTGCGCCGCCTCGCCTACCGGCTGCTCGCCCGCATGTTCCTGCGTGTCGGCGGGCTCGTGGCCAGGCTGATCGGCCGGCACGCTGTCCGGCGCTGCGGTTTCCGGGGTCCAGTCTTCGGCGGTCGTTGCATTGGCGTCATTGGCGTCATCAGCCAACGCAGCGTCGGCGTGCACGGCCTCCGGCGCTTCGATGCTCTCGACCGCCTCGTCAGTGTCTGCCGTAACCTGATCGTCGTGCGCGGGCACATGCTGTGCCTGCGCGTCCACTGCCTGCTCGGCATCGGCTGCAGCCAGCGTCTGCGCACCGCCCAAGGCAGCTTCTGCATCGGCCAACTCGTCTACCGCAATGCCGTCGGCGTGCGTGCTGGTCGCGTCGGCGTCATGCCCGCTGGAGACAACCTCGGCAGACGCCTCACCGGGCTCTGCCGCGTGCTCGCCCGGCGCGTGAGCGTGCGGTGCGGTCTGCGCATGCTGCAGTTTGGTGGCGTCCCAGGCCTCGGCTTCGACCAGCGGCTCGTCGGCCGGCAGGTCGTGTGCATCGATGCCCTGCGATGCGGCCCGGTCTGCCTCTTCGTCTGGCGTAGCATCGCCGTGCGGCGCATCGGCAAGCTGCCCGGATGCGGCGACCGGTACCGGCGCGTCGCCGCTCGATGCGGGCACAGACTCGGCAGAGGCGTGGACATCTTCGTGCACGGCGGCATGGCTGCCGTTGTCGACCGCATGCGGTACAGGCGCGTCCAGTGCGAGTGCCGAATCATGCTCGGCCTCGGCCTCGGCCTCGGCCAGCTCGTCCACGGCAATCGGCGCGTCGTCCGGCTGCGGCTGCGCGTCTTCGGCATCTTGCGTCGATGCGGGCGCGTCGGACGGCAGCGCGCCGGCATCCAGGTACTGCGACAGATCCTGCGCACCGGTCAGTTCGACCGGGGCATCGCTGCCGTCCACCGTGGCGCCTGGGGCGTCGACATCGTCCAACTCGTCCAGGAACGCCTGCGGCGGCCACTGCGCTTCCGGCAAGGTGTCCACCAGCGCGCGCAAGCGCTCGGTCAACGGTGCGAACGACGGAATCAACGGCGCATCGGCGCGTAGCGCTGTCACCGTGGCGGCAATCGCAGCAACGGTGGCGGTGAGCGCTTCGAGCCCCTCCGCCGACGGCGTGACAGACGCGGCCAGCAATCGCTTGACGTAGCTTTCGGCCGGCGTCGTCACCAAGGTGATTTCCGGCACGTCGGTCATCGCGAACGCGCCACTCATCGTGTGCACGGCGCGCAGCACTTCTTCGGTCGCCAACTGCGGCTCGGCCTGGCTGGCCTGCAGCCAGCCGTTGACCGTGTCCAGATGCGTGGCGACCTCGGCTTCCAGGATCTCGCGCAGCACGCTGTCCACCGAAGCCGGCGTTCCACCGCTGGCGGCAAACACGCCTGCGGCTGCCGCCGGAATCGCAACGGCGCCGGCCACCGGTGCCGCGGCTGCGGGCACGTAGTAGACCTCTTCGCCAGCAGCAACGCGCTCGGCGATACCCTGGATTTCAGGCAGATCGGCGCTGATGCGGCCTTGGTCGCGCAGCGCGGCATTGAATTGCGGCAACACCGCGTAGGCCAGTTCGACCATTGACACGACCGCCGGGCTGGCAGGCCGCGAATTATCGAGCACGCGGTTGAGCATGCTCTCGATCTTCCAGCTGAACTCGCCGAGCACGCTGGCACCGACCAGACGCCCACTGCCCTTCAGGGTATGGAAGACGCGGCGGATCGGGCGCAGGGTTTCCGGGTTGGTGGGCGCGGCGCGCCACACCGGCAACAGCTGCCCCAGGTTGACCAATTCTTCGTCGAATTCTTCCAGGAACACGTCGCGGATATCGTCGTCGATATCGCTATCGCCAAAACCGCCGAAAATGCCGGCGTCGGCAGCCTCCAGAGCGCCTTGGCTGGATACCGGTTCAGCGCTTGCCTGCGCGGGTTGCGCATCGGCTGCCGCTGTCGGTGCCTGCGGGCGCTCCACGTCGAACTGCGCGGCCGCTGCATCGAGCTGGGCCAGGAACGCAGCGGAAGCGTCGTCCAGCTCGAATTCGCTGACCACCGCCTGTTGCACGCGTGAGGCGACCGGCTCGGACGCTGCTTCGGACGGGACGTCCTGCGGCTCCTGTGCCGGCTCGACGAACGGGTCGTCCACTTCCTGCGGCGGACTTGGCGGCGGCGAGAAAGCGTCTTCGATGCTGGTCTGCGCGCGACGCGTTGCGTTCTCGGCGATGAACTCCAACGGTGCGTCGGTCTGGTCGGCGTCGCCCGGCAGGTCGATCTGCTCGATCTGCAGCGGCGCGTCCTCGGCAAGCACCGGCTCGGCGGCGTGCTCCTGCTCCAGCGCGCTCAGATCCACCGTGTAGCTGACCTGCGCGGTTTCGTTGCCATCCTGCTCGGCCGATACCGGGTCGAACGTAGAGGTGGCGATCGGCGCGGCCTGCTCCGTGGTTTCCAGGTGCCAGTCACCGGGCGCCTGCGCGCCGTCGTCCGAAAGATCCAGCGGCGCCACGGTGAACGGCACGTGCGACTGGCCGGACACGGTTTCTTCGGCGGCTACCGGGTCGAACGAGAACACCGTATCGGTCGCCGCAGCGCCGGTGTCGTGCACCACGCTGGCGGCGAACGGCGTCTCGACCACGGTTTCGTTCGCCCATTCCAGCGATGGCAAAGACGCGCCGTCGTTGGCGGCCTGCGGCGCGTCCGCGTGCCGCAACGGCGGGGCGGCCGCCGGCTGCGGCTCGGCCGCGCTGCCCGGCTGGTCCGCGCCGACCGGCAAATCGGACGGCTGGCCCGACGGCAGCGGCCAGTAACGCAGCGTTTCCAGGCTGTTACGGGTGATATCCAGAATCTCTTCGCGGCCGGGACGGCGCTCGCGCAGGGCTTCCAGGTAGTACTCCAGGCTGGCCATCGCGTCGGCCAGGGTGTCCAGCTGGCGTCCGCTGGGCACGCGCTGCTTGCCGATCAATTCCAGATCGACGTAGCGACGCACGCCTTCCAGATAATCGGCGGCCTGCGGCAGCTCGAGGATGCGCAACGCACCGCCGACTTCGCCGAGCAGGTGCGGTACCTCGGCCAGACGCGCATGGTCCCAGTTGGTTTCGATGAAGGCGACGAAATGTTCGCGCGCCGCACCGAAGTTGGCGATCGCCTCTTGCGCCAGCACATCGACCGTGCGGCGTACTTCCGAGGAGTTGGCGCTGTTGCTGACTTCGGTGCCGTCGCCAGGGTCGGCGCCGAGGCTGGCCACCTGATCGTCCAGCGATGCATCCACGTACAGCAGCGCGCCGGCAATATCCAGCAGCACGCTTTCGTCCATCTGGGTCTGACCATCGACCACGCGTGCCAACGCATCGCGCTGCTGCACGACGACGCTGCGCGCCACGCCCAAGCCCATCATGCCGAGGGTGTCGGCAACGCTCCCCAGATCGTTGACCTGGGTCTGCAGCTCGGCGATCTCGCCGCCGGTGCGCAGATGCAGATCCAGCGCGTCCTTGACGCGCAGCAATTCTTCCTTGACCGCATTGCCGACGGTGTCGAGCAGCTCGCGATTGCGCCCGCTCAGACTGCCGCGCGCATGATCCAGCTCGGCCTCGGTGGCAACACCGGCCTGCGGGTCGAACGCGAACAGCACGCTCTCGTTGAGACCTGGCTGGCCACGGGTGGCGCGGATCTCATTGAGCAGCGGCAACAACACGATCGGAATGTCGCGGTGCCCGTTCTGCAAGCGCTCCAGGTAATCGGGCAGCAGGACGGTGCCGCGCATCAGCATCGCGCAGGCTTCATCGCGATCGGCGACCTCGCCCACCTGCACGGCCTGGGCCAGCAGCTCGAGCTCTTCGGCCACCATCGCCGGCGCATACAACTCGACCATGCGCAGCGTGCCCTGCACCTGGTGCAGGTAGCCGGCGCAGAACCGCATCCGACTGGTATCGGACGGTTCTTCGGCAAAATATTCGATCTCGTTGCGCGCCTGGCGCAACGTCTCGTCCAGCTCTGGCTTGACCCAGCCCAGTGCGGCGTGACTCATCGCATCGCGAAGCGCACTCATTGCAGCCCCCTGACTACGACCGACTCGCCGCCAGCGCGGCAACCGGTCACTTCCTGCATCGACGTAACGCTACTACGCGCCATCTGCTGATCCTTTCCCGTT
Source organism: Xanthomonas sp. DAR33341 (assembly GCF_003992815.1). Taxonomy (NCBI): domain Bacteria; kingdom Pseudomonadati; phylum Pseudomonadota; class Gammaproteobacteria; order Lysobacterales; family Lysobacteraceae; genus Xanthomonas; species Xanthomonas sp. DAR33341. Next base: position 60,223 of record NZ_QEYV01000016.1, on the reverse strand, counting down.
CCGCGTCGTGGTCACGCCGGCAGCTTGAAGTCGGCGACCGAACGGCGCAGATCGGCAGCGAGCTGAGCCAGGTTGCCGATCGATTCGGCCGTCTGCTCCGCACCCTGCGATGTCTGGCTGGTGATCTGTCGGATCACGCCCATGGTCTGTGTGATATCCGTCGCTGCGGCCGACTGCTGGTGCGCAGCGATGGAGATGTTTTTAATCAGGTTGTTCAAGGCGTTGGACACGCGCTCGATTTCGGTCAGCGCGGTGCCGGCGTCTTCGGCCAGGCGCGCACCGGACACCACTTCGGACGTGGTCTGTTCCATCGAACTGACCGCTTCGTTGGTATCGGCCTGAATGGTCTGCACCAGACCTTCGATGCGTCGGGTCGCACTGGAGGTGCGTTCTGCCAGGCGCTGCACTTCGTCGGCCACCACAGCGAAACCGCGACCGGCTTCGCCGGCCGACGCTGCCTGCACCGCGGCGTTGAGCGCCAGGATGTTGGTCTGCTCGGAAATGTCGTTGATCAGTTCCACGATCGAGCCGATCTCCTGCGAGGATTCGCCCAGCCGCTTGATGCGCTTGGAGGTTTCCTGGATCTGGTCGCGGATCTGGTCCATGCCCTGAATCGTCTCGCGCACCACGCCGGCGCCCTCGGCAGCGATGACCACCGAGCGCTGCGCCACTTCGGCCGACTCGGTGGAGTTGCGCGACACCTGTTCGATGCTGGCAGCGATTTCGCTGATGCGCTCGGAGGCAGTCGTGATCTGGTTGGCCTGCTGGCCGGCCGCTTCGGCCAGTTGCATGGCCGTGGCCTGGGTTTCCTGGGTCGACACGGCCACCTTCGCGGAGGTGTCGTTGATGGTGGTCACCAGGTGGCGCAGTTCGTCCACGGCGTAATTGATCGCGTCCGCGATGGCGCCGGTCATGTCCTCGGTCACCGAGGCCTTCACGGTCAGGTCGCCCTCACCGAGCGAGCTGATTTCGTCCAGCAACCGCATAATCGCCTGCTGGTTGCGGCTGTTGAATTCCACCTGCGACTGGTAGCGCACGTCCTGCTCGCGGGTCCGCACGCGCACCGAGCTCCACACGAAGCCGATGATCGCCAGCAGCGCGACCAGGCCGGACACCACGCCCAGCCAGAAGTTCGGGAACAGGCGCGTATCGCGCACCGAACCGAACGCCGAGAACGCATCGAAGAGCTTCTTGCTGTCTTCGAGCATCTTGCCGGAGCCGGCCGTCAGTGCGGCGGCCGAGGACTGTGCGGCGAACAGGTTGCGCGAGCTGGCGAGGATGGCGTCGACGTCTTTCTTCATCGTCGTCCACTGCGCCTGCGACTGCTCCAGCGCCGACAACGCGGCCGGGTTGCGCACCGCGGCGATGCCGAGTTCTTCGTTGCCTGTGCGCAGGCCTTCGAGCATCTGCGTGAACACCACCGAATCGCGTGCCAGTGCGTCGCCCGAGGCGGCTGCATTGGCGCCACCGGCGCGCATTTCAGTGACCCGGCGTGCCATGGTGCCGGCGACCACCACCTGCTGCAGCGTGTTGTAGATCTGCGAGGCAGGCGCGCCGCTGACCGTCATCGCGCGCACCACTTCGTTCAACTGCGCCTGCAACTGCGGCACGCTGCCGGAGAAGCGTTCGGCGTTGCCGGCCAGACCGAGCACCGCCGGCTCGCTGGCGATGACCTGATCGGCGTTTTTGCTCAGCGGCACCCAGGTCGCCTTGAGCTGCGCCATCGAGCTGGCGATCGAGCTTTCCTGGCCGTAACGGCCATCCAGCTCGCTGACCGTGCCGTCGATGCGGCCCTTGGTTTCCTTGAATGCGGCGAAGGCCTTGGCGTCGCCGGACACCGCTTCGCGGCCCTGGTTGGCCAGCTGCTGCGAAAGCACCTGCAAGTCGGCCGCGCCGGTGCCGGCACCGGCAAGACGACTGCCCTGCCAAGTCGCGACGCCGGTGTTGGCGCCAAACACGATCATCGACAACACCAGCAAGCCGAGCCAGAAGCTGGTGCTGACGCTGCCGAGCTTGTTGGTCTTGCGGGCGTCCGGGGCGGTACTCATGGTTCGACCTCGATCTGTATGACGTGGCGGGGTCGCGGCTTAGGCCGCGGCCTGCCGGAATTCAGGAGTGCGCGACAGCAACGCCAGGGAAAACACACCCCAGTCCTGCGTCTCGTTGCGGAAGGCACGGTCGATGAAATGGGCGTAGCGGCCTTGCGCCAACTCGCCGGGTTCCACCGCCTGGACCTGCTCGAAGCTGCGTTGGCCGTACAGCTCATCGATGGTCAGCGCGACGTCGCCACCGCTCTGACGCATGATCAGCACACGCTGGCCTTCCTGCAGCACCGTGCGACGGCCCTCCAGGAACTGCTTCAGATCGATCACCGGGAACAGATTGCCGCGCAGGTTGCCCACGCCCAGCAGCCAGGGCTGTGCGCCCGGCACCGGAGTGACCGGCGGCATCGGCACGATTTCCGCGACTTCGCGGAAGTCCGAGACCAATCGCCGGGTACCGACGCGATACCCCACGCCGCGCCAGATATCGGCCGAGAACTGGCGTTCCGGCAGCGGCGTGGCGTGCGCCAGACTACGACGCTCGTAGTCTTCGAGAATGTCGAATGGAGAGCGCATCAACGCACCAATTGTCTGATGCGCGCGATCAGATCGTCTTCGCGCGGCGGCTTGACGATGTAGTCGCTGGCACCTTGTCGCAAACCCCAGGCCCTGTCGGTTTCCATGCCCTTGGTGCTGACCAGCAGCACGGGAATGTCCTTGGTTGCCTGGTCGCGTGCGAGAGCACGGGTTGCCTGGAAGCCGCTCATGCCGGGCAACACCACATCCATCAACACAAGATCGGGCGTTTGGCTGCGAACCAGCTCAAGCCCCTCTTCTGCATTATCGGTGGCGACGACCGTATGGCCTGCTTTTTCCAGCCATTGACTGAAGACTGCCCTGTCGGTGGGCGAGTCCTCGATCAATATAATTCGAGCCATGTTGCCTTTCCCCCTGGTCAGGCGTGGACGTACGTGCGGATCGCGCTCAGTAGTTCTTCACGGGTGAACGGCTTGGTCAGATATTGCTCGGAACCGACGATGCGGCCGCGTGCCTTGTCGAACAGGCCGTCCTTGGACGACAACATGATCACCGGCGTCGATTTGAAGAGCTGGTTGCCCTTGATCAACGCGCACGTCTGGTACCCATCCAGGCGCGGCATCATGATGTCGACGAAAATGATCTGAGGTTGCTGGTCCGCAATTTTGGCCAGTGCCTCGAAACCATCCGTTGCTGTCACTACTTCACAACCTTCCCGCTTCAGCAGCGTTTCGGCGGTGCGGCGAATGGTTTTGGAGTCATCGATGACCATCACCTTCAGTCCTGCGAGTTCCCCACCCGCAGCAATGTTTTCACTCATGCAAATATCCCCGGGCGCGCGACGCTTCATCCCTTCCGACGTCGCTACGAAACTGCATGTATATCCCAAGACCCGCATCGACTGTCAAGGGCGCATTGCCGGGGCCCCGCCAGGCGGACGTTCCGACCACGTCTGGGTGCGTCCCGGCCGGCAAGTCGCGCACTACGACCCGCCGGGCGCGCCATCGCCCATCGCTTGAAGTTACCATCGGCAGCCTGTTCGAAAGGTTTAGCCCCATGTCGCTCGACGTCGTTGTGGTGATGGATCCCATCGCCTCCATCAAGATCGCCAAAGACACTACGTTTGCCATGTTGCTGGAAGCCCAGCGCCGTGGCCACCGTCTGCACTACGTGCGCCCCGGCGGGCTCAGCCTGCGCGAAGGGCGCGCGGTGGCGCAGGTGGCGCCGCTGAGCGTGCGCGAGGACAAGACCAGCTGGTTCACGCTGGGCGAGTTCGCCGAACTGGCGTTCGGGCCCGGCCAGGTGGTGCTGATGCGCAAGGACCCGCCGGTGGATGCGGAGTTCGTCTACGACACCCAGGTCCTGAGCGTGGCGCAGCGCGCCGGCGCGCAGATCGTCAACGACCCGCAGGGACTGCGCGACTACAACGAGAAGCTGGCCGCACTGCTGTTTCCGCAATGCTGCCCGCCGACCCTGGTCAGCCGCGATGCCGCCGCGCTCAAGGCCTTCGTGCTGGAACATGGCGAGGCGGTGCTCAAGCCGCTCGATGGCATGGGCGGACGCTCGATCTTCCGCAGCGGCAGCGGCGACCCCAACCTCAACGTGATCCTGGAAACGCTGACCGACGGCAACCGCAAACTGACCCTGGCGCAGCGCTTCATCCCCGACATCACTGCCGGCGACAAGCGCATCCTGCTGATGGACGGCGTGCCGGTGGATTACTGCCTGGCGCGGATTCCGCAGGGCGACGAATTCCGCGGCAACCTGGCCGCCGGCGGGCGCGGCGAAGGCCGGCCATTGTCCGAACGCGACCGCTGGATCGCCGCGCAGGTGGGCCCGGAAATGCGCCGTCGCGGCATGCGCTTCGTCGGCCTGGACGTGATCGGCGATTACCTGACCGAGGTCAACGTCACCAGCCCCACCTGCGTGCGCGAACTGGATGCGCAGTTCGGCCTGAACATCGCCGGGCTGCTGTTCGATGCGATCGAGGCCGGCGCCGCGCAATGAGCACGGCCGCGGTCCTGCCGGCACCGATGGACGACGGTCGCCGGCTGATGATGACGCTGGTGATCTCGCTGCTGCTGCATGGCGTGCTGATCCTGGGGGTGGGCTTTGCGGTCAGCGAGGACGCACCGTTGGTGCCGACGCTGGATGTGATCTTCAGCCAGACCAGCACCCCACTGACGCCCAAGCAGGCCGACTTCCTGGCCCAGGCCAACCAGCAGGGCGGGGGCGATCACGCCACCGCGCAACGCCCCCGGGACAGCCAGCCCGGCGTAGTGCCGCAGGACCGCACCGGGCTGGCGCCACAGGCGCAACGCGCCACCAGCGTGAACGCACCCGAGCCTACCCAGACCCGCGTGGTGACCAGCCGTCGTGGTGAACAGGCCGTGCCGACGCCGCAGCCGAATCCGCAGACCGACCCGCTCACCCCGGCCGAGGCGCAGCGCATCCAGCGCGATGCCGAAATGGCCCGGCTCGCCGCCGAAGTGCATCTGCGCTCGGAGCAATACGCCAAGCGCCCGAACCGCAAGTTCGTCTCCGCCAGTACCCGCGAATACGCGTACGCGAACTATCTGCGGGCCTGGGTGGACCGCGCCGAGCGCGTGGGCAACCTGAATTATCCGGACGACGCGCGCCGCCGCCGGCTAGGCGGCAAGGTGGTCATCAGCGTGGGCGTACGCCGCGACGGCAGCGTGGAAAGCAGCCGCGTGCTGGTCTCCAGCGGGGTTCCGTTGCTGGACGATGCCGCGCTGCGCGTGGTGCAACTGGCGCAGCCGTTTCCGCCACTGCCCAAGACCAAGGACGATGTGGACATCCTGCAGGTCACGCGCACCTGGCTGTTCCTGCCCGGCGGCGAGCTGCACGACGATCGCTGAAGCAGTGTGCGCCTGATCGGCGCGCCGACGATGGCGTGCTGCGAATCGGATGACGGCGCTGCCGCCCACGCTGCTAGGCGACCTGCCCCGCCTCATACAATCGGTCTGCCAGCACAACAATCTCTGCCGCATCCTGCACGCGCTCGCGCCAGGCGGCCGGGATGCCCTCGATGCCGTAAAACGCGCCGGCAAGCTGCCCACAGATCGCCGCGGTGGTATCCGCATCGTCGCCCAGGTTGGCGGCACGCAGCACGGCCTCGTCGAAGCTATCGGTGGTGGCAAAGCACCACAACGCTGCCGACAGCGAATCGATGACGTAGCCCGTGCCGCGAATCCGCGCTGCGGGCACGGCCACATGGTCGCGGATCGACAGTACGTGGACTGCAGGCGTCAGCAATGCTTCCGGCTGCGCATGCAGCACCTGATCGCGCGCATTTCCGAGCAGCGCCGCGCGCAGCTGGAACGCGAACAATCGGCAGGCATCCAGCGCCTCGGCAGAGGCATGGGTGGTGCGCGAACTGTCGGCGGCGCGCTCGGCAAGCTCGTCGGGGCGATGCGCGTAGTACATCGCCACCGGCGCCAACCGCATCAGGGATCCATTGCCGGCCGCGCGCGGATCGGCGCTGCCGCTGAAGGCGGGGCCGCCATCCAGATAACGCTCCAGCGCCTGGCGCACGGTGTTGCCGATATCGAAACAGTGGCCGGTGCTGCTGAGGTAGCCGTGCTGATACCAGTTGCAATAGCGGTTCATCTGGTCGGCCGCATCGAACCCCTGCCGATGCAGCAGGCTGTGCGCCAGGCACAGCGCCATCGAAGTGTCGTCGGTCCACTGCCCTGCTCGCAGGGCGAATGGGCCGCCGCCGCGCATGTCGGCGATCGGCGTGAAGCTGCCCGGCGCGCAGAATTCCAGCGTGGTGCCGAGCGCATCGCCCACCGCAAGACCGAGCAGGCAACCGCGAAACCGCGCGCGTTCGAGATCGCCGTGTGTCATGGCGCGGCGGCGGCGGCCTTCGCTGCGCGGGCGGCCTGTTGCTCGACCAGGGTGAGTGCAACGTTGTCGCGCAGGTACGCCGGTTCCACGCGCTCCGGCGCCAGCCCTTCGCCCCGCTGCAGCGCAGGCACCGCAAGCGTGAGCAGATCGGCGGCATGCGGCAAGGCACTGGCATCAACGCTGCTCAATTGTGCGGCAAGGCGCTGCTGCAGCAGTCCGTCGGCGGCCGCAAATCCGGTTCCCACCCCAGCCACGCGCTGCGCCGTCTCGGGCATGACCACCGCATCGGGCGTGCACACGCGCTCCGGGGCAAGTTCTAGCAACCCATCCTCGTTACGCGCGAACACCCCGGCATAGACCTCGCCCATGCGCGCATCGATGCAGGCCAGCACATGCCTGGCCTCGGCCGGCGCACGCAAGGCCAACACTTGCAACGTGGAAACGGCCAGCACCGGCAGATCCAGGGCCAGCGCGATCCCTTGCGCAATGCCGATCGCCAGACGCACGCCAGTGAAGGCACCGGGGCCCCTGCCGACCGCGATCGCATCGAGCTGGCGACGGGTGATGCCGGCGTCGGCGAGCAGCGCATCGGCCCAAGGCAAGGCCAGTTCGGCGTGGCGACGCGGCGCCAGTTCGAAGCGCTCGATCACGCGACCATCCACGTGCAGCGCAACGGAACAGGCTTCGGTGGAGGTTTCGAAAGCGAGGACGTTCATGGCGGGGCCGCAATCAGGAAGAAGAAGATCGGTCGCCGCCGACCGGCAACGCGAGCGCGCCATTGTCGCCCACCGCCGGTTCAACGCCAAAAAACGCCTGCACATCGGCAATGGCGTGCGTGCGCGCAAACGGCGGCAGCGACTTCATGAAGGTGCGGCCGTAGCTCTTGTTCACCAGCCGCGGGTCGCACAGCACCAGCACGCCACGGTCGGTTTCGCTGCGGATCAGCCGGCCCACGCCCTGCTTGAGCGCGATCACCGCCTGTGGCAGTTGTTCGTCGCGGAACGGGTTGCCGCCCTCGCGACGGATCGCATCCAGGCGCGCTTCGAACACCGGGTCGTCGGGTGCGGCGAATGGCAGCTTGTCGATCACCACCACGCTCAAGGCGTCGCCCACCACGTCAACGCCCTCGCGGAAACTGGCCGAGCCCAGCAGCACGCCATTGCCGGAATCGCGGAACCGCTGCAGCAAGGTCGCGCGCGGCGCCTCGCCCTGCACGAACAACGGCCATGGCGCGCCGCGCAAGGCTTCGGCCGCTTCGCGCAGCGCGCGGTGCGAGGCGAACAGCAAGAACGCACGGCCGTTGGAGGCTTCCAGCACCGGCGTCAGCGCGCCGATCAAGGCAGTGCCGAACCCGCGTGCGGCCGGATCGGGCAGGTTCGGCGGCAGGTAGCACAAGGCCTGACGCGCCCAATCGAACGGGCTGGGTTGCAGCAAGGTCACCGGATCGCTCAGGCCCAGCCGCTGCGCGATGTGGTCGAACTCGCCGCCCACCGCCAGCGTGGCCGAGGTGAATACCCAGGCCGCCTGCGACTTTTCGCGGTGTTCGCGCAGCGGGCCGGAGACATCCAGGGGCGTGCGCTGACAGCGGAAGCCGCGCGGGCTGAGTTCGTACCAGAGCACATCGTTGTCGACGGTCTCTTCCGGCGGATCCTGCGCGAAATCGGCCACCGGCAGATCTTCGCCCAGCCAGCGCGACAGGCGGCTCAACGCCTCTTGCGCACGTGCCGTGCAGCCGTCGAAACCCGGTGAAGCCTCACGCAATGGCAGCAGGGATTCGCCCAACCGTGCCAGCGACGACAGCACGGCATCGAACCCTTCGCGCACCTGCGGCTTGGCCAGCGCACGCCATTGCGTGCCGCGTGGCGGCAGCCCTTCCATTCCGGCGCGTAGGCTGCGCAAGGCCTCATCCAGCGCCAGGATCGGTGCCTGCAGGCTGGCCTGCGCGCCGGCAACCAGGCGCGCTTCGACCATGCAATCGCGCGCCAGCTCCTGCCATGGCCGCATGCCGAAACTCTCGCCGAAGAAATTGGCCGCCAGTTCGGGCAACTGATGCGCTTCGTCGATGACGAAGGCCTGCGCACCGGGCAGGATTTCGCCGAAACCTTCCTGTTTGAGCGCCAGATCGGCCAGCAGCAGGTGGTGATTGACCACCACCAGATCGGCCGCCTGCGCACGCTGGCGCGCCTGCACCACGAAGCATTCGCTGTAGAACGGGCAGTCGGTGCCCAGGCAATTGTCGACGGTGGAGGTCACCATCGGCAGCAGCGGCGAGTCGTCCGGCAAGGCTTCCAGCTCGGCCATGTCGCCGAACTGGGTGCGCCCGCTCCAGGCCACGATGCGCTGGAACTGCGAGACCTGTTCGGGCGTGGCAAAGCGCGGTTCGCCACGTGCCTGCTGGGTGCGGTACTTGCACAGGTAGTTGGCGCGCCCCTTCAACAACGCACTGCGCAGCCCCACGCCCAGCGCGGCGCGCACACGCGGTAGATCGCGATGGAACAGCTGATCCTGCAGCGCGCGCGTGCCGGTGGAAACGATGGTCTTGAGCCCGGACAGCAGCGCCGGCACCAGATAGGCGTAGGTCTTGCCGGTGCCGGTGCCGGCCTCTGCCAGCAATACATCGCGCTGCTCGAACGCCTCGGCGATCGTCCCGGTCAGGCGCAACTGCGCAGCACGTGGCGCGAACGCGTCGAGCTGGCGCGCAAGCGCCCCGCCCTCGCTGAGCGCTTGGATGCTGGCAGTGGCAAGTTGGGACATGGGACCGAACGAAAAAACGGACAGGAAGCACGACAGCCTAGCGCGTGCGCGGTGATGCTGCCTGGGTTGCACTTGATGGATTGCGCACATCCCGCTGCTGCGCCAGCAACCGTCAGGTGCGCCTGTGCTTGCTGAAACCGCACCGGGCAGCCAGGAGCCCCCTCCTCACCTTGGCTCGAAGTGCTCCAGGCATTTCAAGCGCACGAAGGACACGGCCATCCAAGGCATCCACCGCGCCCGCCTTGCGGTGCGCAGTCGCTTCGATCGCCGGTCTCAGTACCGCTTCACGCCTGCCACGGTGCAACCGGCAATCTGCGCCTTGGCAGAGGCGGCGTTTTCCTTTTCGCCACGCGCCAGACGCGATTGCTCGATGGTCGCCCAGTGCCGACGGCACAACGGCCCGGTCTTAGACCCCAGGTCGATCGCCTGCTTGGCGAGGCGTTCGGCCGCTGGCCAGTCGGCCTGCAGCACCGACACTTCGGCACGTTCCTGCAGAATCGCCGGGTCGCCCGACACCAGGCCCAGCGCCTGATCCAGGGCCGCAGCGGCGCCGGCCAGATCGCCGGCCTGGCGTTTGCTCTTGGCGGTCTCGCGCAAATCATCCACCTGCGGGTCGCGCAGCGGCTGCACCGACAGTTCGGTGTCGTCCGCGCCGGCTTCGCGTTCGATCAGCAACAGCCGCTGGGTCGGGGTCGTCGGGTCCACCGGGGTCGGCGGCGGCGCGGGTGGTGCGCTGACGCAGGCGGTGAGTGCGGCCAGGACGCCGATCGGGGCGAGCAAACGGTGCATTCGGTTCATGGGGTCGTTCCAATCAACGCGTGGGTGGGGCCGCGGCAGGTGCGGCGGCAGGGTCTTCGGGCTTCTTTTCCAGACCGAAGAAGCGGCGCCAGCCACCGCCGCTGGATTGTTCGGCAGGTGCGGCCGCTTCGCCGGGCGCGGCTTCGATCGACGGCGCGTTGCCCGCGCACGGCGCGTAGGCCGGCGTGAAGCCGACCACGAACGGGAACTGGCGCGCACCCGGGCAACCCGGGTCGGTGACGCCGGTGCCGCTGGCGTCCACCCACTGCCAATCCAGACCTTTGCCGCTGACCTTCAATGGCGCACTCGGCAGGCGGGCGAAGATGCTCGACCACACCCGCATCGCGCCGGTGGCGCCATACAAGCCGGTTTCGGCGTTCTGGTCGTTGCCCATCCAGATCACCGCCAGATGATCGCCGGTGTAGCCGGCATACCAGCTGTCGCGACCGTCGTTGGAGGTACCGGTCTTGCCGGCCGACGACAGGCGCCCCAGGCCATCGCCCAGCAACTGCCGCGCGGTGCCGCCGCTGACCACCTGCTGCAGGCCGATGCTGATGAGGTTGGCGGCCACCGAATCGCCTTCCTGCGCCGGCGCCGGGGTCTTGTCGTAGCGCTTGAGCAGCTTGCCTTGCGGGTCGAGCACACCGCGCACCGCATGCAGCGGCTGGATCTCGCCGCCGGCTGCCAGGAACTGATACAGCTGCGCCATGCCATACGGGCTCTGGTCGGTGGTGCCCAGGATCAGCGCCGGATTGGGCTCGGCCTTGATACCGGCCAACACCTGGATCAGCTGCGCGATGCGGTCCGCGCCGACCTGCATGCCCACCCGCACCGTGGCCTGGTTGTAGGAATGCGCCAGCGCATCGACCAGGCGCACCGTGCCGTGGCTGCGGTTGTCGGAATTGCCCGGCGACCAGGTCTTGCCGCGGCTGAGCTGCACGGTCACCGGCGAGTCGTCGACCCAGCTGGACAGCGCCCAGCGGTCCGGCGAGGCCAAGGCCAGCATGTAGACGAACGGCTTGAGCAACGAGCCCACCTGCCGCTGCGCTTCCACCGCACGATTGAAACCCGGCTTGGCCACATCGCGGCTGCCGACCACGGCGAGCACATCGCCGTTATGCACGTCGGTAAGCACCAACCCCGCCTGCAGCGGCGGGCGTTTCTTGTTGTCCAGCCGCTTGATGGTGCCGGTCACTGCGCCTTCGGCATACGCCTGCGCCGACGGCGACATGCCGGTAAGCACGCTCATGCCGGCGCCCTGCAGCACGCCTTCCGGATAGTCGTGCGCCAGCTGGCGCCGCACCAGGTCCACATACGCCGGAAAACGGTTGGCAGCGACCAGGCCAGGCTCGATCGGCACGCCCAACGGCGCAGCCAGCGCGCGCTTGTATTCGGCGTCGTTGATCAGATTGTTTTCGTGCAGCTTGCCGAGCACGAAATTGCGTCGGTCCAGCGCGCGTTCCGGGTTGCGCCGCGGGTCGTAGTACGACGGCCCCTTGACCAGCCCGATCAACAATGCGATCTGCTCGGTGGTCATCGAATTGAGTTCGCGACCGAACCACAGTTCCGCGCCCGACGACACGCCGTGGATCGCCTGCCCGCCGCGCTGGCCCAGATAGACCTGGTTGAGATAGGCCTCCAGGATGGTGCGCTTGTCGTAGCGCGCCTCCATGATCACCGCGTACAGGATCTCGTTGAACTTGCGCGTGAGCGTCTGTTCCTTTCCGATGCCGAGCAGGCCGCTACGGGCCAACTGCTGGGTCAGGGTGCTGGCGCCCTGGCGGACCTGGCCGCCGGAGCGCGCCATGATCCAGGCCGCGCGCACCATGCCGCTCAGGTCGATGCCGTGGTGGCTGTTGAAGTCGCGGTCTTCCACCGCCTGCAGGCCGGTGACCAGCAGCTCGGGCACTTCTTCCATGCGCACCAGGCGGCGTTCTTCCTGCTTCTGGCCGTACAGGGTGGCGATGCGCGCCGGGTCCAGGCGTGCGCTCTTGAGCGCCTTGCGGTCGCCGGCGTCGCGCAGGCTGGCCACGCGCCCACCGGCCAGGCTGACTTCGATACGGCGCGCCGGCACGCGTCCATCCACATCGATGTAGCCGCGGCTGGCGATGGTGAAGCGGCTGCCGTCCTGCTGGTAGGTGCCGGCCAGCTTCGCCTGACCGTCGTCGCGGTACGACGCCGCGTCCAGCTCGGTCTTCAGCGTGGCCGCATCCAGTGCGTTGCCCGGCACGAGCACCAGCGGCCGCCCGTACACGCGGGTGGGGATCTGCCAACGCAGTTCGCCAAAGCGCTGGGTGACCTGCTTGTTCAGATACACCGTATAGGGAATCAGGAAACCGAGCGCCAGCGCGAACGCGGCAAATCCCCAGACGATGAGTCTGCGTTGCCAGCGGGAGCCTTGCGCGTTGGTGTCGTCCTCGAAATCGTCGGGAGCGTCGTTGTCGTGGCGTCGGGGCACAGGAATGCGAGAATGTAGAGTGCGGCGAGTCTAGCGCAGCGCTGTCATGGCTGTGACCTGCCGGCCCGTCGGCCGTTAAGAGCGGCTAACAAAACGACCGATGCCGCTTCGCCAGGCGCGAGGTGTTCTCGGCAGCAGCAGGCATGGCTCGCACACTGCGCTGGCAGATGCAACGATTGCCTCGACCCGCGCTCTGCTCGCCACGTTTCACTGCCCCACCACGCTGGAGTTCCAACGCAATGTCGATGTCTTTGGCCGATGCGCGCTATCTGTTCAATCGCGTCCTCGGCCTGATCCACCGCAGCGTGGCCAGCATGCGCACGCGCGGCTGGCGCGCCACCTGGCAACGCATTCGCGTGCACACGCAGGCGCCCCCGGTCGCCCTGGGCACGCCGCTGTGGCTGCCGCAGGCCGCCCCGTTCGCGGCGTTCGCGCTGCCGCACAGCCCTACCCCGCGGGTGACGGTGGTGATTCCGGTCTACAACCACATTGCGCACACCTTGGCCTGCCTGCGCGCGCTGGCGGCGCATCCGCCGCTGCTGAGTGTGGAAATCATCGTCGTGGACGACGGCAGCAGCGACGCCACCGCTGAACAGTTGCCGCAGATCGCCGGTCTGCACTATCACCTGCGTGCGAGCAACGGCGGCTTCATCGCGGCCTGCAACGACGGCATCGCACTGGCCCGCGGCGATTTCGTGGTGCTGCTCAACAACGACACCATTCCGCAGCCCGGCTGGCTGGACCGGTTGATCGACACCTTTGCCCAGTATCCGGGCGCCGGCCTGGTCGGCGCGCAACTGGTGTATCCGGACGGGCGCCTGCAGGAATCCGGCGGCGTGGTCTTCGGCGATGGCAGCGCCTGGAGCTACGGCCGCTTTGAATCGTCCGAAGACCCACGTTATGCATATGTACGCGCGATGGACTACTGCTCGGGCGCGGCAATCGCGCTACCGCGCGCGCTGTTGCACACGCTGGGCGGGCTGGACCGGCGCTACATGCCGGCGTATTACGAAGACACCGATCTGGCGTTTGCAGTCCGCGCGGCCGGATATCAGGTGCTGGTGCAGCCGGCCAGCGTTGTGGTGCATGACCGAACCAATGAGACGAAAACGGGATCAATGGTTGCGGAGCATCAAAGGCAATTCGCCAAAAAATGGGCACCGCAACTCAGCAAACAAGTTCAGCAACCAGTGCTGCCCGGGCCGGCACTGCTGCACCGCCACCAGCGACAGGTCTTGATCCTGGACGAGTGCGTGCCGCAGCCGGACCGCGACTCAGGCTCGCTGCGGCAGTTCAACCTGATCCGACTGCTGCGCGAAGAAGGCGCACATGTCGTCTTCGTGCCGACACGCCGCGAACACGCCGGGCGCCACACCCAGGCATTGCAGCAGCTCGGTATCGAAGTCTGGTACGCGCCGTTTCTCGAAGGCATCGGCAGCTGGCTGCGCAGCCATGGTGCGCGATTTGCGGTGGTGCTGCTGGTGCGCCACCACGTAGCGCATGCCTGCCTGCCGTTGCTCAGGCAATATGCGCGCCAGGCGCGCACCTTGTTCGATACCGTCGACCTGCATTACCTGCGCGAACGCCGCGGTGCCGAGCTGGCCGGCGATGCCAATCTGCTGCGTAGCGCAGAACGCACCCGCGTGCGCGAGCTCGAGATCATGGCGGCCACCGATGTCACCTTGCTGGTGTCTGCCGCAGAACAGGCGCAGTTGCGCGCGGATGCGCCACACATCCGCACCGCCCTGCTGTCCAACCTGCATGAGGTCGCCGGCAGCGGCCACAGCTTCGCGCAGCGCCGCGACCTGGTCTTCGTCGGCGGCTTTCGTCATCCGCCGAATGTGGATGCGGTACAGTGGTTCATCAGTGACATCTTTCCGCAGGTCCGTGCGCAGCTGCCCGAGGTGGTCTTCCACTGCATCGGTGCCGACCTGCCCGACGCCCTGCGATTGTTGGCCGACGAATGCCCCGGCGTGCAGCTGCATGGTCACGTTCCGGATCTGGTTCCATTCATGGATAGCGCGCGTATCGCGGTGGCGCCGCTGCGTTTTGGCGCGGGCGTGAAAGGCAAGATCAATCTCAGCATGGCGCACGGCCAGCCGGTGGTCGGCACCACCTGCGCGGTGGAAGGCATGCACCTGCGCGATGGCGAGGATGTGTGCGTCGCCGACGATGCGGACGCCTTCGCCGCTGCAATCGTGCGGCTGTATCGAGATGCGACGTTGTGGCAGCGCTTGGCCGATAACGGCTTGCGCAACGTGGCCGAGCATTTTTCGCTGGACGCAGCACGGGCGACGGTACGCGAGTTGTTTATTGCGGGGTGAGCAGGCGGCTAGGGATTGGCGCCTGGATCGTTTGCATCACGAAACGCCCCAGGACACGCAGTGATTGGCGATTGATCCGCCTTCGCCGCATCGCGAGGCTGCGCACGTACCCTCATCCGCCCCTTCGGAGCACCTTCTCCGGTGGAAGAAGGGAGTGTGCATCGCAGCTTGTATCGCGTGCTGGTTGAAGGCTGCACAGCTTGGTCCACCTGCGTCTGCAGCACGCATCGCATCTGATGCAAATATGGGGGCTTGGAGCGTGGGACTGTGCCCGTACCTGATGCAACACGGACCTTAGACCGTGGGACTGCACACGCTCGGCGGGCTTCCAAGTTGCCCACATCACCAGCAACCGCTCACCGCTGTTCGGCCACCGCCTTGACCCGACGCGTGAATTCGGCCAGTTCCGGCAAACCCGGATCCAGCTGATGCGCCTCGTCCTGCGCACGGCGGGCGAAGGCTGCGTCCTCCTGGCCCAGCCGCTCGCTCCCGACCGCCACCCAGCGCTGTGCAAGGCGGCGTCGCGCACCGGCCAATGCATCGGCATTGGGTGTCAGCGCCTGCCAGGCATCCAGGCACCCACGTGCGGCACGCAGGCGGTTGTTGCGCAGTTCGTCCTCGAAACAACGTTGGCTGGCCGGTACCACGCGCGCCGCTGCCCGCAGCACACGCGGATCGCGCGGCGCCAGCGCCTGCGCGGCACGCACGGCGTCGTAGGCGCTGGCGCCGGGCGGTGTCATCCAGTGTTGCTGCGCTTGGGCATCGGTAACGCGCTGCAGCAATGCCCGCAGACGGCGCTCGCGCGTGCCCCGCGACAGGCTCGCGTCCGGGCCGCGCTGGGCGTCGCGCGCGCGCGCAATCGCTTGCCCGGCCTGCACGATCGACGCGGCGCCCGGCGCCAATTGCTGCGCCTGACCCAAGGATTGCAACGCATCGTCGAAGTGGAAATCCGCCGCCTGCCGGCTGGCCTGTGCGGCGTACTCGTCCGCCACCTGGTCGCGGCCCCGCTGGGCGGCCCCATCGTCCGGTTCGGCGGCCAGCACCGCGTTGAAATCGCGCGCAGCCGGGGCCAGGCGACCACGTCGCAGCAAGGCCTGCGCACGTTGACGCCGTTGCTCCAGCACGCGGTGGTACTGGCCTTCGGTGAGCGGCATGTCGACATGCCCGGCGTCGTAACGCTTGGCCGCGGCCAGCAGCGCCGAGGCCTCGCCGAGCTCATCGCGCGCCAGTGCGTGGCGTGCCTGCGCCAACAGATCGGTCAAGGCGTCTTCGCGGCCTTCCAGTGCGTCGGTGCGGCCAGGCGCCAGGGTCAGGATGCGTTGGTAGAGCGGCAACGCACTCTCCGGCGTGCCGTCCAGGCGGCCCTGCTGCTGGGCAGCCGCCGCCTGCGCCAATAAGGCATCCAGCCCGACCCGACGCGCCTGCAGCGCGCGCAGCCGCGCCGCAACCGGGGCGATCTGCGCCTGCGGCGCCTCCAGGGCGGTGGCCAGCGCCAGCGCGCGCTGCGCTGCTGCGACATCGCCTGCTGCAACCGCTGCACGTGCCTGCACTACCGCAGCAGCGCCGGTCCGCGCCAGCCCGGTCCGGGCTTCCCCACGGTCGCTGTCCAGTGCAAGTGCGGCGGCGAACAGTTCCCGCGCACCGCTGCCGTTGGCGGCGCTGAGCTGGCCGCGCGCCAAGGCCGCATCGCCCCGCTGCAACAATTGCTGGATGCGCGTGTCCGGCCACAGCCAATCGGCCAGCGGCCTGCGCAGCACGACCACGGTGAGCAGCAGACAGACGCACAGCGCCAACACCACGCGCCAGAGCGCACGGCTGCGCAGTGGCGCCCAGAGGCGGGGCGATCTGGCCCAGCGCGGGAGCAAAGACATACGGTGGCGTCCATCCTTGGCGCGACCTGACGGGGACGCGTTCACCGCATCATGGTAGCGGTGGAGGTTGCGAAGGCGGCGTGGGCTCTTCGGGAATCGGGAATCGGGAATCGTCAGGCAAGCACAGCTCTCGCCCCTCATGGGCTGTGTGTTTCACACCGGGGCGCACCTTCCAGGTACGCGGCGTCCTCAGCCCAGCCGCCGCACCTCGCTCACCCCGGGCAGCGCATCCAGCTTGCCAAGCAGGCCGGACAGCTGGCCGTAATCGCTGACCTTCAAGCGCAGCCGCAGTTGCGCCCTGCCGGTATCGCGAACGTTGTCGCTGTTGATTTCCAGCACGTGCGCGTCTTCCTGGGCGATCAGGTTGGTGATGTCCTTGAGCAGCCAGCGGCGGTCCACCGCGCGCACCTGCACATCCACCTCGTAGCCGCTGCCGGCCTTGCCCCACTCCACCGGCAACACGCGCTGCGGGTGGGCGGCCGCCAGGCGCGCCAGTGCCGCGCAGTCGGTGCGGTGCACGGTGATGCCACGGCCGCGAGTGAGGTAGCCGGCAATCGGCTCGCCGGCCACCGGCTGGCAGCAACGCGCCAACTGCACCAGCAAATTGCCCACTCCCTCGACGGTGAATTTGGATTTCCCCAACCCATCGCGCCGCGCGGTCGGCCGCGGGGGTGCCGGTACTGCCGGCTGGGACGCGGCGCGCTCGGCCTCCAGCAACGCACGGCTGACTTGGTTCGGGCCGGTATCGCCCAGGGCGACCTGGATATACAGCTCGTCGATGTTTTCGGCGTGGAATTTGCGCGCGGCCACGCTCAGATCCGCATGCTGCAGGCCCAGGCGCTTGAGCTCGCGATCAAGCAAGTCCTTGCCCGCCTGCACGTTGCGCGCGCGGTCCAGCTTATGGAACCAGGCGCGCACCTTGTCGCGCGAGCGCCCGCTGGCCAGAAAGCCGTTGGAGGCCAGCAGCCAATCGCGGCGCGGGTCCGCTTCCTTGGCGGTCATGATCTCCACGCGGTCGCCGCTGCGCAGCCGGTAGGTCAGCGGCACGATGCGGTCGTTGACGCGCGCGCCACGGCAGCGATGCCCGACCATGGTGTGCACGTGATATGCAAAATCCAGCGGCGTGGCACCTTGCGGCAGATCGATCACCTCGCCCTTGGGGGTCAGCGCGTACACGCGGTCTTCGATCAGCTCGGCATCCAGCGCGCCGGCCAGCTCGCCATGCTCGCCCTCCTGCACCTGCTCCAGCAGCTGGCGCATCCACAGAATCTTTCGGTCGAAGGCCTTTTCGCCGCCCTTGCCGCCTTCCTTGTATTTCCAGTGCGCGGCCACGCCGAGTTCGGCCTGAGCGTGCATTTCGAAGGTACGGATCTGGATTTCGATCGTGCGCCCTTCCGGGCCGACCACCGCGGTATGCAACGAACGGTAGTCGTTGGCCTTGGGCCGGGCGATGTAATCGTCGAACTCGCTCGGGACCGGCGCCCACAGCGAATGCACCGCACCCAACGCGGCGTAGCAGGCGGCCACGTCATCGACCATGACCCGCACCGCACGGATGTCGTACAGCTGATCGAACGACAGACGCTTTTTCTGCATCTTCCGCCAGATGCTGTAGATGTGCTTCGGCCGCCCGCTCACCTCCGCGCGCAGGCCCTGCTGGGCAAGCGCTGCCGACAAGGTGCGCTTGACCGCTTCCAGGTAGCGCTCGCGCGCCACGCGGGTTTCGTCCACTTCACGGGCGATGCGACGATAGGTCTCCGGCTCCAGATGCCGGAATGCCAGGTCCTCCAGCTCCCACTTCACCTGCCAGATGCCCAGCCGGTTGGCCAGCGGCGCGTGGATGTCGCGCGTGAGCTGAGCCAGCGCGCGGCGCTCATCTTCGCTCAGGCGATCGGCCACGCGCATGCGCGCCAGCTGCCGTGCCAGCAGGATCGGCACCACGCGCAAGTCGTGGATGATGGAAAGCAGCAGACGTCGCAACCCTTCGCTGTTGCGCCCGGCCTCGCGTCCGGCATGCAGCGCCCAGACCTGATCGGCTGCGTCCAGGCCGTCCAGCAGACCTTCCACCGCCACCCGCCGCTCCGCCGGTTGCCACGGCAGGCCCGCGATCGCGCCACGCAAGGCAGGCAAATCGAACAGCAACGCCGCAATCAGGGTGGCTTCGTCGGCAGCCAGCAGTGCCAATGCATCCAGGGTGTCGCCAAGCAATGCCCACGGCACGTTATCGGTCTGCGCGGGCGGCAGGTCCTGCCAGGCCTGCGCCAGCGCATCGCGCACTGCGGGCGCGATCGAGGCCACGGCGGGACGCTGCAGCAACGCCTGCAGACGATCAAATGAGAAACTGGTCACAGCGGTGGACACGGCGGTGGGCAACAGCAGGGGGCTGACGACTACGGTAACGTGCGCGTCACCTTCTCCACAACGCGTTTTGCCGAGGCGCTCGCCATGCGAGACGCCGCTCTCGCTTATGCCAGGTTCACCCGGCAACGTCTTGATTCGTAACCGCCAGGCGCGAAAAGCGACACGGCGCCGCAAAGGAAAGTTGGGACCGACGCGCCTTTTTACGTCCGCTTTACAACTGCGCCAGACCGCCTGCCTATGCTCGGAAGACGTCGTGCGTTGCATCCAGCAGCCAGCGACGTTTTCCCCAACTGCGAGGTAGCCGTATGAAGACCTGGAAGAAGCCTTTCGTTCGTGAAGTCAATTGTGGCGCCGAAATCAACTGCTACGTCTCCGGCGAGTTTTGATCCTGCACGTTTCACGCGCACCTTGCCGCCCTTCCTCTTGATGCATGACCGGCAGTTGCCGGCAGATTAGGTCACAGTTCTCCATGCGCATCATCGTCTTGGGATCGGCGGCCGGCGGTGGGCACCCGCAGTGGAATTGCCACACCTCCGCAAGCCTGCGGGCGTGGCAGCAAACAGACGGTGCCCAGCGTCGTACCCAGGCCAGTATCGCGGTCAGTGCCGATGGCGAGCGCTGGGTGCTTATCAATGCCTCTCCCGATTTCCGCCAACAAATTCTTGCAACACCTGCCTTGTGGCCGCAGCACGGGCTGCGACATTCGCCGATCGAGGCGGTGCTGCTGACCAGCGGCGAGATCGACCACATCGCCGGACTGCTCTCGATGCGCGAAAGCCAGCGGTTTTCATTGCATGCCAGCAGCCGCGTGTTGGACCTGCTCGCGCAAAATCCCATCTTCGACGCCGTCAATCCGCACTACGTGAGCCGGCAGCCGTTCGCGCTGGACACACCGCTGGCGCTGTGCGGGTTGCAGCTCACGCCATTCTCGGTGCCCGGCAAGGTGCCCTTGTTCATGGAATCGCGCAGCGGCGGCGACCTGGCTGGGTCCAATGAAGAAACCCTCGGGCTTACCATCGACGATGGCCGCCGCCGCATGCATTACATTCCAGGCTGCGCTGCGATGACCGACGCCTTGCGTGCGCGCCTGCAGGACGCCGAACTGGTGTTCTTCGACGGCACGTTGTGGCGCGACGACGAGATGGTGCAGCTGGGCATCAGCCAGAAGACCGGCCAACGCATGGGCCACATGAGCATCGATGGTCCCGATGGCACCATCGCCGCGTTCGCACCCTTGAACGTGGCGCGCAAGATCTTCATCCATCTCAACACCACCAATCCCGTGCTCAACACCCTCTCGCCCGAGTTCGCCAGCGCGCGCGCCAGCGGTTGGGAGGTTGCGCATGACGGCCTGGAGATCGCCCTGTGACCGCCCTGCTCAGCCCCGACCAACTGGAAGCGGACCTGCGTGCCATCGGCGCGCGCCTGTATCACGACCAGCATCCGTTCCATGCGCTGTTGCACCACGGCAAGCTCGACCGAGGCCAGGTACAGGCCTGGGCGTTGAACCGCTTCGAGTACCAGCGCTGCATTCCGCTGAAGGACGCGGCGATCCTGGCGCGCATGGAAGATCCGGCGCTGCGGCGGATCTGGCGGCAACGCATTCTCGACCACGACGGCAATAGCGCCAGCGATGGCGGCATCGCGCGCTGGCTACACCTCACCGACGCGCTCGGCCTGGACCGCACGCTGGTGGAGTCCGGGCGCGCGCTGCTGCCGGGAACGCGCTTTGCGGTGCAGGCGTACCTGCACTTCGTGCGCGAAAAAAGCCTGCTCGAAGCCATCGCCTCGTCGCTGACCGAATTGTTCGCGCCCAACATCATCGGCCAGCGCGTGGCCGGCATGCTCAAGCATTACGACTTCGTCTCGTCCGAAGCGCTGGCCTATTTCGAGCATCGCCTGACCGAGGCGCCACGCGATTCGGATTTCGCGCTGGATTACGTCAAGCAGCATGCCGATACGGTCGAAAAACAGGCGCTGGTCAAGGCCGCGTTGCATTTCAAGTGCTCGGTGCTGTGGGCGCAGCTGGATGCACTGCATGTGGCCTACGTAGCGCCAGGCATCGTCTGGCCGGATGCCTTCGTGCCGGACCGCGACGCCAGCCGGGTCGCAGCATGAGCGGCATTACCCGCGATAGCCGGCCGGCGCTGCGGGCGGGCGTGCGCCTGCAACAAGACCGCGCACGCGAGCAGTGGGTGCTGCTCGCACCCGAGCGCGTGGTCGAGCTGGACGACATCGCCTTGGTGGTCGCGCAGCGCTACGACGGCACACGCTCGCTGGCGCAGATCGCGCAGGAGCTGGCCGCAGAATTCGATGCGGACGCAGCGCAAATCGAAGCGGACGTGATCGAACTCACCGATACCCTGCATCAGAAACGTTTGCTGCGGCTATGAGCATCGCGCCGCCACCGCTGTCGGTGTTGTTGGAGCTGACCCACCGCTGCCCGTTGGCGTGCCCGTATTGCTCCAACCCGATCGCGCTGGCCGCGCTGCGCGAGGAAATGGACACCGCAGGCTGGCGCTCGCTGTTGCAGCAGGCCGCCGACATGGGCGTGCTGCAGGCGCATTTCTCCGGCGGCGAACCGATGCTGCGCAAAGACCTGCCCGAACTGGTCGCACATGCGCGCGCGCTCGGGCTGTACAGCAACCTGATCACCTCCGGCGTCGCTGGCGGCGAGCCGATGCTGGACCAACTGCAGGCGGCCGGGCTGGAACATGTGCAGCTGAGCGTGCAGGACGTCGACCCGGCCGGCGCCGACCGTATCGCCGGCTACCGCAATAGCTTGTCCAGGAAGCGCGAATTCGCCGCTGCGGTCCGCGCACGCGGCCTACCGCTGACGATCAACGCGGTACTGCACCGCCATAACGCCGAGCGCGTGCCCGGCATGATCGCGCTGGCGCTGGAGTGGCAGGCCGAGCGCATCGAAGTAGCGCACACCCAATACTACGGCTGGGGCCTGCGCAACCGCGCTGCGCTGATGCCCAGCCGCGAGCAACTGCTGGCCACCATCGACGCGGTGGAAACCGCACGTCGCCAGCTCGGCGACCGCCTGGCGATCGATTTCGTCACGCCCGATTACTACGCGCGCCAGCCCAAACCCTGCATGGGTGGCTGGGGCCAGCGTTTCGTCAATATTTCTCCGCGCGGCGATGTGCTGCCCTGCCATGCCGCCGAGACCATCGAGGGCATGCGCTTTGATAATCTGCGCGAGCGCTCGCTGGCCGACATCTGGAACAACGGCGAGGCGTTCGTGCGCTTTCGCGGCACCGCATGGATGCCGGAGGTGTGCCAGGGCTGCCCCAAGCGCGAGATCGATTGGGGTGGCTGCCGCTGTCAGGCACTGGCGCTCAGCGGCGATGCCGCCACGCTGGACCCGGTCTGCGAGCGTTCGCCCATCCATGCGCAGGTGCGCGCAGCCGCCGAGCAGGAGTCGGCATCGCCGGCACCGGCCTTCGTCTACCGCCGCCCCGAACGCCTAGCACCAGCCGCTGCGGACATGCTGGAATAGGCAGCGCCGGCGTGCGTCAACAGCGTCTACACTAGCCCCCTCTTCTTCTTCGGATGGCTTCCATGTCGCTCGCGCGCCGCATTCCCTTGCTGGTTTGCCTGACCTTGGCGTTGCATGCCGCCCCCGCCCTGGCGCAACGCGCGGTGCAAGGCGACCTGCAGTCGCAAATGAGTGCCGAACAGTTCAAGGCCGCCGGCCTGGACAAGCTCAATGCCAGCGAACTGGCTGCGCTCAACGATTGGCTACAGGGCAAGGTCGCCAAAGAGGCCGCAGTGGTGGTCGAACAGGCCAAGGAAGCCGGCCGTCAGGAAGTGATCGTCAAGAACCGCGGCTTCTTCGACTTCGGCAGCAAGGAGCCGATCGAGAGCACGATGCTCGGCGAATTCAAGGGCTTTTCGAAGGGCCGCGTCTACACGCTGGCGAATGGTCAGGAGTGGGAACAAACCGATACGGCCAGCCTGTCCGCGGTGCGCAAGGATGCACCCAAGGTCAAGATCAAGCCGGGTCTGGTCGGCGTGTGGTATCTGCAGATCGAGGGTTACAACACCCCTGCAAAGGTGCGGCGGATCAAGTAGCGCATCCGCCACGCTTTCGCGGCTGCCGAAGACGGTCGCCGCGCTTGGCATCGGCAGGCGCCACGCGAATCCCGCCGCTGGGCGTTGCGCATGCAAGATCGCAACTGCAGCCGCTGCACTTCGCCCGCGGGATGCCGCTCACTGCAGAGCAGCGCATGCGCAAGGCAACGCTGGTGCCGGCAGACAGAGCGCAAACCTAGGTGCGACCCCTCTAGGCGCAGCTGACGTGGCGCGCCGAATCATCGTACTCCGCATCGCGCAGACACAGCCCATTGCCGGTAGCGAGAAGCGCCGCCCTCCTTACCGATAGCGACCACGCGTACACTCCTGCACACACCGCGCGCCCCACCCCGTCGCTGACGCGACTGCTGACCACGCTTCCCATGCGATTGGCGCGGCAAGCGCTGGCCACACGCACGGTCTCTGGAGAACCTGCATGCGCTCGATGACCTATTGCAGCCTGGTACTGCTATCGTCACTGACACTGTTTTCCGGCATCGCGTCCGCTGACTCACTCGCTTCTGCTGCGTCGCCGGCAGAGCGCTGCGCGAATGCACCGGAGGTTGGCTTCGGGCAATCCTTGGTGTGTTACCGCGATGCCATCGAACGACAACCGTTGACCTATACGCGCGTTGGCACCAGCAGCGTTGCCGGTGTCGAGCGGCGCGACTACCTGCTGACCTCGCAGGACTGGTCGCCAGAGGGACTGGTCACGCCGTCGCGCTGGCAGCATGACGTGGCGATCTATGTGCCGAAAGAGGCCTTGCCCACGCGCGCGGTATTGATCTCAACCAACGGTACGCGTCATCCGGTGGATGGCAATACGGCGCAGCAGGCCAGCGAGTTGGCGCCCGAGGCGCTGGCGGCGTTGGCGCAACGCACCCACACGGTGGTGATCGCGCTCAGCGACATTCCCAACCAGGCGTTGAGCTACCAGGGCGATACCATCCCACGCCGCGAAGACGACAGCGTGGCCTATAGTTGGTCGCTGTTTCTCAAGGCGCCGCAGCAGCGCAAGACACTGCCGCTGCACGTACCGATGGCGGCCGCGATTGCGCGCACCATGAGCCTGGCCGAGCGCGAACTGGCCCCACTGCGAATCCACCGCTTCGTGCTTGCCGGCGCCTCCAAACGCGGGTGGGCCAGCTGGCATGCCACCATCGCCGACCGGCGCGTGGAGGCGGTGGCGCCATTGGTGATCGACATCCTCAACATGCCGGCGGTGCTGGAGCATATGTCCCGCACCTATGGCGGCAACTGGCCGATTGCTTTCGACGCCTATGCAAAGCAGGGCATCACCACACAACTGCAGACCCCGGCTTTCGCGCAATTGGTGCAGCTGCAAGATCCGCTGAGCTATTTGCACACGCCGTACCGCACACGGCTGGCGGTGCCCAAGTACATCGTCAATGCCAGCGGCGACGACTTCTTTTTGCCGGACAACACCCGGTTCTTCTATGACGCGCTGCCCGGCAGCAAGGCGCTGCGCGTCCTGCCCAATAGTGCGCACAACATTCGCGCCTCCGTCGTCGATACCCTGGCGCCGTTCATCACGCGCCTGCAGCAGCAGCGCCCGTTACCGCAAGTGAGCGGTGTGTTGCGTACCAGCGAAGCGCCGCAGATCCGCTTCCGCTCCTCCGAGCGGCCAACGCAGGTGCAGCTGTGGAGTGCACATAATCCACAGGCGCGCGATTTCCGCTACGCCTGCGGCATACGCTACAGCGCCACGCCGATTGCGCTTGCCGACGGCGGCACGGTCTCGGTACCGGTGCAGATTCCAGAGAACGGCTGGAGCGCGTATTTCGTGGAAGCCACTTACGCGGATGGATTCGTTGCCACCAGCCAGGCCTATGTACTCGGCAAGCAGCGTTACCCCACCCAGGCACCGCCCACCGATAACGCGGCCTGCAGCACGTTGCCTGGCGTGACCAGCGGTGGCGCAGGGCCCTGACGCAGTCCTTGAAACAGGGTGGGTGGGGCGATAGCCAACTGAAGCACCTGGTGGGCAGCTGGGCGCCACGCGCCGGCTTGCCGAGTCCGCTTCACCAACCACTGCGCCACGTTGGACGCATTTGTCCAATTTGCGCAACGAAGTCCGCACAGACAACCCCGAAGCGCACGTTTTTGCACTTGAGTACGCCACCAAGATCGATCCAACCCGGCTGATCCATTGACATCGTTGTCACCAACTCCTAAACAGGCCCCTACTCGCTGACGGCATCGGCCGGTCAGACGGACCAAAGGACTGAATGTGGCTGCGATTTCGCGTTCCGCTTACGCCTCTGCCTCGCCCGATGTCCCCGTTGCCATCAGCTTCATCGCTGCCGATGTCGGCGGCACGCATGTGCGTGTCGGGCACATGCTGCAGGCGCGCGATGCAGCCATCGAGCTTTCGCATTACCGCACCTATCGCTGCGCCGAGCACGCCAGTCTCCAGGCCATCCTCGAGGATTTCCTGCACCAGCGGCGCGGCGTCGATGCGGTGGTCATCGCCAGCGCCGGCGTGGCGCTGGACGATGGCAGCTTCATCAGCAACAACCTGCCATGGACGATTTCACCCAGCCGCATCGGTGCTGCACTGGCAGTGCGCAACGTGCACCTGGTCAACGATTTCGAGGCGGTGGCCTACGCAGCGCCGCAGATGGAACAACGCGCCGTGCTGCAGCTGAGCGGGCCGACACCGCGCCATGCGCGCGCCAACGGGCCGATTCTGGTGGTCGGCCCCGGGACCGGTCTGGGTGCAGCACTGTGGATCGATGCCAAGCCACGCGCGATCGTGCTGGCCACCGAAGCCGGCCAGGTCGCGCTGGCCAGCACCCACCCGCGCGAGTACGCCGTGCTGCAATGCCTGTTACGTGACCGGCACTATTTGCCGCTCGAGCACGTGCTCTCCGGCCCGGGATTACGGCATCTCTACGATGCGGTGTGCGAGCTGCATGGCGCAACGCGGCGTCATCGTCTGCCCGCCGCCGTGACGCACGCAGCGCTGCACGAAGACGATGCGCTTGCGCGCGAGTGCCTGGAGATTTTTTGCGGCCTGCTGGGGAGCGCGGTCGGCGACATGGCGTTGGCCTACGGCGCTGCCGGTGGCATCTATCTGGCCGGGGGCTTCCTGCCGACGATCGGCCAGTTCCTGGCTGGCAGCGCCTTTGCCGAGCGCTTCCTGGACAAGGGAAACATGCGCGCTGTGCTCGAACGCATTCCGGTCAAATTGGTCGAGCACGGGCAACTGGGCGTGCTCGGCGCGGCCAACTGGTATCTGCAGCACCACACCGACCTGTCGTAAGCGATACCACGCGTTCTACCCCGAGCGCGCGTCTGCAAGACCCCGCATCCGGCGAGCGGCAGCCCGCCGTCCATCCCTGTGCGTGATGAGGAGAGACATCATGAAATACAGCACTACCCTGCTGTCCAGCGCCATTGCACTATCGCTGGCATTCGCTGCGCAAGCCCAGGACAGCGCTGGTACGCAAGCCACCGACCTGGATGCCGTCCAGGTGGTCGGCATCCGCGCCAGCCTGGAAAAATCGCTCGATACCAAACGCAACAACACCGGCATCTCCGAGGCGATCACCGCCGAAGACATCGGCAAATTCCCGAGCACCAACGTGGCCGAAGCGCTCTCGCAGATTCCCGGCGTGACGTTGGACAGACGCTTCGGGCAAGGCGAGCGCGTGAGTATCGACGGCACCGACCCCAGCCTCAATCTGTCGTTTCTGGACGGGCATCCGGTCGCGCAGGCGATCTGGCTCTACGGCGAACAACCCAGCCGCGGTTTCGATTACACCCTGCTGGCCCCGCAGATCCTGGGCCGTGCGGAAATCCTCAAATCCTCCGAAGCGCGCCTGACCGAAGGCAGCCTCGGTGGCACGGTGCTGATGCATACGCGGCAGCCGCTGGATCTGAAAGTCAACGAAGTGGCTGCATCCATCGGCTACAGCTACAGCGACCAGGCCAGCCAGGGCAAACCCAACGCGGCACTGCTCTACAGCTGGAAGAACGCAGCCGAGACCTTCGGCATTGCGGTCTCGGCGCAACATTACGAAGAACGCGTGGACCGCCGCGGCATGGAGGTCTTCGGCTACGTACCGGCCAGCACCTTCGCCAATGCCGCAGGCGGCGTGCCTGCCGATGCGGATGTGCCCAACTCGATCAACGCTGCCTGGTTCCAGCAGGATCGCGAGCGCGACAGCGCCGTGGTCAACCTGCAACTCAAGCCCAGTGAAGCGCTGGAGTTCAATCTGAGCGGCCTGTACATCAACGAGAACTTCGACAACTACAACCAGTCGATGTACAGCTTTTTGACCTGGAATGCCGGCACGGTGGCGGCGGTGGACCAACTTGGCGGCGTCCGTAACGGTGTGGTCACCAGTGGCCACTCCAGCGCCAATGCCCTCCCGCTCGGCGGTACGGTGATCTACGACAACAACGTGCGCGAATCGGAGGTGACGACCAAAGGACTGGACCTGCGCGGCGCCTTCCGCGGCGAGGGTTGGGGCTTGAACGGACAGGTGGGCCGGAGCAAGTCCGAGAACAAAGATCTCTCGCAATACTTCATCGAGCCGTTCTACAACGGCGGCTTCAGCTGGGACACCCGCCGCGGCATCCGTTTCGACGATTCGGTAGCGGCACGTAACCCGGCCAATTGGGGTTCGGCCGGCGGCTGGTTCGGCAACAACGGCATCTTCTCTACCGAAAGCAAGGACGCGTATGGCCAGCTGGATTTGAATCTGCAGTTCGACAGCGTGTTCAATCAATTGTTGCTGGGCGTGCGCCACGGCAAGCACGACGAGCGCTTCGAGCTCAATGTCTATGGCGGCGTCACCCCCGGCACCCTGGCCGATGTGGGCACGATCGGGCTCACCGATCTGCAGGGGTTCTATCCCGATCACGGCCGGCACATACAGGCAGGTCGCAACAACGTGCTTAACTGGATCCGCAACAGCCCGGTCGATTACAGCGCACCGGATCCGGCCAGCTACCTCAACAACAGCTGGGCGCTGGAGCAGACCAACAACGCAGCCTATGCGCAGCTGAATTTTTCCAGTGGCGGTCTGCGCGGCAATCTTGGCGTGCGCTACGTGGATTCCAAGACCGAAGGCAGCGGCTTCGTCTACAGCGGCACGCCCTCCCTCGCCGACGCCGGCAGCCTGTGGCAGACCCGCACCCGCAAGGAAGACTTTCTGCTGCCTTCGCTGACGCTGTCGTACGACACCAGCGACGACTGGGTATTCCGCTTCGCTGCGGCCAAGGTCATCGCCTGGGCACCTTACAACCAGATGGTCAACAACACCTTCCTCAACGACACCACGTTGACCGGCAGCGGCGGCAATGCAGACCTGTCTCCGTACGAATCCTGGAACTTCAATCTCTCTGCCGAATATTATTTTGCGCAGCAAGCAGTGGTGGCGTGGTCGGTGTTCTACAAGAAGATCGACAACTACATCGACACCAGCGCCAGCGTGGAGCGCCAGTACAACGCATTGCGCGATACCGCACCGCAAAGCTGGGCGCAGTTGGTGGGCAGCAACGGCTGCACGGCCGATGGCTATTGCGACTACAGCATTCAACGGCCGCGCAATGCCGGCGATGGCAAGGTCAAGGGCTTCAACATCTCCTTCCAGCAACCGTTCGGCGACAGCGGCTTCGGCCTGACCGCCAACTACACCTATGCCGCTGGCGAAAACAACACCGGCGATGCCCTGCCCTACCAGTCGCGCAACAGCCTCGCCTTCAGCCCCTACTACGAAAAAGGCCCGCTCAATGCGCGGCTGACCTACAACTGGCGCGACAGCTACCTGGCCGGCGGTTATGTGGCCGGTGCGGCACCGGCAAGCGTGGACGATTACGCCGAACTCGGCGCCAGCATCGGCTATGCCTTCAGCCCGAACTGGTCGCTGCAGGTCGATGCGCAGAACCTGCTGGACGAGCAATACCTGCAGTATCTGGGTGACAAGGACCACCTGGCCGGTCGCTACAAGAGCGGACGCCGCTACATGGCCAGCCTGCACCTGAAGTTCTAGCGTAGCCAGCAACACGACTGCGCTCACCGCCGGGTGGGCGCGGCCGGTGCCCAGAATCGGCATCTACCACTTACACATGCCGGTTCCTGTGCGCCGTCCCGCCCGCCTGGCGCCTGCTCGCGACGTCTGTTAGCAGCTCTCAGCTTCTAAGACGGACGCCGCGCGGGTTGTGAGATGCGCGCGGCCCGTGTCGGATGCGCAGCCTTGCATCAGGCCTCAGCTGCGCAATGCAGCCACCCGTTGCGACAGTTTCTTCGCCGAAACGCCGGATTTTGCACCCAGCTCCTGCGCAAATACCGACACGCGCAGCTCTTCCAGATCCCAACGCAGCGCCTGCCACTCTTGGCGGTTTTGCAAACCGCGCGCGGCGGCCTCTTCCACTGCATCCACGAACGGTTTGAGCTCGAGCATGCGCGCCTGGTCGCGCGCAGGATCGCGCTTTGCGCGTTCGGTGCGCAGGATCATCGCCCTGAGGTAGCGCGGATAATTGGCCAATGCGTCGGCCGGGGTGTCGCGCAGGAAGCCTGCATGCACCAGCGCGCGCAATTGCTGCTCCATGTCATCCAGATTGCCGCGTGCCCAGCCCATCAACGGTGCTTCCAACAGTGGCTTGAGTTCGGCCACGGCGCCCAGGATGCTTTCGGCCAGCTTCAAGCGCTCCATCGCTTCGCCGAACAGCCGCTTGCTCGCATCGTCTCGGCGCTGCGCAAATGCGCCGGGGTCGCGAATGGCGCCCAGGCCATCGGCCAGCACGGCGTTGAGCGCCGCATCGACCAGATCGCCACGCAAGCGTTCCTGTGATTCGATCGCCGCATACAGCAGCCCGGTCTTGGGCGACACCGGCAGTTGCTTGCGTGCCTGTTTGATCTTGTCGGCCAATGCAATTTCCAGCAAGCGCCGCACGCCGCGCGGATGCGCCCGCGCAGCGTCGTTGCGGTCGGCGAAGATGCGCAGCGCCGCGTTGTCGCCCTGATCCACCAGCGCCGGGTACGCCGGCACACCGGCCTCGCCTGCCACCTGCTCGGGAATCGGCGCGCTCGGAAAATCGCGCAGGCCCTCGGCGGCCAGCGCGCGTCCGGCCCGCGCGGCGAATGCCTGCCCGGCACGCTCGCCGAAGCGCGCCCGCAGTCCGTTCAGATCGCGCGACTCGGCCAACACCTTGCCGTCGTCGTCGCGCAGGCGCAGGTTCATCAGCAGATGCGTGTCTAACGCCTGCTCATCGAAATCCAGCGCGGTGACCTGCGTCCCGGTGGCCTTGGTCAGAAAGCGCGCCAGCTCGCCACGGATATCGTCGGCCGAGGCCACACTGTAGGCCTCGTAGAACGCGCGCCCGAAATCCGGTGCCGGCACGTAGTTGCGGCGTTGCGCCTTGGGCAGGCTACGAATCAACGCAGACGCCTTGTCGGCAACGAATCCCGGCGCCAGCCACGACAGGCGCGAAGGATCCAGCGCATTGAGCAAGTGCAATGGCACATCCAGGGTCACGCCGTCGTCGACGGCACCCGGCTCGAAACGGTAGTGCAACGGCAGGCGCGCATCGCCAAGCGGGAAATACTTCGGAAAGCGATCGGCTTCGCTGCCTTCGCCCGGCAGCAGATCGTTCAACGACCAATGCAGGCTGCGGCGTTTGTCCGGCGGCAAGGTCTTCCACCACGCATCCAAGCCGCTGGCCGAATGCAGCTCGGCAGGAATGCGATCCAGATACCAGCGCGCCTGCCAGCCTTCGTCGGCAACGATACCGGCGCGACGCAACTTGGCCTCTTCTTCGCGTGCCTGCTCGAGCACTTTGAGGTTATCGGCCACGAATGCGGCCCGCGTATTGATTTCGCCGGTCACCAAGCCTTGGCGCACGAACAGGTCATGCGCTGCGGCCGGATCGATCTTGCCGAAATGCACTGGCTTTTTCGGCGCCAGCACCAGCCCGAACAGGCTGATCTGTTCCGAAGCAACGACCTGCCCCTGCGCACGCGACCAGTGCGCATCGAAATGCTTGCGCGCCAGCAGATGCGGCAGCTCGGCGATGGCCCAATCCGGCTCGATCGCGGCATTGGTCATGCCCCACACTTTCTGCGTGTCCAGCAACGTGGCGGCCAGAATCCACGGCGGCGGTTTGCGCGCCAGCGCCGAACCCGGGAACGGCACGAAGCGGCGTTGCCGCGCGGCCAGATAGTCGCCCTTTTCCGTGCGGTGGCCGATCTGGGTCGGCAGCCCCGCCAACAGCGCGCGGTGCAGCGCCTGATAGGCCGCCGCACGTTCGCGTTCGCTGCTACGGGCCGATGCTTCGGCAGCTTCGGCCGGCTGGTTCACTGCAGCCGGCGCGGGTGTCGCAGGCGCTGCGTTGGGATCGGGCTTGCCTTCGCGCGCCAGTCGCGCGGCACGGTGCAGCTGGCCACGCGTGGGTCGGTTGGCGTTGTGGCCGTCTTCGCGGGCGGGCGCACTGGCACCGGCCAGCAGTGGCGCCAGCATCGCGTTGGCCGGCTCTTCGCTCCAGCCCAGTTCTTCGCACAGCAACCGCAGCTGCCGATGCAGCTCGCGCCACTCGCGCATGCGCAAGAACCCGAGGAAATGCCGGTTGCACCAGTCGCGCAGCTTGGACTGGGTAAGATCTTCATGCACCTGCCGGTACGCATCCCACAAGCGCAGGATGCCGACGAATTCAGAGCGCGCATCGGCAAACAGCGCATGCGCGTTATCGGCCGCTTCGCGCGCCTCCGGCGGGCGCTCGCGCGGATCCTGGATGCCCAGGAATGCGGCGATGATGATCATCTCGCGCAAGCACCCATGTTGCTGCGCGGCCACCAGCATGCGCGCCAGCTTGACGTCCACCGGCAGGCGCGCCATCTGGCGGCCGGTCGCGGTCAGACGCCGCTGCGTATCGATGGCGCCCAGCTCCAGTAGCTGTTGCCAACCATCGGCCACCGCACGTTCGTCGGGTGCTTCCAGAAACGGGAAGTCTTCGATCCTGCCCAGCCCCAGCTGCAGCATGCGCAAGATCACCCCGGACAACGAGGAACGTCGGATTTCCGGATCGGTGAATGCCGGACGCGCGGCAAAGTCCGCTTCGGCATACAGCCGGTAGCAGATGCCTTCGGCAATACGCCCGCAACGGCCCATGCGCTGGTTGGCGCTGGCCTGCGAGATCGGCTCGATATGCAGGCGGTCCAGCTTCTGGCGCGGGCTGTAGCGCTTGACGCGGGCAAGCCCCGGGTCCACCACATACCGGATGCGCGGCACCGTCAGCGACGTTTCGGCCACGTTGGTGGCCAGTACCAAGCGCCGGCGCGGGCCCGGGTTGAACACGCGGTCCTGATCGGCTGCCGACAGCCGCGCATACAGCGGCACCACTTCGGTTTCGCGGTATTTGCGCCGTTCCAGCGACTGGTGCGCATCGCGAATCTCGCGCTCGCCCGGCAGGAACATCAGCACATCGCCGCGCGGGTCGATGCGGGTGATCTCATCGATGGCCGCCACGATCGCATCGTTGACACTGCGCTCGCCGTCGCGGCCGCTGCCGTGTTCTCCCTCGTCGCCGTCGCCCGTATCGCCTTCCAGCGGGCGATAACGCACCTCGACCGGGAAGGTGCGGCCTTCCACGCTGATCACCGGCGCGTTGTCGAAGTGCTGCGCAAAGCGCTCGGTGTCGATGGTGGCCGAGGTGACGATCAACTTGAGATCGGAGCGCTTGTGCAGCAACTGCTTGAGATAGCCCAGCAAGAAATCGATATTGAGGCTGCGCTCGTGCGCCTCGTCCACGATGATGGTGTCGTAGGACGACAGCCAACGGTCGCTGGCGATTTCCGCCAGCAGGATGCCGTCGGTCATGAACTTGATGCGCGACTGATCGCTGACGCGATCGGTGAAGCGCACCTGGAAGCCCACCGTGGTGCCCAACGGCGTCTTCAGCTCGTCGGCCACGCGCGCGGCCACCGCGCGCGCGGCGATCCGGCGTGGTTGGGTGCAGCCGATCATTCCGGCGGCTCCGCGTCCGGCCGCCAGGCACAGCTTGGGCAGCTGGGTGGTCTTGCCCGAGCCTGTTTCGCCGGCGATGACCACCACCTGATGGTCGCGGATCAGCGCGATGATGCGCTCGGCCTCGCGCGCAATCGGCAACTGGTCGTCCAGCGTGATGGCCGGCTGCTGCTCGGCCCGTGCCTGGCGTTGCGCCTGCGATGCCGCCAGTGCCTGCTCGAACGCATCGCGCACCTGCGGGTTGCCTGGCTTGCCCTGCCAGCGCGACCATAGGCCCAGCAAGCGGCCACGGTCGCGGCTCATCGCGCCATCCACGGCACGGCGGCGCTCACGCAAGGTGTCGGCAAGGGTGGAGTCGATAGCGCTCATTGATGGAAAAATGTGAAAAATTGAATGACGTTTGATCCTTTAGCCTGTCTATTGTGACGCCATATCAGTTCCCTAAGACATCAACCCCGCAAGGACCATCCCATGTCCAAGAAAAAGAACGCCAACAAGCCCGTCGTCGTCAGCGACGCCCTGCCGGTCGCTGCTGCATCGGCGCCGCATATCGATATCGGGATCAAGGACAGTGATCGCAAGCAGATCTCCGACGGTCTGGCCCGCTACATGGCTGACGCCTTCACCTTGTATCTGAAGACCCACAACTTCCACTGGAACGTCACCGGGTCGATGTTCAACTCGCTGCACACCATGTTCGAAACCCAGTACACCGAGCAGTGGGCGGCGCTGGACGAGGTGGCCGAGCGCATCCGCGCCCTGGGCTACAACGCTCCGGGCTCGTACCGCGAATTCGTCGCGCTGACCTCGATCCCGGAAGAGCCGGGCCTGAGCGACAGCGCCGACTGGCGTGAAATGGTGCGCCAGCTGGTCAGCGGCAACGAAGCGGTCTGCCGCACCGCACGCAAGGTGCTGGGCACCGCCGACGACGCCGGCGACGACCCGACCGTGGACCTGCTGACCCAGCGCCTGCAGACCCACGAGAAGTACGCCTGGATGCTGCGCTCGCTGTTGCAGTAAACCCTCTGGGCTTCGCCCCTTCGGGTTTGCCCAAGGTTTCGCAGTTGCGAAACCGTGGGCCCCTGCTCAATTGCCTGCCACACCCCGCGCCTTCGGCGCGCCCCCTAACTCAGGGGGCTCTTGGTGTCATGTTCACTGCGATAGAGCGCATAGAGCACGGGCTGTGCAGTACTCAGCATTCCTTTGCCGGGCCACGCATATCGAAAGTCTTTGAGCCCCTCTCCCGCCGGGGCGAGAAGGCACAGCTTGCGCGCCACTGGCGCGCTTGCCTCGGCGCGCCCGCGCCGCAAGCGCAGGCCGGGGCGCGGAGCGGGGGTTTGGGTGAGTACGCAGCGAAGCCTCGTGCAACTCCTGCTCCCAACTCCTCACGCATCACTGGTCAACCCAACATCCACATCACGGCAATCCCTGATGCGGCTTCGCGCAACTCCACCCAGCAACACCCCGGCCAGGGCTTGACCCGCACGGTATCCTAGGCGGATGTCTTCCCCCGCCCACGAACTGCTCAGCCGCGTCTTTGGCTACGACGACTTCCGCGGCCCGCAGCAGGCCATTGTCGAACACGTCGCTGCCGGCAACGATGCCCTGGTCCTCATGCCCACCGGTGGCGGCAAATCGCTGTGCTACCAAGTGCCGGCGCTGCTACGCGACGGCATCGGCATCGTGGTCTCGCCGCTGATCGCGCTGATGCAGGATCAGGTCGAGGCCCTGCGCCAGCTCGGCGTGCGCGCCGAGTTCCTCAATTCCACCCTGGATGCAGAAAACGCCCAGCGCGTGGAACGCGCCCTGCTGTCCGGCGACCTGGATCTGCTCTACGTTGCGCCGGAGCGCCTGCTGACCCAGCGCTTCCTTTCATTGCTGGAACGTAGCCGCATTGCGCTATTCGCCATCGACGAAGCGCATTGCGTCTCGCAATGGGGTCACGATTTCCGCCCGGAATACCGCCAGCTCACCGTACTGCACGAGCGCTGGCCGCATGTACCGCGCATGGCGTTGACGGCCACCGCCGACCCGCCGACCCAGCGCGAGATCGCAGAGCGCCTGGATCTGGTAGACGCGCGCCACTTCGTCAGTTCCTTCGACCGCCCCAACATCCGCTACACGGTGGTGCAGAAGGACAATGCGCGCAAACAGCTGCAGGAATTCCTGGGCCGTCATCGTGGCTCGGCCGGCATCGTCTATGCGATGTCGCGGCGCAAGGTGGAAGAAACCGCGCAGCAACTGTGCGCGCAAGGCTTCAATGCACTGCCCTATCACGCCGGCCTGCCGGCAGAGGTACGCGCAGAAAACCAGCGCCGCTTCCTGCGCGAGGACGGCATCATCATGGCCGCCACGATCGCTTTCGGCATGGGCATCGACAAGCCGGACGTGCGCTTCGTGGCGCACGTGGATCTGCCCAAATCGCTTGAGGGCTACTACCAGGAAACCGGACGCGCCGGCCGCGACGGCGATCCCGCCGAGGCCTGGCTGTGCTACGGCCTGGGCGATGTGGTGCTGCTCAAGCAGATGATCGAGCAGGGCGAAGCGGCCGAAGAGCGCAAGCGTCTGGAGCGCGCCAAGCTCGACCACCTGCTGGGCTATTGCGAATCGATGCAATGCCGCCGCCAGGTGCTGCTGGCCGGCTTCGGCGAGACCTATCCCAAACCCTGCGGCAACTGCGACAACTGCCTGACCCCGGCCGCCGCCTGGGACGCCACGGTGGCCTCGCAGAAGGCGCTCAGTTGCGTCTACCGCAGCGGGCAGCGCTTTGGCGTGGGCCATCTGATCGACATCCTGCGCGGTAGCGAAAACGAGCGTATCAAACAGCTGGGGCACGACCAGCTCAGCACCTACGGCATCGGCCGCGATCTGGACGAACGTACCTGGCGCGGCGTGTTTCGCCAACTGGTGGCCGCCAGCCTGCTGGAAGTCGATAGCGAAGGTCACGGCGGCTTACGCCTCACCGATGCCAGCCGCCAGGTGCTCAAGGGCGAGCGCCAGGTCATGATGCGCCGCGAAAACCCGGCTGCCGGGCGCGAGCGTAGCGCGCAGCGCACCGGCCTGCCGGTGCAGCCGCAGGATCTGGCGCTGTTCAATGCCTTGCGCGGCTTGCGCGCGGATCTGGCCAAGGAACAGAACGTGCCGGCCTTCGTGATCTTCCATGACAGCACCTTGCGCAACATCGCCGAACAACGGCCAACCAGCATCGATGCGCTCTCGCGGGTGGGCGGCATCGGCGGCGGCAAGCTGGCGCGCTACGGCGCGCAATTGATCGAGATCGTGCGCGAACAGGGCTGATGCAGCAGCGTGTGTCAACACAACACCGCAGACGGCACAAAAATCCGCAAGATCGACAGCGCGCATTCAATCAGCCGTTGCTAGTTTCACACAGCGAGCTGGCACGCGCTGCCAGCCCCTCTTCGTAGAGTCCAACAGATGAAACGCAGCCTGCTTGTCCTGGTCACTCTGTTTGCCGCCGGCAGCGCCGCCGCTGGAAGTGCGTCGGCCCAAGCCAGCGACGGCAATCCCGACACGGCGACCGCACGTTCGCTGGACCTGAGCCTTCCGCAAGCCCCGGTGCAGCTCCGCTCCGACCCGGAATACAGCAACGACCCGCCGGGCACCTTCTACGGCGACAAGAGCGGCCCCAAGCCGGCACTGGCCCGGCCAAGTGCAGCCTCCATCGCTGCCGAGCGCGCCGAGCAATGCCAGGGCAAGCTGCATGGTGCTGTCGAAACCGGCCTGGGCTATTCCAGCCGCGGCGGCAACAGCAACTGGCAGGCGGTGAATTTGAATTCCTGCAAGACCTATTACGACGACGACGGCAAGGCGCACCAGATTGGCGTCAGCATCAGTGTCGGACGTGGTGAGGGCTCCATCTTTGGCCCGCGTTATGCACCCGGCGGCTATGGTCCAGGCCCGTTCGGCTGGTAACCATACGGCGAGGTTTGCGTTGACAGAGGGTTCACTGCCGCATCGCTGAGAATGTGGCCTGCCTTACGAGACCAGCTCATGCCACAGAACAAGGAACGGCCGGTTGTCTTCGTTGTCGAAGACGGCGACGGAACCCGACAGCTCAGCTGCCTTGTGCTGGAGAGCTATGGTTTCACCTGCCGCAGCGCCGGCTCGGTCGAGGAAGCCTTGACCTTGATCGAAAGCGATCCGCGCGTGGATGTGCTGTTTTCCGATATCCATTTCCCGGGCGGCCTGACCGGTGTGGACCTGGCGCTCAAGACCGCACACGCGCCGTACAACCTGCCGGTACTGCTGACTTCCGGCCTGGCCGTCGAATACGTGGAAGAGATCCTCCCCGACGGCGTTGCCTTCCTGGAAAAGCCGTATACCCCTGAGCAACTGCTGAGTGCGATCCGCAGCGTGATGGCCAAGCGCCGCGTGCTGGCAAGCCCGGTCGCGTAACGCGAGCGGCCACGACTGGACGGCCGCCCAGAATCCCGGTGTTGAATGCCAGCCGTCGCGCGGTGCGACGGCGACGGCGACGGCGACGGCGATTGACCACAACACGGTGGTACCACAGACGCGCCGCAACGCGCATCTGGCCACGCCGTGTCTTACGCCAGGGGAAAACACGAGACATCCAGTGACCGCAGCCGTTGCCATGGCTGCGCTGAGCGGTTGCGCCACGGTCATGAACGATGCAACGCAGCCAATTCGGGGCGACACCAAGAAGGCCGATGGACAACTGGTTTCCGGCGCCGACCGCGCCATCAGCAGCGACAAGGACCGCGTGACGGTGAAGTCCGGCCAGACCGCATAAGTGCGTCGTTCCGCGCGCGATCTGGATGTGGCCTGCGTACTGCCCGGCCAACGCGACGCCGCAGGCCGTCCCATGTCGCGCGCCAACGTGGGCATTTGAGGCAACATTCTGACTTCAGCGCGGTTTGCGGCAGCGGCAGCGGCAATACGGTGCAGATCGATTGTTCCGGCTCCACTGCAGCTCCACCTTTCAGTGATGCGGTGAGCGGGGAGTTGTAGGCGCAAGCCCGTGTTCATACGCAGATCGTCGCGACGGCTGTCGGGAACGCCCCGACAGCGTGTCGGCTCGCTCCCGATTTACCCGACCGATGTCGCATTTAAACTGCAGCCACCGGACGCGAGGCCTGTTGGGCCGCTCAACTCGCGGGGCGCAGAGCACGCCCCTGCCGGGACACGGATGAGTAAAGGTGCGAGAGAATGGCCGCGCCTCCTCCCCGATCTGCCCGTGCGTTCGCTCGTGCAGCCATTTAGCAGGCAAGAATTGCGGCCAGGTTCGATGCCTGGAAGCCCTGCCTCGCCCTGCAATTGACCGCAGTCAACAGACGTTGCGATCGCGCATCTCACTGGCACTCAATCAGCGCAGCATGCCCATGTGCGCGCATCACGCCGCAAGCGCTCGCTTGGCGGCCAGCTCATGCACGGGGCCATCCTTCCCGAATCACGCTGCACAGGCACGCTCCCCGACGTGCAAGGTGGCTGGTTCCTTGCTGCATGGATCGATGCAAGGGCAACGTCAGCTACCGAGTCACTCAGGTAGATGCTGGAAAAACAGCACTCTGCGTCATCGACGCGGCCGAAATATTCGCCTGCTTCTGCAGCAAACCATGCATTTCACGCGATCAAGCAGGCTGCTCGCTAGGCTAACCTGATCGCAGCGCTGTGCTGCGCAAGACTGTCAGGAGTTCCGCATGGGCGACAATTCGTTTTTATCTCCGGCCTTCATCATCCTGGTCATTGGTGTGATTGCCGTTGTGCTGTTCCTGGTCACGCGTGCCAAGAAAAAGCGCAACAAGAAATAATCGCTGCATGCACTGCTGGCCGTGCTAAGCACATTTGCACGCAAGCGCTACGTGATTCCAGCGGCTGCAGCCGCGTGCCGCGGTGCTCCAGTCAGAACCGCTCACCTGCCGGCAGGTAGCGCCATTCGCCGATCGCCAGCTTGCCCAGCGACACCCGGCCCACGCGCAAGCGGCGAATGCTCCTGACCTCCAGGCCTACTTCGCCGCACATGTAGCGCAGTTGGCCGGGCTGCACGTGCTTGATCGCAAACCGCAGGCGGTCTTCGCTTTGCCAGCTCACCTTGCAAGGCGATAGACTGCGTTGCTGGTAGACCAAGCCATGCGCCAGCCGCGCCATTCCGTAGGGACGCAGCTCACCCTGCACTTCAACCAGAAATTCCTGCTCGATCGCGCTGGCGTCAGCGCTCAGCCGGCGCAGCACGCGGCCATCC
This sequence comes from Xanthomonas sp. DAR33341, assembly GCF_003992815.1. Classification (NCBI taxonomy): domain Bacteria; kingdom Pseudomonadati; phylum Pseudomonadota; class Gammaproteobacteria; order Lysobacterales; family Lysobacteraceae; genus Xanthomonas; species Xanthomonas sp. DAR33341. The sequence goes on along the minus strand of NZ_QEYV01000016.1, from coordinate 20,910 downwards.
TGGCTCAGGATCAGCAGCCCGCTTGCGGCGTCTTCCAGCGGCAGCGGCGCTTGCAAGCGTAGGAAGTGCCGCTTCAACACACGTAGGTCGGACTGGTCCAGTGCGCTGCGCGTTGCCGGCGTGGCCAGCGCCAGCGCGGCATCGGCGCAGATGCCTGCGGGCTTGTGCAGTAACAAGGTGGCGGGCTCGGCAGGCGCCAACACCGCATTTGCGGCCAGGGTGACCTGCGCCACGGTAGCCAGCGCCTGCGGTTCTTCGACCACCACGCCGTCCACGCTGACCCACCCGCCCTCGATGTAGTGCTGGGCCTCGCCACGCGAGCAGCCGAACGCGGCAGCTACACATTTATCGAGACGGATCGGATCGGACATGCGGCGAGCTCAGCATCAGGGGACGGCAGTGTACGTGCTGGCTGCTCGCCCGCGTGAGTCGCTGCGCAATGCATTCGATGGTGCGCCTGCGCAGATCGGCACTGTCCGCTACCGATGCAACGGCAAACGCCGTGCACGCAGACGCCGGCAAACGCTTCTGCACTGAACGACAACGTGGGAAACTCGATGCTCACACAGGAGATCGCAGATGTTTATCCAGTTCGGCACCGCCCGGGTCCGCCTCAACCATATCTCTGTCATCAGCGACCCGTTCAACGCTGGCGAAAGCTTCGGGTCCTACTGCCACTCGGTTCGGGTCGGGCTGATCTCCGGCGAAGAGCTCTTTGCGCGCTTCAACAGCGAGGGTGGCGCCCAGCAACTGCACGCAGACGTGCTCGCTGCGCTGGAAGCCTGAGCAAGAGTGATCGCCATCGCGTCGCGCTGCTTGCGCACGCGATGGCGCAAGCGGCAGCACGTTGCGTTTCCCGGCAGGCATGCTGCAGCGCGGCAACACGCGCGACGCAGCATGCGGATACTTCAATCCACTAATTCGCACGGCCTGCCCGCTACCAGGCTCGCGGCAGATCGTTGCCCAGCGCTCGATGCAGAACTGAGCCCTGCATCGCAATCCAATGACCGGTTGCAGGCGCGGCCACGCGCCAATGTCGGCAAAGCGTCAGAAAATCACTGCACCACTGAGACGCTTCGATCCGGCCAGATGCACATAAATTTGCACCTCGGAGCTCCCATGTCAGGACACGGGAAGCCGCTGCCAGGAAACTTCCGATCTGTAATGAATCAACGGTAAGTATTTTCGATCGACGGTCTTTAGCTCCCTGGAATCCGGCCGCTAGCTGGGCAAGGCGCTTGAGTCGATGCACCCCGCATCCACCGAGCTGCTCAGCTGTGCTACCTGGAAGCGGTCATGAATGACTTTCTGCAACGCCTCAATGTCGGCCGTCGCCTCGGAATGGCCTTCGGCATTCTGATTCTGCTGTCGGGCCTGCTGGTGGCCACCGGCCTGATCACCATGTCCAATGCGCGTTATGAGCTGGACACCATCGTCAACAACAACATGGAAAGGATCCGGCTGTCTTCCGAAATGCTCGATGCCAACACCAACGTGGCGATCGGCTTGCGCGACGTGGTGATGGTCTCCGGCGATGCGGCCAACCGGCGCGCACTGGACACGATCGAAAAGAGTCGTGCGCGCTACAAGCAGGCCCACGATGCCTTGGCTGCGATGCCGAGCAGCGAACTCGAGAAAAAAGCGCTAACGCTGGTGCAGGAAAAGCGCGACGTCTCGGTCAAGTTCAACAACCAGATCCTCGACTACGGCATACGCGACCAGAATCAGCAAGCGCAAGCCTTGTTGCAAGGTGCTGCCGCTGCGGCGATGGACGAGCAACAAGCCGCGATTGCCGCAAATGCTGCCTTAGAGCGCCGCCTCAGCAAAGATGCTTACGCGGCAGCCGTTGCATCGATGCATAACGGCAAGATCATCCTGGCCAGCGGCGGCATTGCTGCGCTGGCGATCAGTGCGTTGCTCGCATGGTTGATTACGCGCAGCCTGACCAGGCCGTTGAGCCAGGCCACGCGCACTGCCGAAGCCATTGCCGCAGGCGATCTGCGCAACGATGTGCACACCACCGCAACGGATGAAACAGGTCGCCTGTTGCAGGCCATGGACAAGATGCAACTGCAGCTGCGCAACCTCATCGCGGCGCAGACCGACATGGCCAAGCATCATGACAACGGCCAGATCAGCTTCCGCATCGACGCAACCGTCTTCCCGGGCGACTACGGCCGCATGGCCAACGACACCAATGCGTTGGTGGCCTCGCACGTGGCCGTGCAAAACGATCTGGCGCGCATCATGGGGCGCTATGCCATCGGCGAACTCTCCGAAGACATGCAGCCCTTGCCGGGCGAAAAGGCCGCCTTCAGCAACACCATGTCGCAGGTCAAGCTCAACCTGTCGGCAATGAATCACCAGATCAAGCACCTTGCACAGGCCGCCGCCAATGGCGACTTCAGTGCCCGCGGCGATGTCGAGCGCTTCCAGTTCGACTTCCGCGTCATGGTGGAGAGCCTGAACCAGTTGATGTCCACCGCGGACGGCAATCTGCAATCGCTGTCGGCACTGCTGCAGTCGATCGCAGCCGGCGACCTCACCGCACGCATGAGCGGCGACTTCCGCGGCGTGTTCGCACAGATGCGCGATGACGCCAATGCGACAGCGAGCCAGCTGGCACAGATCGTCGGCAACATCCAGCAGTCGGCAGTGTCGATCAACGCGGCTGCCACCGAGATCGCCGCGGGCAATCAGGATCTGTCGCAGCGGACCGAGCAGCAGGCGGCCAACCTGGAAGAGACCGCCGCCTCGATGGAAGAGCTGACCTCCACCGTCAAGCAGAATGCCGAGAGTGCGCGCCAGGCCAATCAACTGGCGATCGGCGCCGCACGCGTGGCCTCGGAAGGTGGCGATGTGGTTGGTAAGGTCGTAGACACGATGAGCGGTATCGAAGCCTCGTCCAAGAAGATCGCCGACATCATCTCCGTCATCGACGGCATTGCCTTCCAGACCAACATCCTGGCGCTAAACGCCGCGGTGGAAGCTGCCCGTGCAGGCGAACAAGGTCGTGGCTTTGCGGTTGTCGCCTCGGAAGTACGCACGCTGGCGCAGCGTTCCTCCGGCGCAGCGAAAGAGATCAAGGACCTGATCGACGATTCCGTTCAACGCGTGGCCGAAGGCTCGGCACTGGTGCACAGCGCCGGCAAGACCATGGGCGAGGTCGTGGCCAGCGTCCAGCGCGTCACCGATATCATGGGCGAAATTTCGGCGGCCTCGCAGGAGCAATCTGCCGGCATCGAACAGGTCAATCAAACCATCACGCACATGGACGAAACCACGCAACAGAATGCGGCGCTGGTGGAAGAAGCCACTGCCGCCGCCCGCTCCATGGAAGAACAAGCCGTGCAGCTCACCGACGCGGTCGCCATCTTCAAGATCGATGCACGGCAGGTACGCCGGGCAGACACGCGCGCCACCGCACCGGTCGCGCATCTGTTGAACAAGGTTCGCCACGCCTGAGCAGTGGCGTGGCCCGCTGGCTGCCCTCCAAAGGCGCAGCTGGCGTGAGCGGATAGAAGCGCCTGCCGGCGGCAATCGCAACAAGACGCTCACGTCGTCCCAAGCGCGCCCTGAGAGGCGCGCTTGGCTGTTGCAACGGCGCAGCCACATTCCAGGGACACCATCTACCCCAACGCCGCCTGTTCGCTGTCACAGAAACTGCCAAAACATATCGAATTGTCGAGCAATCCCTGCACCGGCGGCGATCCGATGGCCCTGGCCTGGCGGATGGACTGCAACAGATCACGATTGAAACAGCAGGATGTCCGGCTCCGATATGTCGGTAGTTGCTGCGCAATGACTGCATAACGCTCCGGACAGAGCGATCAGCGCAGCTCCGCGTGCTCGGGGAGCAGCAACAGCACGCACAGCAGCAGCATGAAGACCGCGATCAGTCCATCCAGTATCCGCCACGCACGCGGATGCCGGAACACTGGCTGCACCAGGCGGGCCCCATAGCCCAGGCCAGAGAACCAGCTCACGCTGGCCACACACGCACCCAGTGCAAATGCCCAGCGCAACGCGCCGGGGTAATGCGTCGCCAGACTGCCGAGCAAGAGCATCGTATCGAGATAGACGTGCGGGTTGAGAAAGGTAAACGCCAGGCAGGTGAGCATGGCGCGTTGCCAGCGATCTTCGCCCTGTTCCGCTGGCGACATTGCGCCATCTCCGCGCCAGGCACGGCGTGCCGCCATCCATCCATACACCGCCAGAAACGCGGCGCCCGCATAGCGCAACACCTGCAGCAGGCCCGACCATTGCTGCGCCAACACGCCGATTCCAGCGACGCCGAGCAGGATCAGCGCAATATCTCCAAGTGCACAGATCGTCACCACCAGTCCCACGTGCTGGCGCTTGAGCCCCTGCCGCAGCACGAACGCATTCTGCGCGCCGATCGCGACGATGAGACCGGCACCGGCAAGGAAACCGGCCACTGTTGCTTGAACGATCATGGTGTTGTCTCCGAGGCTGGCGTGCATCGTGCGTCCTCGCGTCGGATTAGGAAAACTAAATAATCTGTATGCTCATTAGAACTTCTAATGTCGACAAAAGCATGGATCTTCTGCACCCGCAATTGGCCGCCTTCGCAGCCGTTCTGGATGAGGGCAGCTTCGACGCGGCCGCGCAGCGTCTTGCACTGACGCCCTCGGCAATCTCGCAACGCATCAAGGCGCTCGAAGACCGACTCGGGCAGGTACTGGTCATGCGCACGGCGCCCTGCCGGCCCACGCCGGCCGGCGAACGGCTGCTGCGCCGGCTCAAACCCATGCAGGTCCTCGAGGCCGAAGCGGTCGCCGACCTCCTGCCTGGCGATGGCATCGCCGGTCATCCACGCACTCTCGCCATCGCGGTCAATGACGACTCGTTACAGACCTGGTTCCTGCAGGCGCTGTCTTCGCTGCACCGGGCGCACGGCTTTTTGTTCGATGTACAGATGGACGACCAGGACCACACCCTGGAATTGCTGCGCGCTGGCAGCGTGCTGGGCGCGGTCACCTCAGAGCGCGCGCCACTGCAGGGTTGCAACGTCCAGGCGTTGGGCGTGATGCGCTACCACGCGATCGCATCGGCAGCGTTCGTCGCCGCACATTTCCAGGACGGCTTTACCGCCGACGCGCTGGGGAAGGCGCCGATGCTGGTGTTCAATCGCAAAGACACCTTGCAGGCGCGTTTCGTCAGGCGGATCACGCGTGCCCGGCTGACCCCGCCCACGCATTACCTGCCCACCTCCACCGGCTTTGTCGAAGCCGCTGCACGCGAGCTGGGCTGGTGCCTGGCACCCGAAGCGATGGTGCTGCCTGCGGTGCGCAACAGGCAGGTCGTCATCATCGACCCCACCCGCTGGCTCGATGTTCCGCTGTACTGGCAATACGCCGCTGTGCGCTCAAACGCCTTGCAGCAACTCAGCCAGGCACTGCGCAAGGCGGCTGCCACCAGCTTGCGTGGCAGCAGATAGACGCCACGCCCACCGATCTCACCGCCGGCCAATCGCCGGACTGCCATGCATCTGCGGCGCTCCGAGTTTACCGGCCCTAATCGCCGCGTTGGCTGCACCTGCCACGTTAGCCAGGTAATCAGTGGGCAGGCACGCCCAAGCGGTGATTCAAGGCATTATCCGCGCCGATTGAATGCCGACCGTGCCATGCGCGCCCTGGCACTGTGGCGGTCGGCGATATCGAACTCCTCGCCCGCAACAATGTCGTTCAACTGCAGTAAACCCGCGCTGGATCACTCGGCGCTGCGGTGCTGCAAGAGCGATAGCGCATGCTTCAGATCACGAAAATGGAAGGGTTTCTGCAGGCCGTGCCGGTGCCGGTACCTTTCGGGAATCCCGCCCTGGGCATAGCCGGTCACGAAGATATACGGAACACCGCGCGCGTCCAGTTCTTCTGCAATCGGAAACGACAAGGTGCCGCCAAGATTGATGTCCAGCAGTGCCAGGTCGAGGTTGCCTGCCTGCACCGCTTGCAGCGCGGCGTCCACGTCGGCCACGGTTGCCGCCACCTCGTAACCCAGTTCCGCCAGGCAATCCTCCAGGAGCATCGCCACCAACGATTCGTCTTCGACCAGGAGCACGCGCATGGTCATGGCCGTGCCTCGATATGCTCGCGCGGCAACGGGATGGACACACGGAAACACACGCCAGCCGGATCGAAGGACAGCTCAACTTCGCCCTTGAGGTCGTGCTTCAAACCACGCTCCAGAAGACGCGTGCCGAACCCCTTGCGCGTGGGTGGCTGCACCGGCGGCCCCCCGGCTTCCCGCCAGATCAATTCAAGCAGCTCCTGCTCGCCGCGTGTGATGCGCTCCCACGAAACCAGTACATTCCCAGCTGGCAAGGATAATGCGCCGTGCTTGAGCGCGTTGGTACACAGCTCATGCAGCGCCATCGATAGCGCCAATGCGCGCCGCGGATCAAGGCGACAAGAATCACCCTGCAACGTGAAGCGCTGGCCGTCGTGCGACTCATAGAGCGCGGCAGCGTCGCGGGTCAGTTCCAGGATGTCGGCGCTGACCCAATTTTCGCGCGTCAGCGTGTCGTGTGCGCGCGACAGCGCCAGCAAGCGCGCATCAAGCTTTTCCTGTGCGTCGCCCAGGCTGCCGGCATTGGTGAACGATTGGCGCGCCAGCGATTGCACCATCACCAACGAATTTTTGACCCGGTGGTTGAGCTCGTTGATCAACAGCTGCAGATGCTGCTCATGCTGCTTGTGTTCGGTGATGTCGCGCGTGGCGCCGGCGATCGCCTCGACCTTGCCGTCGGGTCCGAACACGGGGGTAAAAATGTAGTCGTAGATGCGCAGGCCCTTGGTCGTATGCGGGAATGGCACCTCGCCGCGCACCGGCTGGCCTGTTGCGATCACCTGTTCGATCTCTTCATCGTGCATGGCCGCATGCCAGGGCTCGTAGCCCAGTTCCAGGCAGGTTTTGCCGCAGGCGTCTTCCCAGCGCATTCCCCACATCGTCAACAACGCCTGATTGGCGTAGACGAAGCGATGCTGGATATCGAACACATACAAAAGATCCGGTGTTGCCTGCAGCAGGGCCTCGTAAATGCGCGATTTCGCTGCGTCTTCCTGATGCTCGGCCATTGCGTCATGGTCCTAAAATTGAAGCGAACGATAAATGGACTTACGTGAACGCCTGATCACGCGTATTTGACGTCGGATCAGCTCAAGCAGACGCGCGCCGCCGCCGGGAGAAACCACTTGCGATCGGCCAATACCGCAAGCGCATTCCACTGTTTCCTGCCTGTGCCGGCCAACCCGCGGCAGCCAAACCTGGATCGATGACCGGCTCCTGGTCGCCCTGCACCATCGTCCCTGATAGCCTTCGGGCTTCTTCCGCAGTGATCGCCGATTCGCCATGAAAAAAGCCGTTGTTCTATTGTCCGGTGGCATGGATTCCGCCGCCGTCATCGCACTCGCGCAGGAGCAGGGCTTTGCCGTCTACGCGCTGAGCGTTCGTTATGGCCAACGCCATACGTCGGAACTGGACGCTGCAGCGCGCGTTGCTGCCGCGCAGGGCGCCATTGCGCACAAGGTGGTCGACGTGGACCTGCGCAGCATCGGCGGCTCGGCCTTGACCGACGACATCGAGGTCCCCGACGCTGGCGGCGACGGTATCCCCGTTACGTATGTGCCCGCGCGCAACACCATCATGCTGTCGCTGGCGCTCGGTTGGGCCGAGGTCATCGGCGCCAACGATCTGTTCTGTGGCGTCAATGCGGTGGACTACTCTGGCTACCCCGATTGCCGTCCCGAGTTCGTGCGGGCTTTCGAGGTGCTGGCCAACCTGGCCACCAAGGCAGGTGTGGAAGGCGCGGGGCTGCGCGTGCACGCACCACTGCAGTTCCTCAGCAAGGCCGACATCGTCCGTGAAGGCGTGCGCCTGGGCGTGGACTTCGGCCTCACCGTCTCCTGCTACCGCGCAGATGCGGATGGGCGCGCCTGCGGCCACTGCGACGCCTGCCGCCTGCGCGCGGCCGGCTTCGCCGATGCGGGCATTCCCGACCCCACACACTACGCCATTTTGTCTTGACGCTCGCGTAGGGTAGAATGCGCACCCCGACGCAATGTCGGGTCAGTGGGCCGTTAGCTCAGTCGGTAGAGCAGAAGACTTTTAATCTTTTGGTCGATGGTTCGAATCCATCACGGCCCACCAATAAATTCAATGACTTAGATGGCGCCTATGGCGCCTTTTTTGTGCGTTTGGAAAAATTGTTGGAAAAAAAACCTGAATTTCATTGTTCCACGGCCCCACTGAGTCGCGCTGCAGCCACGAGTTCGGCAACTGCAGCGCTGTGCGGTCACTGCTTTTTCGGCGGACTCACGACGGGTACCTGGTGGTCGTAACGTTGAGTCATCTGAGGCGACTTGTGCCCAGCTGCGTCTTGCTTGTCGGCGCGGTTCCCAACCGTATCGGTGATGCCGCGATGCTTTAGACCGTGCAGCGAGAAGCGCTGATCTTCCCTGATGACCTTCTCTCGAATCGCCATCTGCATCATCCGCTGCCATGCGCTGTCCAGCGCCCCTTTACTTAGGGGTGTACCTGACTGATTGACCAGAAGGCGACGTTTTTCGGGCTTCAGCTCCACGGGGCGGCCGCGCGCCGACATTGCATCTTTCCGATAGCCGACCAGCCACTGCCAAGCCTCCCTCAATTCGTCATTCCACGTGGTGATGTTGTCCCGAGAGCCTTTGCGCCGGTTGCTCCGGATCCCGACCTCGTCAGCATGTGCGTCAGTGAGTTCGGTGACCTCAACCCCACGAAGTCGCAGGTTGTAAGCCAATTGCATCACCGCATGTAAGTAGGGAGAGACGCTGCCAAGGCTGTGTGCCTTGAGCCGACCGCGCTGGCGAGCGAAGTCTAAAATCGTGGCAAACGCATCGGACTCCGGCATTTTATGCTCGGCCAGCTCCCTCGCCTGCCGCACGCCCTTGGCAGGATTGTGGGCGCAAAGCCCGAATCGCATCCCCCAAGAGAACAACCTTCTGAGGAAACGCAGGACGTGATTTGCCTTGCTTGGACGGGGCTCAATCAATGGCTGCGACGCACTGGCGGAGCGTCCGTTTGCCAGCGTCTCAACAAGACGCTGGATCATAGGGATATTCATCCGCGCAACTTGCATCTTTCCCAGGGTGGAACCGTCCTTCAGCACGTAGCTGCACGCCGCAGCAGCGCATTGGCGATAGTCTTTCTGCGTCCCCGCCGCGAGTTCCTTGAACTCACTGGATGCGGCAATCGGCGGGGTGCCAAGAAAATGATCGCAAAGATAGGCCAGCGTCCCTTGCGCGCTACCTCCCCTAGCCGCTTCGACAATCGCATGCAGCTCGGAGAGACGTGCACTGGCAAGCGCAACTGTTCGCTTCGTGAGACGCCCTCCTTCTTTATGAGGCTCATACATGAACCAGCGGTTGCTCTCCCAATAAAGCCCTTGAGGAAGAGCTTGTTGGTCAACATGGCTAGGAATGGCTGGGTTGAACTTCCGTTTTCTACCGCGTCCCATCAGATCAGCTCCATGGCATTTTCTTGGTTGGCCGCAGGCTCGGCGATGCCAAGCGCGGCATTCACTGCGTCGATCGTTGTCCATATCCGACCCTTGCGGTCGTAGCGGTAGCGGATGCCTTCGCGGTCAGCCCAGCGGCAGACGACGGTGAGGCGTGGCGCCGGGCCGTCCGGCGAACAGATGCGCTGCAGGTCGACGAAATGCAGGATTCGCCCGGTCATAGCAGCTGCTCCTTCTGCCACTGCCGGCGGCTCTTCCATTGCTCGCGCATCTCGTCGCGCAGATCCTGCGCCGCCTGGTCGCCACGCTTGGCGGCGACCAGTTGCTGCAACAGGGCGACCGATCTGGCGTCGGTGTACCCCTGTCGCAGCCAGTAAAGCGCTTCGCATTGGCGCCGGTGTACTTCTGTTTCCTCATCGCTCATTGGCCGGTGCCTCCGCGCAGGCGTAGGCCCAGCTGCACCACGTTGCTGTCGGCTGGCGCCGTCTGTCGTGGTACGCGGATGCGGTGCATCCGCTTCCATTCGGCCAGTGCCTGGTCGAAGGCGGAGTGCTTCTTGGTGCGGCCGCATCGACACTCAATGACGTGTCCGCCGCCGGCCTGCAGGCGACGGCCATCAACGATGTGTCGGCCCGCATGACCGGCCCTGCAGGCGGGAAGCGGCTCAGGGTGCGAGATCTCGCGCTGTGTCATGCGGTATTTTCCTCCGCTGCCCCCGCGCCGTTCCGGATCGCTCGCTCTGCCTGCCATAGGTGCGCAATGGTGTCTTCATCGATCCGATCGAGCGCCTGCGCGATGGTGTAATCCATGTCCGCGAGCCAGTCGTGCCGGTTGAGCACCAGGGCAGCGGTCAACGCTTCCCCGGTAGACAGCGGACCGGGGCCGTCGTTGCGCTGTGCAGCGCGGGATACAGCAATGACGCGATCAAGGTTCATCGCAGCGCCCTCCACGCGGCGCCAACCCGCAGACGAGCCTCGGTGATCGCAACCGTTTTGACACGCATGCGCTGCGCCGTGCGTTCGGCCAGCGCCTGGTCATTGGTCAACATGAGCACATCGTTCTGGCTCAGTTGCCAGTCCTCGCCCTTGCGTTGCAGTCGCTCGTCCAACTCCACCACGCGTTTAAGGCCGTAGGCCTGGCAGATCGCCTCGGCGTTGAGCGACTTGCCGCTGGCCATCGGCCCATAGACCACGATTGACTCAACCATGGGCCACCACCCGGCGCACGGCCATGGCGCGACGGCGGCGCAGGCGCTGCGGGATCTGCCCTACGGCCAGCCCGATATGTGCGGTACGCGTCGGGCGCGAGATCCATAGGCGGTAGAGCAGCGCGCCGCCGATCGTCGGCGCAATCATGATCAGGACCAAATTAAGCATGCGCCACCTCACGCGCGGCAGCAGCGATCGCCGCCTCGGCAGCGGCGGTCGGGCGGCGCGGCAGCATGTTGGCCAGGTCGAAAGGAAAATCCAGATTGTCCATAAATTCGGCCAGCGCATTGCTGATCCGGTCGGCCTCGCTGGTGAACAGGCGTGGGCCGTTGATCAGCTTCCATCCTTTGCCAGGGCCTCGGCGGCGCTCCCAGCGCTGGGCGGCACTGCTGTTCTGCCCCATGGTCAGAGCGGCCACCACCACGACTGCGTCGTGGGTGATGTAGAGCGTGGCGATCGCGCTGCATTCCTTGCATGCGGCTAAGTCGAAGGCGGCTTCGGCGGGCGTGGTAGCCTCCTGGCCGGGTCCGGCACTGGAAATCTGCGGGCGTGTAACAGCGTGCTGTTGCATGTGGCTCTCCTCGAGCTTCGTTGATGGAAGGTCCAGGGGCGGTGTTGACGCACCGCCCGCCGGACCCGCTGGAACAGGTCAAATCAAATCGGCGCCGGTTGGCGGCTTGCTGGCTTCGCGCAGGTGCCTGGCGCTGCAGGCGATATCGAGCAATTCTTCGCGCATGAAATCGGCAACTGCTGCAATGCCGTCGTGACTGATTCCTGCGCGCGTGGCGATGTCGTGATTGAGGGTGGCGAGCAAGCTGGCTGCTTGCTGCACGCGCCATAGGCGGTCGTGTTCTTCTTCGCTGATCGTATAGTCGGCGTCTTCTGGATAAGCGGTTGCACGCACGCTGTTCATCGTGCGGCTCCGTTCGCGCGAGCCTGTTTCTGCAGCCAGGTGAGCACGTCGGCGGCAGGATCCACACGCATGCAGACATGCAGCCGGCCCAGCACGACGCTCTGCGCATCGCCACCCAACAACACGTCATCAAAGCCCGTTGCTTCGCAAGCGATCAGAACAGGCGCGACATCGTGCTGTGCATCGGAATGCAGCATTGCCAGCACATAGCCTTGCATCATCTCGAAGCTGAGGATGACGCCGGCGCAGACGCGAAACTGCTTGTTGGTACTCATCGTTGCGCCTCCGCATACGCCGCATCGACGGCAGCAATCGTGGCTTCAACGTCGGCAAGCGTGAGGGCGTGTATAGCCTTGCCAGTGCCTTCTAGGCGCGCCATCAGGCTCAGCCACGCGGCATGGTTCCATTCGAGGGTGTTGGCGATCAGGCCGAAATAGTGTGCGACCTGGCGCGCCGCAGACGCGGGCGCTTCTTGGGTGTCGTAGGACATGGTGCTGACTCCAGTTCGATAAGCGAACCGTCCACCACGCCGCCAAGCAGGGTGGACGACCGAACGGGGTTGGCGGACCGGGTCAGCGCCGGCAGGCTTTGCAACCTCCCCGTCCGACCGTCCATAAAAAATAGACAACGCCGGGCACGAAAAAAGCCGCAGAGAATGCTCGATGCGGCTTTCGCCGCTGACAGTCAGGCCGCCAAGCCCGGTCACCGATTGTGCGGCGACGTAGGAATAGTCGCTCCGATCCTTGGCGCGTGTCAACGGGGAAATGCGGAAATCTGCGGTGCTCACTTCGAGAACACCCAGCACTTCACGGTTGTGCCGGCGCCGAAACCTTTGGTGAGCACGGCGCTGTTGACGGCGGTGTTGGCCGACACCAGCTTGTGCCGGCGCGAATCCGCCAACAGGCCGCGCAGCACCTTGAGATCGGGCACGACCTGACTGAACTGCGCCGCCTTGCCCGCGAACTGATTGAGGTTGATCGCGATGCGGCTATTGTCGCGGCTGTGGTTCACCACAGGCTTGCCGTTGCCGGAGGCCTCCAAGTACTCGTAGACCTCCCAGAACTCGTTTACTTGCGCGTGGTCGGCGCTGATCGCCTTCTGCCGTTCGAACGCCATCTCCAGCAACGCATCGCGCGTGGCCTTGATCATCTCTTCGGGAATGGTGATCACCATGCGCAGGCAATCCAGCAGCGCCAGCATCTGTGCGTGGTTCTTGATGACGCGCTCCAGGCGCAGATCCGGCTTCTCGCGCAGGCGCGCCTCGTAGAACTTCACTCGCTCGGCGAACTTCTCCAGGATGGCGCCCTCGCAGCGCACCGCCTTGATCAGGAAGTGGCTCAGTTCCTCGACCTGCAGTGCGTTGAGGTTGTCTGCCGCGATGCGGCTTTCTGTGGTGACCTGCGGGCGCTTGAAGTGGAGCTTCACGATGCGCGTGAGGATCGCCTCGGACGCATCGACTGCTGCGTTCTGGCTGATCACGATCGTGCCGCGAAATGGTGGCTCGTAGGTGTCGTTGCCACCGTTACGCACGCCGCGTGTCGCCAGTGTGCCGCCACCGAAGAAGTCCTTCAGTTCGTCCCACTCAAACGTCTTTGCGTGTGCCTTGTCTGGCTCGCTGCGGTCCGCTTCCAGCAGCACTACCGGCATACCGGAGATCTGTCCCATGGCGCGTGCGCGGCCGGCCTTGGACGACTTTGCTGGGTCGAAGCCCTCGTAGTCGGAACGGCCCAGCAGCTTCCACAGGAAGGTCAGCAATGTGGTCTTGCCGGCGCCAGCTTCACCAGTAGCTTCGAGGAACGGGAAGCTCTTGTGCCCGGCGCGGATCTGCTCGGCGAACAGTGAGCCGAACCAGAACGTCATGGCGACCATGCCGTGCGTGCCAAAGCACTGCCACAGCCACGGCAGCCAATCCATGCGGAAGGCCTCTGGATCGCGCTGGATCTCTAAGCGGATCGACTTCTGCGTGCTCTTCAGCCGTAGCTTCTTGAAGCTGAAGTAATCCTCTTCGTTGGCGGTGACTACCTCACCATCGCGCACCGCGATGTCGCCAAGCAGATAGGCGCGGTGTTCCTTGGAGTAGCCAACAAAGTCGATGGCCTCCACGGTCTTGATTGCCTCGGTCTGCTCTTCAATCAGGCGATCGAGCTGGTGGCCGCTACCGGTGAACATCGCACCGGCGGCCAGGCTGATCAGGCGCTTCTTGAACTCACTGGCGCTGGAGATATGGCCGCCTGTAAAGGTGCCTTTGACACTGTTCGCGTCGTGAGGGAAGTCGATGCGGAAGTAGTACCAGCTTTCGTCGGTGACCTCCTGGCGCTGGAAATACAGCGCTTCCGGATAGCAGTTGGCGATCTTGTTCACCGAGCACGCGGCGCGGCGGATCTTCGCCAGCTTGTCCGGATCGATCTCGCTGTCTTCTTCCGGCTCCACGTCGCGCAGCAGCTTCTCGAATCGCACCGTGTCGAACTCGAACCAGTACAAGCGCGAGCGATACTCCAGCCAGAAGTCGGAAGCCTGGTTGTGGTCGTACATGAGCAAGCCCTTCTCGATCGCCGAGCGGGCCATGAGCAAATCGCCCTGATAGCGCGCTTCGGTCAGCGCCGCGTCCCATTGCTTCTGGCTGTCGCCGCCTGCCTGTGCACGTAGATGCAGATCGTTCCAGTCGATCTTTTTGCCGGTGACCGGCTGCGCGATCAGCGCCGCACGGCTCTTGAAGCCCAGTGCATCGGCGCGGCGGGCATGCTTGTGGGTGTAGTCGCGCGCGCCAGGCTCGTTGTCCAGGCCCCACACCAGCGTCGGCAGATTGCCGGCGCGTAGCTTCGCCAGCTGCCGCAGGGACTCATCAGGAAAGGCATTGCACGACATGGCGGACACGGCGCAGACGCCGTGCTGCAGCAGCGCGATCGCATCGAAGATGCCCTCGACAATCCACACCTCGGTCGCCGTGCGCATCAATTCTGCAGCCGCCGGCGCGCACCACCATGCTCCCGCGTAGCTCTTGCCTGGCGCGAAGCGCGCCTTCTGCTTGCCGAACCTGTGCGGCCGATCGATCAGGCGTTCCCACCAGCCGCCCTTGTCGAGCGCGAAGCGCACCGTAGCGGTGCCCTCCTTGACCTTGATGTCGTAGTAGCTTTCCTGCGTGTACAGACCACGCAGCGGCGCCAGCGCGAAGCCGCGCGAGGATTCCAGATAGGCGTCTGCCGATGCGGTTGGCGAGGCCTGGGTGATCGGAAAGCGCTTGGACCAATCGTCGAACAGGTCGTCGTACAGATCCTTGACGTGCAGTTCGTGGCCGCACTTGGCTTCGCGGCCGCATTTGATGACCCACGGCTTCGGCTCGAAGGTGTAGAGCTCCTTCTTGCTGCAAGCTGGGCACACGCCGCCGCGCATGTAGCTGGTGCCGCTGCGATGCTTGAGGCCATAGTCGCGCTCAAGTCGCTGCAGCACCAGTTGCCGTAGATCCTCCTGCATGGATCAGCCGCCCTTGCGCACAGTGGAGCGCAGCGCCAGCGCAGCCAGGCTCTTGCCGATCGGGCGCGGTGTGGTGATCACCTCGTAAGCACCGCCGCTCGCCAGGTGCGCTTCCACCTGCAGGCGCAGCACATCGGCCTGTTCCCGCTTCTTGTGCGGCGCCACGTACTGCTGGCTGGCTTGAGAAGGCGCGTCAACAAAGCGCGGCGCCTGGGCGGTAGCCCATCCGTTGCTCTGGCTCATGCGCTGATCTCCCGCGCAACGCTGCCGTAGTCCAGCAGTTCCATTGCCGCATCGGTCGCCAGCGCATGCATGGAGTGTGTGCGGCTGCTCATGAGCAGACCGCGCAGCATCAACTGCGCCACGGTGGCTGTTTCGTAGGTGCGTCCAACTTCGCGCTCGTGGTGGTAACGCGGTGCGTATTCGGCACCGGTTTTGGTCAGACCACCGCAGCGAACGGCGGATTGCAGGCACAACTGTTGAGCGGACGTAAGGTCCGCAAGCTCGATCTTGCCCATCATTGATGCCCCCTGAGGCTGAAAACTACGGTGCTGCGGCGTCTAGAAGATCCATCTGCGGGGCATTGGCGACCTCCCGGTACGCCTTGAGTGCCATTGCGCGGAGGTAGCCAGGTGTCGGCGGCAAATCGCTGTGTGCGTGTGGCATGCCGCTAGGGCTGCACAGGCCCGTCAGTTCGGTATGACCGGTGTAGCTGGCCCCACACACCGGGTTGTCGCAGACGTACACGTCGTTGCGCAGGAAACGATGCGTGAGATAGCTACTGCGCTTGTGCAGTGACGACCCACAGGCCTCACAAATGAAGACCGCTTTTCGTCGTGGAAGGACGGCTGACATGCCCGCCTAGTTCCGCGAGGATTTCGGGGATTGTGTGGCAGAATCCGGGTTCGGTTTCAGGCCCAGCAGCACTGCTGCGCGGTGTGTGTCTCCGAAATTCCCAACTGTTCTGCCAAGTAGCAAATCGCCCACAACATCGCGGCTCAAGCCATGTTTACGAGCGAATGCAGCAATGGTGATGCCATTGGCACGAAGCCACGTTCGGGCTTCATCTGTAGTGCGTGTGTGAGGTGTGGCAGTGGTCTTGCGGCGTGCAGGCATATCGGTGCTTCACGTTGGTGTACGGCAAGAATAGGGAACTTAAGTTCACCTTTCAAGGAGATTTTTGTGTCGGTTGGTTTGAGGTTGAAGGAAGAGCGCAAGCGCATTGGTCTGACACAGACCGAGTTGGCGGAACGCTGCGGGTTGACGAAGCGTGCTCAGGTCAACTTTGAAAAAGAAGAAGGCGAACAGTTGCCCGGCGGTGCATACCTGCTCGCGGCTACTACGCTGGGGATCGATGTGCTCTATGTGCTCACGGGCGAGCGCAACGGCATCAGCACAGATGAGGCACAGGTGTTGTCGGCCTATCGTGTTGCCTCGCCAGAGATCAAGTTGGCCGTCAGCGCAGCGCTAGGTGCGGCGGTGAAAGCATCAGGCCGGCACAAGTTCGTGATGCATGCCAACGAAGTTGGGCAAGCGCTAAGCGGCGATATCAGTCAGCCCGGACTGACCATCAACCTGGGCGGAAAGAAAGCCAAAAAAAAGAGCAGCTAGTGCAGCTGCTAGTGGGACAGATGGTCTTGGGAAATTGGCCGTTATCGGCTATACCTGCCTGAACTGTAGAGCTTGCTAGCTCGCAAAGAAAAGACCACCGACTTCTAACCGGTGGCTTCTTTAGGTGTCGGCGCGTGGCTCCGTGCGTTCGAATAGCCGTCATCCTGACAGTTCGAGATGGCCTGACATCCCGGCGCAATCATGGCTCATTGACTGCTAAATCTATGTAGGAAAACTCCTAAAAACAAGTAAGTTAAATAAGAATTCGCGAACCTAATAGGTGGAACACTTAAGAAAACAAGTGATTCAGGATTTTTCTTTCCTCGGAAAATTAAATGTATTCTCAATTTTCTCTGCAAGATTATGCATTTCAGTTAAAAGTGGATCTCTTGCTGGTCGTAGAGCGCGGTTTTGATTTTCGAAATCAGGATCGCCTGTTACAAGCTCATCCAAATCAGTCATCAACCTTCGGCATTTAGCCCCATCAGCTATATTTATGGTTGGAAACTTGCCGGCATTGCGTCGAATTCTTCGATACCCAGCTACTAGCAATGCTGCAGATTTTTCTGTGTTTTTAATGGAGTCTTGGGATGTATAGTGCTCACTCGCAGCTGCGCACCATTCATGGAGTTCCTCTGTCAAATCTTCACGCCAGCGTTTTACATCTGCGGTCTTCCGTGCAGATGCCTCTCTCATGCGAGAAAGCCTGTCGGTGATGAGGCCTGTGAGTAGAATACATATAACTGTAAACCACCAAGGGGTCGCAACCATTAGATTAACGGGATTCCGCTGATGCTTCGCTTATACGAAGCCAGACTGTTTCAACAGCCTCAGGATCATCTTGAGCCAAGATTGTTACCCTGCGCTTTGCCTCGCTTATTCCAAGAATTTTGCCAATCTCACCAAAAGCCTCATCTAAGAAGCCTGAGCTATAGCCGACTGTGCCGGAAAGGTCAAAAGTAACATGATCGTAACTATCAAGCAGGGGAATAGTGACTTTATTACGAAATTCTTCTCCTGAAAACTGGCCATGATCTTTCCTTCGTCCCCCTGGGAAGCGAGAAAAAGATTTGGCTACGTTAAACATGGTGGATTTCATGGTCTGAGTCAGCATGAGATATTGTAGTGGTCGGCAACAGTTGGGGTGGCTTTAGAGACCAGACCACCAAAGTTCCTGATAGTTCCGTGGGCATCGAACGTTCGACACTTTTCTGTCCTGTGGTCCATTGTACATCGCCATTGTTCGCCAGTACACGAAGAGTTCCGTTAAACTCAAGCCTATCTACGAATGCTTTGAGCTTTTTCAGTCCGTGACCTCGGCGTTTTGAGTCGATTCTAGAGATGCGTTTTCGCACGGCGCGTGAAATGAAGTGACCATCATGCCAGGCCCCCAACTTGCCAATCACACTGCGGCCGAGCTTGCGCCGAATTGTAGAAGCAATGCCTCTACCTTGATCTAGGAAACTGAATGAAATCGATTTGTCTGTGCTATCTGAATAGCCGACCATCCACCATTCACGAAACAAATGTGCTTCAGCTGGACATGATTCGTTAAAAACGTATGCGTGCTGAAAGACATTGTCCATACACTCTACTAACGCTATCTGGAGACGGCGCTTATCTTCAGGTGAAAAAGTGAATTCAGTTTCAAAGCATGTGAGTAGGTCGTCAGCTACCTTTGCTAAGATCTTGTTATGCCGCTCGACTCGGATGTAAGTCCGCGAGTCGTAGGTCGCTGGAAGCTTGGGAGCTTTTATTCCTAATGATTTATAGAAACCTATTTCCGTCAAAAGATGAGAGACATCATGGTTTGCGGGATAAGTGCCGGTGAGCTGCGTCCTTGGTTCGCAGTAAATTCTACATCTTTGAATTTCCGCAAGCATCAGCATCGCTACTTCGGGAGACATAGATGTTACTGAAGTATGATCAAGCACAACCTTACGATAGTTGCCATATAGAGACGCAGATTTTATGCGTGCGATTGCGGAAAGAACATCATTTCTATTTTCGTCAGACGACAAATCCATTGTGGCGGGAAGGCGCACAAATTCAGTTCCACGCACTTTCCCTTTTAGTTTAAATTTATAGTTCTTCGTTGGTATGTGCTGGCCGTATCTGCCAGAAATATAATTGCAATCCTTTCTTTTAATATTTCGGCGCTCACGGTCCTTGGAGCGAACCGTGTGTTTAAGGCCATCCTTAGGGTCTCGATGCCCGGTCTTTTTCAAGTTACCCCTCCATAGGAAATATTTTTAACAGCTTACCAACAATTTCCGCCTGCCAACTATAGGGGGAATTCTTACTTCAACCGGCCTAGTCACTGAATATCTCAAGCTCTAGGTGGCTTTGGAAGCCGACTCTACTGACGGAATGAGTGGCCCGAGAGATAATCCACCCTTGCGAATCTATCGCTGGCTTGAATCCGCCGACTGTAACACTCTGCTCCGGATACAGCTCGGCCCTTCCAATCGCCAACGTGTAGTCGAACTTTGCCGTCCCACGCTTCACGCGTTCGAACTCAGCATGCGCATGCTGGCGTGCCGTTGCTTCATCTGCATACGACTCGCGCAGGCGCTTGGCGTTGTCGTCTGTGCCTACCAGCACCGACTGCCGCCGCGCCTTGCCCTTGTCCATCCAGTACGCGCGCACGCCGGTGTAGGCGTCGCGGTCGGCCACGGAGTAGCGGTGCTGGTCGCCATCGCGACGCGTCAGCGTGACGGTGGGCAATGGCTTGCCGGTCGCCGTGGTGCCGGCGCCTATCGGCGCAAACACCAATGCTCCTGCTTTGACCGTGGCGACCGCATCGAAGCGCTGGCCCAGGCGCGTGAGCAGATTCATATCGCTCTCGTTGGACTGGTCGAGATGGGGCAACTTAGTGCGTGCCAGCGCCTCTGCCACGCGCGGCGTCAGTCCATGCTCGCCAGCGAGCGTGTTGAGCACGGTGCCCAGGGTGGTGTTGTGCCAGCTGCGCTCGCGGCGTGTGCGCATGTCCGCAGTCAGATCCGCACTACGCGCGCGCACGGTGATGATGTCCGGCGCACCGCTGTATTCCACCTCGTCGACGATGAAAGTGCCTTTGTCGACCAGGCCGGTGGCTTTCCAGCCCAATGCAACGGCTAGGCGCACGCCGCGTTTGGGCAGCGCCATCTTGCCGTCGTGGTCGTGGATGCGCAGATCCAGTTGGTCGGCTTCCCCGCCACGGCATTCGGTGAGGGTGAGATCGAGCAGGCGCGGTGCGATGCGCTCGGTGAGGTCGGTGCCATCAAGCACCACGCGCCACTGCGGAATCGGGTAGCTCATGCGGCAGTTGCCTCGGGCGCAACGTCGTCGGTGCGACGCAGGCTCAGTTGGAACTCGACGCGGCGCGGTGTGCCATCTGGGAAGAACAGCGAGGCCGTCTCGTTGACAGCCAGCAGCACATACGGCCCATAGACCCAGCCAGTGCCATCGACCAGCGGTAGCGGCTCGCCGGCTGCTGCGAGTCTGCGCAGAGTGGTCAGCGATCCACGCGTGCCCGTCAGGTCCGGCGCGATCAGACCCGACAGCTCGATGGTTTCATCGCCTGGACCCAGGAACTGGCTGGCCGCTCGCGCGCCGACGCGCTCGCTGGTGGCGTGGCGCCAACTCATCTGCCGCTGCAGCTGCAGATAGGCGGCGCTATCGAGGGCAAACACGAACGTGCCGTAGGACATCATCATCGGGGTGGATCCTCAGTCGTCGCGCAGGCTGGAGCGGCGCGTGGCCGCCGTGCGCCGTTCGCGTTCTTCGATCTGGCGGGCGACTTCGCGCGCCAGTGCGGTCGCGTCCATGCCCGGTGCGGCATGGACGTGGATGACGTAGCTGTTGCCGCCTGCAGGCGCGCTGGCGGCGCGCACAGGGGCCGACAGTGGCGCGCGGCTATCGATCGCCGCCACAGGCGCTGTGGCCGTCGCCAGGGCCAGGCCGGCGCCCACCGCACGCATCCGGTTGCCAAGGGCCATGACGGCCTGCACAGGCGCGCCCTGGCCGCGCTGCAGACCTACGGTGAGGCCCTGCATGGTGAAGTCGCCCAACTGGGCGAACACGCGCGACGGGCTGTGGATGCCCAGCAGGCCCTTGAAGCGATCGACCACACCCGTGCCGACGCTGGCGATCGCATTGGCAGCGGCGCCGAGCTTGGAGCGGATGCCCTGGACAAGGCCGCTGATCATGTC
>NZ_QEYV01000015.1:0-185066 GCF_003992815.1 Xanthomonas sp. DAR33341 | reverse complement strand
TCTACAACCCACAACGCCGTCATGGTTCAACTGGCGACCTGTCCCCTGTAGAGTTTGAACGGCGCTACGCGCAACGAGGGTCTTGAGTGTCTACGGAACCCTGGGCGTATCACCCATTCCAAACGTGGCTATCGCATATCCACTGGAGAGTGGCAGGAGCGTCAGTGCATCAGGCGACCCGTGCCCTAGTCCAAACCTATGAGGGCGCCTAGCTAGCGATGTCAGCATCATTGCTGCGTCCGTTGTTACAAACGAACTTCCAAGTGGGGCTTCAAGTATGGTCCAACCGCGCAGGAAGAAGGTAGGCGCGACGGTGTCGGCTAGCGGAAGGGCGGTGAGAACTGCCTCGCTATGGGCTGTGATCACTTCAAATTGGTCTTCCTTCATGAAGTCCACAAGCCTGAGCGCCTCATCGAAGAGCTCAGCATCACTTTTTTCGAAGTTAGCCGGTTTAGCTCTCAGTGCTTTCATAGCCTGCTCGGGAGTGCTAAGCATGATTTGCGAAACGCGCTTGAGTAGTTGGCCATTGGCGCGCTGAATGCTTTGGATAAAATCCGGAGTTCGTACTGCCATAGCCGCAAAAAAATAAGACAGAGCTAGACGTGCTTCTTCCGATAGTGGCGACCCTTCTATGAGAGTTGGCAGGTGATTAGAAGCGTCGCCTTCAATAGCGGCTAGCGTCGCCCTCCAACTCAAAGCGCTTGCGCCCCTGATCATCAGTCAGCGTGTAAAGGTGTCCGGTTACCGCAGTATTATCGGGCGATTGTCTGCGCACCTCGCCTGTAGTGCGGTCGTATACCGACAACAATTGATCGTCCCTAGTGAAACCCTTCAAGTAAAAGCGGGGTAAGAAGTGCTGGCGCTTTGGCCCCGTCAACAATGGGGCAAGTAACGGTTCGATCAAGTAACGGTTCCAGATTCACTTCCTTCGTGATCAAAACCCCTACCCCCACGCCCTTTGCGGCCTCCCCGGCTAAGCCGGCGCCACCCTGATCGGCGACGGCCGCATGGCACTCATCCTGGACGTGGACGGATTGCGCTCCAGCGATCAGTGAGTTTGGGGAATCGGGAATCGGGAATCGTCAAGACGATCCTGGCTGCCTGATCTAACGATAGCGGCGGCGTACTGCGGCCGTTGTCGTTTCACTACCCACAGCGCTACCGATCTACGCCGCCAAGCGCGCAGGCATGGGCGCGATGGTTTGGCGACGGCCATGCTGCCGTGGAACTGAACCTGGAACCGTTACTCCCGCCGCGTGAGACAGGCCAGAACTAGCGTGACATGCACGGGTTCAACCAGCGACCTGTCACCTGTCGAGTTTGAACGGCGCTACGCGCAACGAGGGTCTTGAGTGTCTACGGAACCCTGGGCGTATCACTCCTTAAGTTGCTCTTGGCCACTCTAAGGAACCTCTGAACAACTCTTGGCGTTGCGAGCGAACTTGGGATTTCGCTTGATCACGACAATCTCCGTTGCTGAAAATCAATCACTTACGCGTGATGGCTCCAACCTCAGGCGTCGATCAGAAGTCTATCGAGGAGTTGTTCAGAGCTTCCCTAAGCGCTTCTCCGCCATAAAACTCCCGTGCGGAATTCTTGCATACGTCTTTGTAAAAAGCTTCAGCGTCCTCCACTGTGTAGCCAGCTCCGACAAAACACCCATGCGCAATTTCTCTGAGTGTGTGACGCTCGCTACTGGCGTTGTCGTAAACGGCGTTCAGGCATCCAACTATGGCAACAACGTCTTGCTTAGAAAGTCTATCTTCGCCACTTAATAGGCGCGCATGATTGATATACGCCGACACGTTGTATCCGGTAAACGAATCAGCCAAGCCGGAAGAATCCTCGAAACCGGAGCAATCATCACTCACTTTAAAATGAGAAATTGGTATATACTTCATCTCTCTTAATTTTTTAGACCTAAGATCGTTCATCGAGTCTTCGTCTTTTTTATAAATCGATTTGTGTATCGCCATGTTAAGCTCATGGAGAAGCGGCCCAGCGACGCTTGTATTACGCCGGGCAACTCCTTTTTCCATATCATTGCGATTAAATGGCCTAGTTTCACCAAGACGCTTATTTTCATGGGAGGAAGCTAAGCCTTTTTCCTCGAGAAATGGCATCAGTACCTTGTGAGCGTCACCCCAGGTTTTCGGGCTGCAGTACAATGGCCTAAGAATCAGCAGTGCCTGGCCGGCCCGGAACTGGGCTTCCGAGGTAAGTGATTCGGAATTTTCCAGCAGTGGCTGCAATCCGACGATGCATGCTTTGGGTGTCAACGCCCGGTCACTGGTGATTGCTTGGGCGTGATGTTTTTCGCCCTTCTCAATAAAAGGGTTGGAAATAGATCGCGATGCATAACCGTAGGAGCCGCTGTCGTGGTTTGGAACGCCTGAAAGCGAATATTTGTTTTTAACTTCAAAATCACCCTCCTTGGTTATATCGAAATCAACGGGAGTTTGAACGACTCCATACTTGGTGAGTAGGGCGGGCTTTATGCGCTCACCAAGAATGCATGATATATTCAGCGCAATAGAATCACGAGCTTCCTTAGTGTTGATTAATTCTTTCGTGTGAACCTTGGTAGCCGAGCGAAAATCCAACATCGTGACGAAAGAATTTTCTCCAACAAGCTTTGGCCATAATGAAGTGCGCGCCACCTCGTTTTCAGGGCATCCATGCGCATGATATTCGGCATAATTAGCCTCTGCCTTTTTCTCCGCTTCCTGCAGGCGAGCGTCACTGGTAAATCCTTGCTTACCATCATGCAGCGACGTTGTCGAAAGAAAGAATCGATTGGCGGTGTTGTCGTAGACATAAGCAGCACCGGCAGCTCCTGCAATATACTTCATGGCAGTCTTTGCAATACCTGCCAATCCTCGCGGATTGTTCCTGCTGGATGATGTGCGATTTGCATTCTTTGGAAAAGATGCCAGTCCTGAGAAGATTTCATTTGAACCATTCGCTCCACCTATCGTTTGGGCCGAAGTGGTGGCACTTTTGCTGGACTGATTCACTAGCAGTGACACAACGGGTTCCACATTTTTTTTAGCCACACGCATCACTAGCACCTCAATCTTTGAATTAATATGAATAGGAGTATCGGCGTGAATTAGTACAAGAATATAAATTTAGCCAAACATCTGGAAATTATCACTTATTACTTATCACTTAGTTGTACCCATATCTGGCAAGCCTCAACTGATTAAGGAGCGTGTCGGCAGGCAGCTTGCCGCCCGTGTAGGGTGCAGAAGTAGTTTGGCGCGGAACACTCCGATTCGCATCGCCTAACCGAAGGCATGTTTGGGACGACGAAGCATTGACGTGGGAGATTCCCGACCTTTCGCCAAACGGCTGATCAATTGCCTTTTTGCATTGCACGGGCTGCGATCCTGGCTGCCTGATCTAACGACAACGGCCGCGTACTGCGGCCGTTGTCGTTTCACTACCAGCATCGCTGCCGATCTACGCCGCTACGCGCGCGGGCATGGTCACGATGGTTTGGCGAAGGCCATGCTGCCGTGGAACTTAACCTGGAACCGTTATCCCGTGGAAGTGAACCTGGAACCGTTATTTCCTCGTAAAGAAATCACTCATCCAGCGGCCGTCTTCGACGATGTTGCGCTCACGCGCAAACCCCATCTGTTCAAGCTGCTGGGTAAAGCGATCAAAGTCCAGGCGACAAATTTCGGTCATCGGAGGCGATGCACCGGCCACATTGCGATCGAAGCGGAATTCGAACCATCTGCCATCAAGCTTGGTTTCATCGACTCCAAATCCATAACTCCAATCCTTAGTGAGCGGGCCGAAGGCCCGATATCTGCGCTCGTCGCCTTTCACGAACTGAACCGCCTGCCCCATCGTGGAATTCAGACGCTCGGGAGTGAAGTCGGAGATGTTCTGGCTGCCCTTGATCAACAAAAGCAGCTGACCAAGCAAGCTTTCCGCACTGGGCTTGATTAGGCGGCAAAGTGGTAGGGCTGGATGAATTCATGGCAGATGTCTCCGTGACGGTTGCCGCGGCTGGGGTGGCCGCTATGTGGGCGCATGCGCCCAGGGCAAAGGTGGCGAGCAAGGCGTAGAGGGACGCGCGATCATGAAGCGTCCGGAGTGCGCTGGTGTGGCTGCGACGCTAGTGGCATCCGGCACCGAGGTCAATCGCAGGGGTCTGGCAGCCGCACCATCATCGCCGCACGCTGCGCGGCTTGGCCGGCACCTCCACCGGCGGCAACACCTCCATCAACAACTGGCTTCGCTCGCGGTGATGCGCAGCTTGGTGCCGATGGCGAACCTACGCCGCTACGCGCGCAGGCATGGGCGCGATGGTTTGGCGACGGTCAGGCTGCCGTGGAAGTGAACCTGGAACCGTTATTTGGACCTCGTTATCTCGTTGCGAAACACTCAGCGCGTCATCGACGGACCAGCCTGGCTGACGGCTTGCTGGGACTGCTCCAGCGCCTGCTGCTGTTCGCGCACCTGGGCCTGAGTCTGGTTGATTGCCTGCAGGCGATCGAACGACTGGGACTCTGGTGTCTGCACGGCGTCCATGGTCGACATATGGGCACGCTGGTGAGCCGGGTCGTTGAGGGCGCCCTGCACGACGAAGACCTTCTCGCCGCCCGCCAGCTGAGCCGTTGGGTTGTTGAGCACCACATGGTCCACCCGCGACAACCCCTCCTCTTTAGCTAGCGCAAGCAGGCTGGCGGTCATGCGCTCACTCGATGCATCCCACTGCCTGCCATGTGCGCTATCGAGCTTTTGCACCCCGTCTCTGATCTGCTGGTATAGCGGGTGATCCGCATGGCCTGGATCTGACGGAAGACGCTGAGCTGAGGTCCCCTGCGATTGGGATTCACGTGCACGGAGCTCCTGCTCCAGCTCTTGTGCAGAAATCGGCGAGACATGCAGATGAGTGTTCTTGCTGTGCTGAAACAGGCCCGGCGTCGGTGGCTGGGTGCTGCTATCCAGGTAAGGCATCGGGCGAGTATTGCTGCCCAGATCAATACCATTGCGCTCGAGTATTTCTTCTTTCAAGCCCAGACGTCGCATATCCAGAATCATCGGCGGTTCCGGCTCTCCGGGCTTTTGCTTGTTGTAATGGCGCTCGTAGATGGCAGCTGTTCCGACTACCCACGGGCCATAGTGATTGGCGTAGTCGGACTGACCCGTATAGCCGATGCGAGTGCTCTTGGCGTCCTTGTCGAAGAAGTTTGCACCCATTGCCTCGACGTTGGCAGGAGTGACGGGCATCGTCATATCTGCGTTCAAGGTAAGGTTGGACTTGAGCGCGTAATTGAATTGCGGCATTCCGCCGGTTCGATCAATGAAGTCGTGCATACGGCCGGGTGCTTCCCGAAAGATATCTTCCAGGGAGGCATCCGGCTTCGCTTGCTTTACCCTGCTGACGGTTGCATTCCAGCCTGCAATTTCTGCGCTTGCTTCATCTACATGGTTGCTTGATAAAACCTTGTCCGCTGCGTCCGAATAATCGTGCGTGGTCTTGGCTATCTGCACCGCCGCGGTTTCGAACGCCTTACGGGAAGCAGCTGCGGTTGGGCTGTACATGGCGTGCTGTAGTTCATGCCCCAGCACAAACGTCATGTCACCGGAATCAAGCAACTTTCCGCCAGGCCCATTGGAAAGCCTGGACAGCGGTAGCCGGATGGAATGCTCACCTGGCGTGAACGTTCCGCCTGCATTCGGATCAGTCAGCGGCTTTAGACTGAGTACGCGTTGCTTGGCAACCGCATCATTGAATTGGTCAAGCAGAACCGGCGATGCGGCAAGCATACCCTGTAGATTGGTGACATGTTCGGGGGTGACGCCTGGCTGGCGCCCGAAGTCATCAACAATGGCTTGTGCCTGTGGACTCAATGGCATGACCGTTCCTTGGATTAACGAATGTAGACCCATTCAACGCAGTGGTGCTCCACCCGGTCCTGCGGTGCATCGGCCTCGCCTCGTGGAAACACTTCCACGCGCATGCCTGGGCGGCTGAAGAAGTCACTCATCCATCGCCCGTCTTCCACCATGTTCCGTTGACGTACAAACCCGATGTTTTCCAGCTTCTTCGTAAACGTCTCGAAATCGATCCCGCAGATCTCCGTCATTGACGGGGAAGCGCCCGCTTGCGCTGGAATAAAAGTGAACTCGAACCAACGCCCCGCAGTAGGCGTCTGGTCCATGCCAAAGCTGTAACCCCACTCACTGGTAAGCGGAGCACTGGCGCCATAACGCTTGGGATCAGCTGCCGCATGCGTCACCGGAACCCCCATCTTAGACTGCAGGTAGTCAGGTGTCAGATCGTCCAGTCCATCAATAGCTTGAATCAATGCAAGCATGCGGGTGAGCGCATCCTCTGCCGTTCGTATCGGCCCACTGGGTTCACCGCCAGCGGGAGTGACTTTGGATTCGGCTGAGGAACTCATGGCAGATGTCTCCGTGACGGTTGCCGGGGCTGGGGTGGCCGCCGTGTGGGCGCATGCGCCCAGAGCGAGGGTGGCGAGCAAGGCGTAGAGGGGGCGCGCGATCATGAAGCGTCCTTAGTGCGCTGATGTCGCTGCGACGCTAGTGGCATGCGGCACTGAGGTCAATCGCAGGTCTCTGTCACCCGCACCATCATCGCCGCACGCTGCGCGCCTTGGCCGGCACCTCCACCGGCGGCAACACCTCCATCAGCAGTTGCCCTTCGCTGGCGGTGATGCGCAGCTTGGTGCCGATGGCAAAGCCCAGTTGTTCCAGCCATAGGCCGCTGAGGCGGACGTGGGGCACGTGCTGGTCGCCGGCGTGGTCGTGGGCGCCGGGGTAATGGGTGTAGCTGACGGTGCATTGGCGCGGGCGGCGGGCGCGGCGGGGTGCGCGTAGCGTGCCGGGGCCTTGCGGGGAGGAATCCGGGTCGGGCGGCAGCATCGGCGGCAGCTTGGTGCGGTCGGGTTCCACAACGACCCACTGCACCCGCTTGGACGGGGCGGGGCGCGCACGCGTGCGGATAGGCCGTGCGCTGGCAGATGCCGTAGGTGGGCGGCGGCGTGTCATAGCGCCTCCGGGTGATGGCGGGTGATGGTTGCAGCGACGTACTGCTGCAATGGCACAGCCCTGCGTGCCGACAGGCGGCGCGAGGTGTGCGGCAATACACCGAGCTGGCGACTCAGCGGATGCGCAGTATGGTCTCTCGCCTGCTCAATAGCTGTGCTTGCGTCGAGCCGGCGCAGCACACCGCCCATATCCCACGGCAGGCGGTAAGCGGAAGCTGGCAACAGATCAACCGGCACAGATGCCGGAATGCATGGTGCGGTAGACATGGCAACGCCCTCCTGGAACAACACAAGAACCGCCGCCAACGGCGACGGGATGTCGGGAGGTTCGAAACCGCTAGTAGCCGGCGGGCGTATTCCCCTTGCGGGTGTTGTATTAGCCGCCCTCCCGACACAGGCATTGCGTCGGCTTGTACCTGCGGGATGCAGGCACAAAAAACCCACCGGTTTGACGGAGGTGGGTACCGCTACTAGAGGAGTTTCGACGCTCCTTGGGACTAGATTGCAAGTACACGGTCTGGCGTGTCAACACACGCTGGCGGGTCTCGGGCGGCTGTGTGCGCCGCTGGCGCAGTTCCATACGGGCCACGCAAGCCGAGCACCGTCGCCTGATAAGTGCACCTGACCCTATTGGCCGGCAGCTCTTAAGGCCTCCTCAGTGTTGCTGGGCATTGCATCAAGTTGATGCGACATGCTGATAGCAACACATGCCAGTCATGGTTTAAGTTGCGCCCAAGGCTTGATTCATTCAAGCCACCGCCTTTAGATTGAATACGTCCACGATTCATATGAGGACTAAATAAGTTAAGCCGCCCCGCGAAGCGGCATCGGTTTGGACGAATTGTTATCGCTCACTCTCAGGACCCCGACTGCTGAACGCTTCCGACCCAAACATTTCAACGTCCGCTTTCACTGCTTCAAAGAAGTCAGTGCCTACGATACGGCCTGCGTTGGCCCGGAACGCTCGCTCAATTCTCTCTGCCTGTCTTGGAGAGATGCCCTGCATTGATTCTCGCACTCGTGTTGCCTTGCCCATTAGATAGGTTCCGAAAGGCGCGGGCAAAGTGTAGTGCCGCGGCTCAACCGTGCCTTCGTTTGCGTTTACACGACCACCGACCCATCGCGCCTGATTAGGCTCGTTTATGAAGCCGATGATGACGAACCTGCCAATCTTACTGTAGGTAAAGAGTGTTCTCTCGCCATGGCAGAGATCTATATCGATGGCGCGCATCAAATAACGATTGATATTTGGAGGTAGATCTGTGCGGTTGCTCTCGATTCGATCGAGGGGGAGGATAAACTGCCGGTATTCGCTTGGGTGGGGAATTTCTTCGAGTAAGTACTGTCGCCACGTTCGCTCAGCGCTTTCAACCCAATTGCGCTCGCTCGCCGTGAAGTTATGTTCTTCAAGGTGATCTAGTTGAATGAGCAGGTTTCGCCACGACACTGATACGCAAAAGCGCAGTAGCCACGGACCGTAGCGAAAACGCTCGCCTGAACGCGCAAGATAAGGATGAAACAAACCGGTTGCGAATGCGGCCTCAGAGCGACCAAGTCGGCCCTCGCATTCCAAACAGAGCCAGTGCCTTTGCGGGCCGTCTTGAACACGGCGGTTCGGGGCTTCAGTGCTCCGCATATGGCTGTTGCCCGATGATTCCCGTAGCCATCGAAATACGAACGCGGGGACCACGTGGCTGAGCTGCAGTTCGGATTCTCGCTGGCAGAGACGGCAAATACCGATTGGCATGACGTGAGCGCTAAAGCCTGAGTTAAGCCGCGCCGCGAAACGGCGTCAGCTTGAGTTAATTGTTAGGTGCGTGTGCGACGACGCACCACGATCTGTTGCGTAATGCGACGATTAATCTTGCGCTTCCATTCGAGCTGCCTAGGCGAGAGATTTCTTTTTAGGCGAGTTGATACTAGGAAGTCGTACTCAGATTCGTAGATGAAGCCAAGCTTCAATCCGTGGCGAATCACGTCAAGGTTTGCATTAGCATGAGGATCGTTTGCTATTCGCTTGAGCCCGTCAAACAGCGTTCCTGTAGAGATACCGAGGAACCGATTGATGCAGACGTTACCAACGTAAGTTGATTCGCCTGTGATGCGATTTGTGATGTAGCAGTGCTCTTTGATCTCTTGCCCACAAGGGCAGCGATCGAAGTCTTCAGTGATCTCAACGCCAACTAGATCCCACTCAGTACGAGCCACATCGAATCTATCCGACTGCGAAAGCGGAAGGATATGCGCTTTTAGCCTTTCGAGGTTGTGCTCCAATGCTGCCTCCGAACGTACCTAACTCCTGATTTAAGCCGAACCGCGAAGCGGCGTCGGCTTGAACGAATTGTTAGCCTTCAGCACACGCCTACCGGGCAGATGCGCGTAAGGAGTCCGATAAGCACCGCAAGGGCAAGCGATGCGATAGACACGAAGCCGTACGCCCGGCGTGAACCGCGGCTTCCCTCACTACCAAAATCTGGCATGGCCAGCAAAAAGGTGAAAGAAACACTCACCATAGCTGCATAGATTACAACGCGAAACGAGGACTCAAATAGCAACAAAGCTAACGTGGGAATTAGGAAGAATATCGGCTGGAACGGACTTTCCGCGCTGCCACCTGTTGTTGCGACGAGAAGTGTAGTGATGCCTATATTGATCAAGAACACAAGAAGAGTGGCGTGCTTATCCGGTATGCCAGAGAAGCTCGTGTTCTGAAACAGCCCAACCCAGAAGCTCGAAAGAGAGTGGGTAAACACCAAGGTAGTGACCGACACCAGCAAAAGTATGAGGATCAGCCATGTGTACTGCGCTCGTACCGGCTCGCCCCGCAGGCGGCCATGTCTTGGCAAATGAGCGTGAAGGATGCTGGCCGCCACGAACATGATGACTGCTAGTAGCACTTGCGATAGCAGAGCGCCGGTGATGATCGTTGCCGGGTTCACGCGCCTCTCCCCATGAAGGCTAACACCTGAGTTAAGCCGCGCCGCGAAGCGGTATCGGCTTGGACGAAACAACGATTCCGAAATAACGGTTCCAGGTCCACTCCTTTCAGCAAGGCCCAACTAGATCGCCGCATCGCTCGACGGTTTGGCCGCGGTGCGGCTAGCCTCGGCGTGGCCAGCAACAGGGACAGGGCAAGCGTTCGCAGCAGGGAAAACGTCATGCGATGAGATCCTGTGGTGCACGACCAAAATAATGGTTCCAGAATAACGGTTCCAGGTTCACTTCTTTACCATCGCGCCCATACCGCCACGCGGCAGGCATGGGCGCGACACGCTGGGATCTAGAACTTGTAGGTCAGCCCCAGGTACGCCAGACGCCCTGCGTAGCCGCCGGTGTAGAAGCGGGCGCGGGTGTCCTCGCCCAGGTGCGAGCGGGACTCCTGCTTGGTCAGGTTCAGCACCGAGGCGGTGAGGCTGAGCGCGGGGGTGATGTTGTAGGCCGCGTTGACATCGATCTGGTAGTACGGCTCCTCAAAGACGTTCAACCCGTTGACCAGGCCCTGCACCAGCTCGCCGCGACGGTTGTACGAGGCGCGCAGCAGCAGGCTGTCGGTCTCGTAGAACACGGTGAGGTTGGTCTGGTTTTTGGCGCTGCCCGGCATGGCGGTCTTGCCGGCCTCGGTGCCGTCCTCCAGCCGCACCGCCGCCTTGCTGGCATCGTTGTAGGTGTAGTTGAACTGCACACCGAGGCCAAATGGCAGCGTGTGCTGCGCGTAGAGCTCCACGCCCTGCGAGACCGCGTCCTGGCCGCCGGCCTGGGTGCTGTAGTTCTGCACGGTGACCGGTTGCCCGTCGACCATCATGTTCACGTCGCTGATCACGTCGACCGCAAAGTTCTCCACGTTCTTGCGGAACAGTCCCACACCTGCCACCGAGCCCGGGTGGAAATACCATTCCAGCCCCAGGTCGAACTGGTTGGCCTTGTACGGCTCCAGGTTCTTGTTGCTGCCCGAGCCGTACCAGCCCTGCTCGCTGGCACCGCCGGTCAGGCGCCGGTCGGCCACGTACTCGGGGCTGTAGAACTCCAGGCTGCCAGGCGCGGCGATGTCGTTGTAGCTGGGGCGTGCGATCACTTTCGAGGCCGCCGCGCGCAGCAGCAGGTTCTCGGTCAGGTCGTAGGCCAGGTTGAAACTCGGCAGCACGTCGGTGTAGTTGCGGTCCAGCCCGCTGACCACGAACGACTCGGTGCGTTGCACGCTGTCGGACAAACGCCAATAGCCTTCGGTCCCGCAATAGGTGTCGGCCGGCGCGCCGCCGGGCGTGGCGGCGCCCTGCTGGCAGGCCAGCGGATTGCCGTCGGCGCCGTCGAAGAAATAGTCGTTGTAGGCGGTCACCTTGTCGGTGGAATCGGCACGCTGCCCGGTGCGCGCCACCCGCACGCCGACGTTGCCCCGCAACCGCTCGGTGTGGAAGTTGAGCTGCAGGTAGGTGGAATAGATCTCCTCGTCGACGTTGTAGACGAAGTTGTTTTCGCTGCGGGTCTGCATCGCGCCGTAGGTTTGGTTCAAGTAGCCGATGTAGCCAGGAAAGTTGATCGCCGGGAACGCGCTGGCGTTGACGCCACCGGCCAGGTTGTCCTGCGCGAACAGCAGGCCCGGGGAGAACTGCGTGGCG
Organism: Xanthomonas sp. DAR33341; assembly: GCF_003992815.1. Classification (NCBI taxonomy): domain Bacteria; kingdom Pseudomonadati; phylum Pseudomonadota; class Gammaproteobacteria; order Lysobacterales; family Lysobacteraceae; genus Xanthomonas; species Xanthomonas sp. DAR33341. The sequence continues at coordinate 173,419 of NZ_QEYV01000015.1, read as the reverse complement.
ATGGCATTGCAGCGCCCGTTCCAGTAGCGGTTGTCGTAGTCGCTCGGGTCGGTGCCTGGGCACACCCAGTAGTTGTTGCCGGTATTGCGGTGGATGCCGCCGTCGCGACGCTTGAGGCCGAACTGCAGCGAGTCGACGACCTCGCCGTCGAAATGCCAGGTGGTATCGATCTGCGCGTACTGCTGCTGGTTGGTGTTGCGGGTCCAGGACGAACCGGTCGAGCCCAGGTCGACCTGCAGGATGCCATCGCGCAGGTTCTGCATCAGCTCCGGCGAGAAGGTCATGCTTGGGGTGCCGGTCAGGTCCCAGGCGCTGACGAAGTTGCCGTTGGTCCAGCTGCCGTCAGCGTTCTGCAGGCGCGGCTTGATCGGCAGGGAAAACTGCAGCTCCGGCCCGCCCTTGGCCCAGGTGCGGCCGGCCTTGAACGCCACGTCGACCTGCTCGCCACGCCATTCGCCGCCCAGGTCCACCGTCTGCGACTGCGATTTTTCGATGTTGTAGCTGCCGGTGATCTGCGGCGTCGGCACCGTGCAGTCGTCCGAGCCCCAGCCGCCCGGCGGCAGGCCGGCCGCGGCGGCCTGCGCCTCGCTGCAATAGTAGGTCTTGCCCGGACGCAGGCTGTAGGCGGCGCCAGTGACGATCGTGCCGCTGGGATCGAACCGCAGCCGGTCGAGCAGGCGCCCGCCACGCCAGTTGCCGTCGCCGAAGTAGCGCGCAATGTTCCACTCGGGAATCTTGATGGTATTGGTCTGCGAGTCCTGCGACAGGTCGAAGCGGAAGTAGTTGGCGGTCAGGGTCAGGTCGTCGGTGGGCTTGAACTGCAAGGTCAGTTGCCCGCCCTTGCGCTCGCGCTCCTCGCGTTTGGCCTCCAGGCTGACCGCCGTCGGCATCATGAAACCGGTGTAGTAATTGCCGTCCTGGTTCCAGAAACCGGTGCCGCCCCACCAGTTGGCGTTGAAGTCCGACCGATTTCCGTTGACGTCGACCGCCGGGCCGCCTTCGTCGCGGCCGTACCACTGCCAACTCTCGGTACTGGCATCGAGCGTGCGCGCGGTGCGCTTCTGCTGCGTGTAGCCAACGAAGACACCGAAGCGGTTGTCCTTGTCGTGCCACGAGTAGGAGCCGGAGAACTGGCCGTCGGTCTTCTTGCTGGTATCCGACCAGGTGCCCTCGGCGGAGACGAAGCCGGAATGTGGCTCCAGTTCCAGCGGGCGCCGCGTCTGCAGGATCACCGTGCCGCCGATGCCGCCTTCGTCGATGCGCGCTTCCGGGGTCTTGTACAGCTCCGCGCTGCCGAGCAGGTTGGACGGCAGCAGCGTGTAGTTGAACGAGCGCGTCGGGTCGCCGTTGGACTCGGCGGTGGCGATGTAGTTGCCGTTCAATTCGGTCAGCACCAGCTCCGAGGACAGGCCCCGCACGCTGACGTTCTTGCCTTCGCCGCCGTCGCGGCTGATGACCACGCCGGGCACGCGCTGCAGCGCATCGGCCACGTTCTTGTCGGGGAACTTGCCCACGTCCTCGGCGGTGATCACATCGACCACGGCGTTGGCGTTGCGCTTTTGCTCCAGGCTCTTCTCGATCGCGTAGCGGTAGCCGGTCACCGTCACCGCGTCCAGGTCCGTGGCCTGCACCGCGGCCTGGTCCGTGGGCGCCGGCGTGCCGTCGGCCTGCTGGGCGGCGGCGGAGGTAGAGGCGGCGCTCGCGAACAAGGCGATGGCGATACCGGCGTACAGCGTGCTGCGGTTGCGTGCGAATGGCGTGCAGTTCATTTCGATCGTGCTCTCCCAATGGTGATCGGCCTCGGCGGCTTTGTATCGATCCAACTATCGGACCAGAACGCCGCGCGACGTAACGCAAAAATATCCGGCACCGTTGCGGCGCTCGGCTTCCCTTACCTTCTCTCCCTCCTGCGCGGATGCGATTAGATCGTTCTAATGCAGTGGAAAGCTAAGTAGCACAGCCCATGCGCCAGCGCATTCTGCCGCGCAGCAGGCCAGCGGCTTGCAAGCGTCACCACGAGCGGTCGGGCTCGCCACGCTTGCGCGCGGCACGGTACAGGCTGGCGGCAGCAGCAGCTCGATGGCCGCCCGCAAAACGCCCTCGCCCGCAACCGGGCGCAAGCGGTTTACCGAAGCGCTTGCACACTCCCCGTTATTTGCAACCGAGCTCAGCGAGAGAACCGCAGCAACCGCGTGGTGATTGGCGACTCCGAGTCGCAGCACCCAACTGACAGCTGTGCACGCGTTTTGTCGGCTGCCCCAAGGACCGCCGGCACCCTACGCCGTTACGCGCGGCTGCATGTTGGTTTCGATTTCGCTGTGGGCGGGCAAGGTTTTCAGGTCGTCGGTCGCCTGCGCGCCAGCCACGATGCAGCGTCGCCACCGAAGTGGCGCGCGAGAGCGGTATCGGCAGTGATCGCGCGCGCGCCGTGCACGATGCTGTGGACGCGCGTGGTACGTCAGACGCAATACATGATGTGCAACGTAATGGCGCGAGGGATCCGCATCCACTCCCTAACGTCACCAAACCAAAGACTCCTCGAAATCACACCAACAACGTGCCGAGGCACCAGCGTGGCCGGGAATTGGCGGAGAGCGGCACACGGATGTGCCGCGACGGCGCGTCAGACAGGATGTCTGCCGCGCCGAAGAGCCGATTCCCGGGCGCGGTGGTGCCGCCCACCGAAGCCGCAATTAACAGTCCGCGCCTGGACGTACCCTCACCCCCAACCCCTCTCCCGGCGGGAGAGGGGCTTTAGTTCCGCGCCGGACTCAGGACTCCTCGAAATCACATTAGTAACGTGCCCAGGCAGCAGCGTGGCCGAAGATCGGCGGAGAGCGGCACGGGAATGTGCTGCAACGGCGAGTCGGACAGGATGTCTGTCGAGCCGAGGAACCGGTCCGCGGCCGCGCTCCCGCTCTCGGCGCAGTCGACAATTCGCAGACCCATTCCCCAGAACGACAACTTTCTGGCGCGCCAACCGGGCGCACCTATCAAGTCCGCCGGGCCTGGGCCGATACCGCATGCATGGACAGACTCAGCGTAATCGGACTGGTGCTGGCGATCGTGGCGATCGTAGGCGGCAGCGTGTTGAAAGGTGCCGGCATTTCGTCGCTGTGGTCGCCGGCTGCCTTCGTGATCGTCATCGTCGGCACGGTGGCCGCGATCCTGCTGCACACCTCGCCGGCGGTTTTCCGGCGCGCGTTCAAGATCCTGCGCTGGGTGATCCAGCCGCCGGCCAGCGATCGCCCGCAACTGGTGGCGCGTATCGTCGAGTGGAGCAATATCGCCCGTCGCCAAGGCCTGCTGGGCCTGGAAGACCAATTGCCGCGTCAGGACGATGCCTTCCTGCGCAAAGGTCTGCAGATGCTGGTCGATGGCGTGGAACCGGAAGCCATGCGCAACATGCTCGAGATCGAAGTGGACAACCAGGAGCGCCAGGATCTTGCCGCGGCCAAGGTATTCGAGGGCATGGGCATCTATGCGCCCACGCTGGGCATCATCGGCGCGGTGCTGGGCCTGATGGCGGTGATGAAGAACCTGGCCGATCCGGCCATGCTCGGGCACGGCATCGCGGCGGCATTCACCGCCACCATCTACGGTATCGCCTCGGCTAACCTGCTGTTCCTGCCGGTTGCTGCCAAGCTCAAGAGCGTGATCCATTGCAGCACCAACGAGCGCGAAATGGCGATCGAAGGCCTGATCGCGATCGCCCAGGGCGAGAACCCGCGCAACATCGAATCGAAATTGGCAGGCTACTTGCATTAGCTCGTTATGGCCCGTCGTCGCAAACACCACGAAGAACATGGCAACCACGAAGCGTGGGCGATTCCGTATGCCGATCTGATGACGCTGCTGCTGGCGTTCTTCGTGGTGATGTACGCCATCTCTTCGCTCAACGAAGGCAAATACAAGGTCATGGCGCAGGCGCTGACCAGCGCCTTCGGTGGCTCGTCGAACAAGGCCAGCCCGGTGCAGCTGGGCAAGACCCAGAGCCTGGGCGCCGATTACGACCGCCCATCCGTGATCAAGGCCGGGGCGCCGATGGCGGCCTCCAATGGCCCGACCGACCCTACCCTGCTGCCGTCGATGGCCGCGCAGATGCGCATGCCGGTGTCGCTGCGCAACCAGGCGCAACTGGCGCGCGCACAGCGGCAGATGGATGCAGTGGAGCAGCAGCTGAGCAAGACGCTGGCCCCGCTGATCGACAAGCAACTCATCACCATCCGCCGCAACGATCTGTGGATCGAGGTGGAGATCAACAGCGACATCCTGTTCGGCACCGGCTCGGCCACCCTGGCCGGCCGCGCCCGCGGGACGTTGTCCACGCTGGCCTCGGTGCTGCGCGAGGCGCCCAATGGCGTGCGCGTGGAGGGTTATACCGATAACCAGCCGATCGCCACCGCGCAATTTCCCTCCAACTGGGAGCTGTCGGCGGCGCGTGCGGCCAGCGTGGTGCACCTGTTCGCCGACGACGGCATCGCCCCGCAACGATTGGCGATGGTGGGCTATGGAGAATTCCGCGCACGTGCCGATAACAGCACTGAGGCGGGACGGAATGCGAACCGGCGTGTGGTGTTGATCATCCTCGCTGACTCGGCTGGCTCACTCGCACCCGATCCGCCATCGCAATTAAATGCGACCGCCGCCGGGGCGCCCAAGCTTCCCAAGTCTGACGGCGGCCAAACGGCCGTCACCACCGAAAGCGGCACAAGTTCCGTCCCCGCCGTAATTCAAGGAGTGCAGTGACATGCGTATCTGGGCAATCGCCAACCAAAAGGGCGGCGTCGGCAAGACCACCACGACGCTGGCATTGGGTCGCGGCCTGGCCGCGCTCGGCCACCGCGTCTTGTTGATCGACCTCGATCCGCACTCCTCGCTCACCCGCGCCTTCGGCGTGGCGATCGACCCGCCGCCGCGCGGGGTGCTGGACCTGTTCGGCACCCCGCCGAGCGACCTGGCCAGCCTGGCGCATGAAAGCAGCATCCCAGGCCTGTCGTACGTATGCGCGCAAGCCGCATTGGCCACGCTGGAACGTCGCAGCGCCAACCAGCCCGGCCTGGGCCTGGCGCTGCAGAACGCCATGACCCGGCATGCCGGCCAGCACGATTACATCCTGCTGGACTGCCCGCCGACCCTGGGCCTGCTGATGATCAACGCTCTGGCCGCCTGCGACCGTGTCGTAGTGCCGACCCAGGCCGAGCCGCTTGCCCTGCATGGCCTGGCCAGCATGGTGCGCACCGCCGACATGGTGCAGCGTTCGCGTCGCCGCGAGCTGCCGGTGTCGATCCTGCCCACGCTGTTCGACCGCCGCACCCGCGCCGGCACCGAAACGCTGAAGGAAATGCAGGCCACCTACGGCCCGGTCGTCTGGGAAGACGCGGTGCCGGTGGATACCCGAATCTGCAACGCCGCCGCCCTGACCGTGCCTGCCGTTGGCGGCGACTATCAGGGCCGCGGTCTGTCCGCGTATCGCCGCGCGCTGGAATGGGTGCTGGCCGATGACGCGATGCGTATGGAGCAAGCCGCATGAGCAACTCCACCGCCAACGGTGAATTGGACGATTATCTGGAAGGCCTGCTGCACGATGCGGGCGTGGAGATCGTCGCCCCGCCCGCGGCCACCGCAGCGACTGTCGATACGCCGCCAATTGCGGATGCCGATCTCGCGCTGGCCGAGCCGCCGGTCCAGACGGCCGCACTTCCCGAAGCCGCCACCGTCTCCGAGGCTGCCACCTCCAACGCGATTGCCGCGGTGCGTAGCGCCGATGCGATCGCCGCCGATTTCCTAGCAGAAATGGACGCCGACCCGGCATTCGCCCCCCCGGTCAAGGCCGCGCCCAGCGCTGCCGACATCGCCGCCGACTTTCTGGCAGAAATGGATGCCGACCCTGCATTCGCTCCGCCGGTCAAGGCCGCACCCAGCGCCGCCGACATCGCCGCCGACTTTCTGGCAGAAATGGATGCCGACCCGGCATTCGCTCCGCCGGTCAAGGCCGCACCCAGCGCTGCCGACATCGCCGCCGACTTTCTGGCAGAAATGGATGCCGACCCGGCGTTCGCTCCGCCGGTCAACGCCGCGCCCAGCGCTGCCGACATCGCCGCCGACTTTCTGGCCGAAATGGATGCCGACCCGGCGTTCGGAGCCGCACCCACCGCAGTGGACCTGATCACCGCAGATCTGCTGGCAGAAATGGATGCCGACCCCGCCTTCGGGCTGGAGGCTGCACCGGTCGCGGCGCCCGCACCAGCCCCGGTCCTCGCGCCCACCCTGCCCCCGCGTGCAGCACCCGCGCCGGCACGCGCTCCGGCACCGACCGGGCTGCAGGCACTGCTGGCGCCTGGCCAGGCCGACAAGATTCACGCCGAACGCCGCGCCAGCGAACGCAGCACCCGCTGGCTGCGTCTGCGCTGCGGCGAACAGACCTATGCGCTGGAATTGCTCAAGGTGCAGGAAGTGGTGTTGCCGGTGCCGCTGCTGCCGCTGCGCGGCACGCCCAGCGCCATGCTCGGCATCATGAACCTGCGCGGCCAGGTGGTCCCGGTGATCGATCTGGGCATCCACCTGGGCTCCTCGCCGGTGGACATGGATCTGCAGACCCGCGTGGTGGTCCTGGAAGAAAACGGCGAAACCATGGGCCTGCGCGTGTCGGCCGTGGAAGACGTCACCAGCCTCACCGATCAGCAGATCGAGCCGCCGGACAACGCGCGCCTGTGCCGCATCTACAACAACCTGTTCCGCGGTGTCGCACGTCTGGGCCATCAGCCGATGATCCTGCTCGATGCCACCCATCTGCTGCATTGATGCGCGCCTAGCTTGCCCGCACCTGCACGCACGACGATTCACCGTTAAAGCTTTTCCGCCCCCCGCCGTTAGTACGCATAGAACCATCCGTTCGGAGCAACAATGAGCACAGTGACATTGGGTGAGGATCTCGGCATCGAGACCAGCGCCGACCTCAAGCAAAAGCTTGCCGGATTCCTCACCCAGGACGGCGACCTGGTGCTTGACGCCGGTGAAGTCCGGCGCATCCACACCGCCAGCGTGCAGTTGCTCTGCGCCTTTGTGCAAAGCCGCCGCCAGGCCGGCCTGCACACCGAATTCGATGGCTGCAACGACACTTTTAGGGATGCAGCGCGTCTGCTCGGCGTCACCGACGCGCTCGGACTCCCGGCATCCAATGACAACCTGAAATCTGTGGAGAACGCCGCATGAGCGCACGTATCTTGGTGGTGGACGATTCGGCGTCGATGCGCCAGATGGTCTCTTTCGCCCTCACCTCTGCCGGCTTTGCCGTCGAAGAAGCCGAAGACGGCGCCGTTGCGCTGGGCCGCGCGAAGGGCCAGCGCTTCAATGCGGTGGTCACCGACGTGAACATGCCCAACATGGACGGCATCTCGCTGATCCGCGAGTTGCGCCAGCTGCCGGACTACAAGTTCACCCCCATGCTCATGCTCACCACCGAGTCGGCGGCCGACAAGAAATCCGAAGGCAAGGCCGCCGGCGCCACCGGTTGGCTGGTCAAGCCGTTCAATCCAGAACAGCTGATCGCCACCGTCCAGAAAGTTCTCGGTTAAACCCTTCTCGCTTCAGCTTCGGATTTCACGCCCATGAGCATGGACCTGCAACGTTTCCACGCCACCTTTTTCGAGGAAAGCCGTGAAGGGCTCGACGCGATGGAGGCTGGGCTGCTGTCGCTTGAAGAAGGCAACCGCGACCCGGAAATCATCAACTCGGTGTTCCGCGCCGCGCACTCGATCAAGGGCGGCGCCGCCACCTTCGGCTTCGACGCCGTCGCCGGCCTGACCCACGTGCTGGAGACGCTGCTGGACGAGCTGCGCTCCAACAAGCGCCAGCTCGAACCCAATGCGGTCGATGCCATGCTTGGTTCGGTCGACGTGCTGCGCGCCCTGTTGCGCGAAGCCGAACACGGCACCCCGGCCGACCCGGCTGCGGTCAAGGCCGTGCACACCCGGTTGAATGCCGTGCTTGCTGGCGAAGCGCCGGCGGCCGCGGCGGTCGCCAAGCCGAAGGAAGAAGAACCCGAAGCCTGGCACATCGGTTTCACCCCGGCGCCGTCGCTGTTCATGAGCGGCAACGACCCGTTGCGCATCATCCGCGAGCTCGAACACCTGGGCCCGCTGCAGATCGCCGCGCGTCTGGAGCGCATGCCGGGCTTTGAGAACATCGACCCGCTGGAAGCGTATCTGGCGTGGGACCTGGGCCTGATCGGCAAGATTCCGCGCAGCAAGATCGAAGACACCTTCGCCTGGGTGGTGGACGATTGCGAGCTGGACATCCGCCCAATGGCGGTGCCCGGCCCGCCGCCGAGCCTGGCCGTGGACGCTCCGGGTGCCGCACCGGTTGCAGCGGTCGCTGCCGCACCGAGTGCCGTTGCCGAACCTGCCGCCGCGGCGACACCGGCCAAGGCCGCCGCTGCCGAAGCTGAAAGCTCGATCCGCGTCAGCGTCGACAAGGTCGATGCATTGATCAACCTGGTCGGCGAGCTGGTGATTACCCAGGCCATGCTCAAGCAGGTCTCCACCGGTCTGGACCCGGCGCATGCCGAACAACTGTTCGCCGGCCTGGATCTGCTCGAACGCAATACCCGCGATCTGCAGGAAGCGGTCATCGGCGTGCGCATGCTGCCCGTCGATGCGGTGTTCCGCCGCTTCCCGCGCCTGGTGCGCGACCTCTCCAGCCGCCTCGGCAAGCAGGTGCGCCTGCGCACCATTGGCGAAAGTACCGAGTTGGACAAGGGGTTGATCGAGAAGATTGCCGATCCGTTGGTGCACCTGGTGCGCAACTCGATCGACCATGGCCTGGAAATGCCCGATGCGCGCCGCGCCTCCGGCAAGGACGAAACCGGCACGATTACCCTGGCGGCCTCGCACCAGGGCGGCCACATCGTGATCGAAGTCAGCGACGACGGCCGTGGCCTCAATCGCGCCAAGATCCTGGAAAAAGCGGCCGAGCGCGGCATCGCCGTGCCGGACAACCCGACCGATGCGCAGGTGTGGGACTTGATCTTCGCACCGGGCTTCTCCACCGCCGATGCGGTGACCGACCTGTCCGGTCGTGGCGTGGGCATGGACGTGGTCCGCCGCAACATCCAGGGCCTGGGTGGCGAAGTGCAGCTGGAAAGCAATGCCGGCAGCGGCACCCGCGTGTTGATCCGTCTGCCGCTGACCCTGGCCATCCTGGACGGCATGACCGTGTCGGTCGCCGGCGAAACCCTGATCCTGCCGCTGTCCTACGTGCTCGAAGCCCTGCAGCCGGCACCAGAAGACGTCCGCGCGATGGCCGGCGACGGTCGGGTACTGCGGGTGCGTGGCGAATATCTGCCGATCCTCTCGCTCACCAACTACTACGGCTTCGGCGGGCAGCAGTCCTCCAAGGAATCGCTGGTGGTGGTGGTCGAAGGCGACGGCCAGAAGATCGCGCTGGAAGTGGACGAGTTGCTCGGCCAGCAGCAGGTGGTGGTCAAGAACATCGAGAACAATTACCGGCGCATTCCGGGCGTTTCCGGCGCCACCATCCTCGGCGATGGGCGGGTTTCGCTGATCGTGGACATCGGCGGTCTGGTGCGCTCGCTCAAGGTGCCGCAAGCCGCGTAATGCAGTCGCCGCGGCGTGGATGCCGCGGCGCAAGACTCCGCCACGCCATCGACGCACGATGGTTGCTGGAGCGATCGCCGGCAGTATGGGGACTGCCGGCATCAGCAACACCCGTCCGTCCCGACACGACCGACGGTAGATTCTGGCCCTTTGTCCGGATCTGTCGACTTCGCCACGTCTTTGCCTACCTGCTGGCGGGCGCCACGAGGCCAGTCGTCTCTGCAATACGGGAAGACACGATGAACTGGTTCCGCAATCTTGCCGTCGCCCGCAAGTTGGCCGTGGCGTTTTCATTTACCGCATTGATCACCCTGAGCCTGGGCGGGTTTGCGCTTGCGCGCATGCAATCGAGCGCGCATCTGTTGCGCGAGATCGGCACCGTGTGGGCACCGGCCGTGCAGCAACTGAGCGAAATGCGCGCATTGCTCGGCGAATTCCGCACCTAGGAACTCGCTCAGCTGGCGCACGCCGACGATCCGAAGGCGGTGCAGAATTATTTCGAACGCATGGACAAGGCGCGCGCCGACGTCGCGACGGCGCAGGACGCCTACGCCAAAACCACCACGGCAGGTAGAGAGACCGAGTTGTACGACGAGGTCAAACTGAAACTGTCCGATTACTACAAGGCCAATGCTGCGCTCAGCGCCGCGGTGCGTGCCGGCGATCTGGTCACTGCCAATCGCGTTTCCGACGAGCAATCGCGTCCGGCGCGGCGCGACCTGTTCGCAAAATTGGTGGAGCTGACCAAGTTCAACGTTGCCCACATGGACAGCGAGATCGCGCAGGCCGAGGCAACCTACCGGCGTTCGGTGCACGTCATGCTCGTGGCGATGGCGCTGTTCGTGCTGCTGGCTGCATTTTCCGGTTGGTTCATCGCCCGCAGCATCGCCGGCCCGCTCGGTCGCGCCACGCGGGTGGCCAGTGCCATCGCACAGGGCAAACTGGATAACGCCATCCACGTCGACAGCCGCGACGAAGCCGGGCAACTGCTGCACAGCATGGAAGGCATGCAGCGGCAACTGCAGGCCGTGCTCGCAGCGCAGTCGGAAATGGCCAAGCGCCACGATGCCGGCCAAATCAGCTATCGCATGGAACACGACGCGTTTCCAGGCGACTACGGCACCATGGTGCGCGACACCAACAGCCTGGTCGGCTCGCATATCGCAGTCAAGATGAAACTCGCGCAGATCATGTCGCACTATGCGATCGGCGACTTCAGTCAGGACATGGACCGCCTGCCCGGGGAGAAGGCCGTGCTCAGTTCCACCATGGATACCGTCAAGGCCAACCTGTCGGCGATGAACGGCGAGATCAAGCTGTTGGCGCAGGCCGCCGCCAACGGCGACTTCAGCGTGCGCGGCGACACGCAGCGCTTCCAGTACGATTTCCAGGCGATGGTGGAGAGCCTCAACCAGCTGATGGCGACCGCCGATGCCAACCTGGGCTCGCTGTCCAAGCTGTTGCAGGCCATCGCCGCGGGCGATCTCACCGAGCGCATGCAAGGCCAGTTCAATGGCGTGTTCGCCCAGATGCGCGACGATGCCAATGCCACCACGGCGCAACTTGCCGATATCGTTGGGCGCATCCAGCACGCCACCCTGTCGATCAATACCGCAGCCAGCGAGATCGCGGCCGGCAACAACGATCTGTCGCAGCGCACCGAGCAGCAGGCCGCCAACCTGGAAGAAACCGCCGCATCGATGGAGGAACTCACCTCCACCGTACGCCAGAACGCCGAGCATGCGCGCCAGGCCAACCAACTCGCCATCGGTGCGGCCACGGTTGCCTCGCAAGGCGGCAGCGTGGTGGCGCAGGTGGTGACCACGATGTCCGGCATCGAGGTGTCGTCGAAGAAGATCGCCGACATCATCAGCGTGATCGACGGCATCGCCTTCCAGACCAACATCCTGGCCTTGAACGCTGCGGTAGAAGCGGCGCGTGCCGGCGAACAGGGCCGTGGTTTCGCCGTGGTTGCCTCGGAAGTGCGCACGCTCGCCCAGCGTTCGGCCAGTGCAGCCAAGGAGATCAAGCACCTCATCGACGATTCGGTGAGCAAGGTCGCCGAAGGCTCGGTCCTGGTGGATCGGGCCGGCAAGACCATGGCCGACATCGTCGCCAGCGTGCAGCGCGTCACCGACATCATGGGCGAGATTTCTGCCGCCTCGCAGGAACAGTCGGCCGGGATCGAGCAGGTCAACCTCACTGTGACGCAGATGGACGAAGCCACCCAGCAGAACGCCGCGCTGGTGGAAGAAGCCACCGCCGCGGCACGTGCGATGGAAGAGCAAGCCGGTCAGCTGTCCGATGCGGTGTCGATCTTCAAGGTGCAGCAGGTCGCTGCCGTGGCGCCTGCGGCCAAGCGCCCTGCGCCGCTGCGCCTGGCCGCCGCAAAGCCAGGCGTTGCCAAACCGACCACGACCAAGCGCGCACCCGCACCGGCCGGTGTCGCGGCCAAAGCCACAGCCACAGCCAAGCAACGCCCGGTGGCTGCCACAGCTGGCAACAGCGAGTCGGACTGGCAGGAGTTCTAAGCGCACTGCAGCTGCACGGCCGCAGGATCAGGGGCACGTGCGCCCCAAGCCCCGGCAGCAATGTCGGGGCTTTTTTTGGCGAGAAAACTCTGCTTAGGCGTTTTCGCGTGTCGTTGTCGACAGCTTGCAGTTGGGCGCGTGAGGCGGCGTGCGTCCCTCATCCGGCGCTGCGCGCCAGCTTCTCCCGCAGGAGAAGGACGTCGCTGCGACGCCCATGCAAGTGTGCCGCTGGTCGAAAATCCGTCAAGCGCAGGCGTTTGCGGCCGATACAACAAGCACTGAGGGCCGCATTGCCCGCGCTAGATCGAAGGACGTCCGCATGCACACCGCCAACTCCAACCGCTCTGCACGCACCGTGCTGGGCTGTGTGTTCACCGTCGCGCTGCTGGCTGCCGGCGTCTCGTTGCCGCCCTCCTTCGCCGCCCCGGCAGCGCCGGTCTCGGTGCTTCTGGACAATGTGCCAGTCACCGCATTGCAGTCGCTGGCGGTGGATCTGGCGCAGTTGCGCGACGATCAACGTGCACAGCTTGCCGCCAGGCACGATGCGGCGCGTATCGACGCCTACGACGAGCGTCTGGGCAATCTGCACCAGCGCATCGCACGGCACGCCGGCTACTTCCAGGCCACCGCGCCGCAGGGCGAACAGGCACGCAAATTCGCGCTGGTGCAGCAGCAGCTGGGCAAGTATCTGGCACAGCACCGCCAGGCCAATCGCGCCCTGCACGAGGGCGACCTGCAATACGCACAAGCCTTGTCGCTGGGCCATAGCGGCGATACCCGCCATGTCTTGTGGACCGAACTGCAGAGCCTGCAGCAATCGGTCGCCAGCGCGAACGTTGCGCAGCGCAACTGAGCCGCTGCAGGCAACGCAACGGTGGCCACGAGCGACCGGGCAACATCACGAGCAGTACGCTGCGCTTCACGCTGAACCGTCACGCCCTGTGCGGCCGAGGTAATCGGCGAAACCCCTGCACAGCACGCCGGGCCGCCTGCCGCTGCGGGTCACGCCGTGCCCGATGCTCGATGCTGCACGCGCAGCGCCTCCACCACATTGCCTGATGAATTCGCCAGGCAGATGTGAGCCGTTCGATGCTCGCCGATAGTGCAACCGCCACCGTTGCGCGCGCCGTCGGCGATCACGTCACAGCATGTCTTCCAGGCACTGCCTGGTCCGCTGTGATGCCCAACGCGCTGCCAGTGCATCGGGTACGCAACGCGCCGTGCCAGCAGGTTAACGCACTGAGCAAAGTCAGGCCATTCGCACGTGGCCTGCGCCACACATCGTCCGCAACCCTGCGGTGCGCCCGGCTCAACATTTTCGGAGTCGGGTCGCTATTCGACTTACGCCGTTCACATTCCTTTGCTGGATATCTGCCATGACGCTGAAGACCACGGTTGCAAAAACGCTGGCCAATGTGCCGCTCAAGCGCAAGTTCTTCGTCCAGACTGCCCTGGTTGCGCTGGGCATCATTGCGTTGGCGGTGATCGCCGCACGCATGCAGTACGTCGATCTGACCGATACGCGCCGCGATGGGCTCAAGAGCCAGATCGAGATGGCGATTGCAGTGGTCAATGGCTACGCCGAGCGCGCCGAAAAGGGCGAGATCGACGTGGAGACCGCCAAGAAAAGTGCGCTGCATACCCTGTCGACCATGCGCGCACGTGGCGGTGTGGATTACATCTACGTCACCGACCAGACGCCGACGATGCTGATGCACCCCACCCGGCCCGACCTGGTCGGCAAGCCGTTGAGCGATGTGCTCAGCCCGGACGGCAAGCGCGTGTTTCCGGCGTTCGTCACCGCAGCGCAGGCCGGCGGCGGCTATGTCGATTACACCTGGGCCAAGCCAGGGCAGAAGGATCCGGTGCAGAAAACCTCGTACGCGGCGCTGTACAAGCCGTGGGGCTGGGTGATCGGCACCGGCGTGTACCTGGACGACACTCAATCGCAGGCGCTGGTTTTCACCGGCATCGTTGCGATCGCCGGAGGCGCCTTGGTGCTGATCAATCTGCTGGTGGGCTGGATGATCGGCAACTCCATCCTGGAGCCGGTGTCGCGGGCCCTGGCAGCCATCAAGGGTGTGGCGCGCGGCGACCTGAGCGTGCGTACCGCCGAACACGGCACCGATGAAATCGGCCAGATGCTCAAGGCGACCGACGAGATGGTTCACACCTTGGAGCGCTTCTCCGCGCAGACCAAGGTGATGGTGCACATGCATGCCGGCGACGATGTCACCCACCGCATGCCGACCGATTTCCCGGGCGTCTACGGCGAGCTGGCCACCGGCATCAACACGATGATCTTCGAGCACCTGGATGCCATCGTCGATGCGATCGGCATCCTCAACGAGTATGCGCAAGGCGACCTGTCGCGCAATGCCGCGCGCCTGCCCGGCACGCGCGCGGTGCTGCATGAAGCGATGGATGCAGCCAAGGCCAGCCTGCTGGCGATCAACACCGAGATCAAACGCCTGGCCCAGGCCGCGGCTAACGGCGACTTCAGTCAGCGCGGCGATGCGACGCGCTTCAAGCACGACTCGGCGCGCATGATCAACGACCTCAACGCGATGATGGAGGTCAGCGACCGCAACCTGGGCAAGCTGTCCGAGCTGCTGGCGTCCCTGGCCGAAGGTGACCTCACCGCGCGCCTGGACGGCCAGTACCATGGCGTGTTCGCGCGCATGCGCGACGACGCCAACGCCACGGCCACCCAGCTGGCCGGCATCGTGGGGCGCATCCAGCAGGCCGCCAGTTCCATCACCGGCTCGGCCAGTGAAATCGCCGCCGGCAACAACGATCTGTCGCAGCGCACCGAACAGCAGGCCGCCAGCCTGGAAGAAACCGCCGCCTCGATGGAGGAGCTCACTTCCACCGTCAAGCAGAATGCCGAAAGCGCGCGTCAGGCCAACCAGCTGGCGATCGGCGCCGCCAGCGTGGCCTCGCAGGGCGGCCAGGTGGTGAGCCAGGTGGTGGACACCATGTCCGGCATCCAGACCTCGTCCAGGAAGATCGCCGAGATCATCAGCGTCATCGACGGCATCGCCTTCCAGACCAATATCCTGGCGTTGAATGCTGCGGTGGAAGCCGCACGTGCCGGCGAACAAGGCCGCGGATTCGCGGTGGTCGCCTCGGAAGTACGCACGCTGGCCCAGCGTTCGGCCCTTTGCCGTCGTCGCCTCGGAAGTACGCACGCTGGCCCAGCGTTCGGCCAGTGCGGCCAAAGAGATCAAGCACCTCATCGACGATTCGGTGGGCAAGGTTTCCGAGGGCTCGCTGCTGGTGGATCAGGCCGGCAAGACCATGGCCGAGATCGTCTCTTCGGTGCAGCGCGTCACCGACATCATGAGCGAAATTTCTGCCGCCTCGCAGGAACAGTCGGCCGGGATCGAACAGGTCAACCTCACCGTCACCCAGATGGACGAGAGCACCCAGCAGAACGCGGCGTTGGTGGAAGAAGCCACCGCCGCGGCCAATGCCATGCAACAGCAGGCGCAGCAGCTGGATGAAGCGGTGTCCAGCTTCCGGATCGTCGCTGCCGCCTCCAACCAATTCGGCCATGCAGGCGCACGCGCGCCGACGCGGGTTGCGCTGGCCACCCACTGATCGCAGACGCCCCGCTACGGCGGGGTTGTCTTCTCCGCTCCCCCCTTTCCCTTCCCTTCCGCGGCTACGCCATGACCTCGCCTTCCACCCACTCACCTTTCAGCGGACGCCTGGCGTACCGCCTGATGTTCGGTACGGCGGTCATTGCCTCGCTGTGCTTCGGTTTGACCGCGGCCATCACCTATTGGCAAAGCAGTCGCGCATTGAGCGCCTCAGCTCAGGCCACGATGCAGAATGCCGCGCGCTACCAGGCCGAGCAGATCGGCAGCGACCTTGGCCAGGCGTTGACGACCGGCCAATCGCTGGCCACCACCTTGCTGGTGCAACGCGCCAATGGCGGCATCAGCCGCGACAGTGCCGCAGCCGTGGTGCACGACCAATTGCTGGATCACCCCGAGTGGGTCGGCATGGGCACCTTGTGGGAGCCGCAGGCCTTCGATGGCAAGGACAGCGCATTCGCCAATGCCACGGGCCACGACGCCACCGGCCGCTTCATGACCTACTGGGGACGCAGCGACCAGACACTGGTCCGCGAGCCGCTCACCGATTACGACACCCCCGGCCTGGGCGACTGGAATCTGAAACCACGGGCGCTGCTGCGGCAGACCGTGGCCGAACCCTACGATTACAAGATCGGCGGCAAGACCGTGCTGATGACTACTTTGTCCACGCCGATCCTGCAGGACGGCAAGTATCTGGGCGCGGTCACCGTGGACGTGGCACTGGCGGCATTGCAGCAGCGCCTTGGCGCCTTGCGCCCGATGCAGGACGGTTATGTCGAACTGCTGTCGCCCGCCGGCGTGGTGCTGGCATCGCACGACACCACGCGTATCGGCAAGCAGGTCACCGACGCACGCCACCGCACCATGCTGGAGGCGATCAAGGCCGGCAAGGACGCGTTGGATTTCACTCCCGATGCAGACGGCGCAGTCAGCGCCTACGTTCCGCTACAGATCGGCAAGGCGCAGGAGCGCTTCGCGCTGGGCGTGGTGGTGCCGTATGCCACGATCATGCAGCAGGCGCATCACCTGCTGTGGACCATCCTTGCCGTCGGCCTTGGTTCGGCGCTGGTGCTCAGCGTGGCGCTGTTCGCGCTGCTGCGTCGCCAGGTGGTGCGGCCGCTGGAGGCCGCCGCGCACGTGGCCGATGCGATCGCCTCGGGCAAGCTCGACAACCAGATCACCGTGCAGCGCCAGGACGAAGTGGGCCGCCTGATGGGCGCCATGCAACGCATGCAGAGCGACCTGCGCGAGCGCATCGAGCGCGATGCGCAGGTCGCCAACGAAAACCTGCGCATCCGCACCGCACTGGAACACTCGGAAATGGAAGTGTTGCTGGCCGACGAACAGCACAACGCGGTGTTCATCACCCAAGCGCTGCACACCTCGTTCAAGCAGGGCGAGCCCGCCTTCCATGCCAAGGGCCAGACCGGCTTCAGTGCCGATGCGGTGGTCGGCAAGCCGATGGACTACGTGTTCGGCAACGACAGCGAAGGCACCGCGCGCACGCAGCGCCTGCGTCAGCTGCAGTCCACCAGCACCGAACGCTATCGCTTCGGGCCGGTAACACTGGATCTGACCATGACCCCGCTGTACGCCCCCGATGGCCGCCGCAGCGGCAGCATGCTGCTGTGGCGCAATATCAGTGCCGAAGTCAGCACGCAGCAGGAAGTGGCCGAACTGGTGCAGTCCGCCTTGATGGGCGATTTCGGCCAGCGCCTGGCGCTGGAAGACAAGCACGGGTTCTACCTGGAATTCGGCCGCCAGCTCAATGGCCTGCTGGAAACCACCTCGCTGAGCCTGGAACGGATTTCCAGCCTGCTCAGTGCGCTGGCCGAAGGCGACCTCACCGTACGCATGGACGGCGATTTCCAGGGCGTGTTCGCCCGCATGCGCGACGATGCCAACGCCACGGTGGCGCAGCTCACCGGCATTGTCTCCGGCATCCAGACCTCGGCCACGCAGATCAGCGCAGCCGCCAGCGAAATTGCTGCCGGCAACAACGATCTCTCCCAACGCACCGAACAACAGGCCGCCAATCTGGAAGAAACCGCAGCCTCGATGGAGGAACTCACCTCCACCGTCAAACAGAATGCCGAGCACGCGCGTCAGGCCAACCAGCTGGCGATCGGCGCGGCCGACGTGGCATCGCACGGCGGTTCGGTGGTGGCGCAGGTCGTCACCACGATGTCGGGCATCGAGACCTCGTCCAAGAAAATCGCCGAGATCATCAGCGTCATCGATGGGATCGCATTCCAGACCAATATCCTGGCCTTGAATGCCGCCGTGGAAGCGGCACGTGCCGGCGAACAGGGCCGCGGCTTTGCCGTGGTCGCTTCGGAAGTGCGCACGCTGGCGCAACGTTCGGCTGGTGCTGCAAAGGAGATCAAGCACCTGATCGACGATTCGGTGAGCAAGGTGGAACAAGGCGCGTCGCTGGTGCATCAGGCCGGCACCACCATGAGCGAGATCGTGGCCAGCGTGCAGCGCGTCACCGACATCATGGGCGAAATCTCCGCCGCGTCGCAGGAGCAATCGTCCGGCATCGAGCAGGTCAACCTCACCGTGACGCAGATGGATGAAGCCACGCAGCAAAATGCCGCGCTGGTGGAAGAAGCCACTGCCGCAGCGCGTGCGATGGAAGAACAGGCTGGCCAGCTGACCGAGGCGGTGGCGGTCTTCAGGCTCAACCATGCAGTCAAACCGGTGTTGGCTGCGTCCACTGGCAAACCAGCGATGCGCGCGGTGGGCACCACCAAGCCGGCACCTGCCCGCGGCAAGCGCGTAGCGACACCGCTGCGTCAGTCCGTGGGCAAGTCGTCCGGCACTGCCGTTAACGACAGCCAGTGGCAGGATTTCTAACCGCCCCGTGCGCAGTGGATTGCAAGCGTACACAAGCGTCACCGTACGTACGCAGCGTTACCTGCATTCCACAGCTGCATCCGGCATGGCGCGTCTCGGCGCGCTGCGCATGCCCTGCCCTTCCGCCCGTCCGACGCGCATCAAGAATCATGCAGCGTTGCCGTTAGGGTGGATGACATCGATTGCCTGCGCCCCACCGCAGCAGCCGGTCCAGCAACGCATGCGTGCTGTTGCAGCCAGCACAGCCACGCATGCATCCGGATATTCGTTCCCGCAGGTTGCCACGCAAGGGATGCCATGAAGCCGTCTGTTATCGCCAGCTGTTTTGTGCTGTTGGGTGTGATGGGTCAGGCCCGCGCTGAAGACCCGATCGCGACCGACCGCCCGGATTTCGTGGAATCCAGCCTCACCGTCGGCGACCGCCGCGTGCAGGTGGAAACCAGCGTCGCGTGGGAACGCGACGACGCCGTGGATGCATATTCCACGCCCACGCTGCTGCGCTACGGCCTGGGCCAGACCTGGGAATTGCGGCTGGAAACCGATGGCTGGCAGCGCATCGACCTGCCTGGCGATGCGCAGGTAAGCGGCATGTCCGACGTCTCGCTCGGCATCAAACATCACCTGGCCAGTTCCGACGATGGCAAGACCTCGCTGGCCTGGTTGCTGCATGTGGATCTGCCCAGCGGCGCGCAGGCATTGCGCGGCCATGGTGCGCGCCCCTCGTTCCGGCTGGTGGCCGAATGGGAGCTCAGCGACAGCATGTCCGCGGGCATGATGCCCGGGGTGATCTGGGACGACGATGGCCAGGGCAACCGGTATACCGCTGGCATTTTCGGCGCCGTTCTCGGCAAGGCCTGGAACGACCGCGTGCGCTCGTTCGTCGAAGTGGCGTTGCCGCAGATCGCCAACAGCGACGATGGCGGCACCGTCGCCCTGCTCGATATCGGCTCGGCCTGGCTGCTGAGCAACGACGTCCAACTGGACGCTGTCTACAGCCGCGGACTCAACGACCGCTCACCGGATCACGCGCTCGGCGTGGGCCTGTCTTTCCGCTTCTGACACGGGTTGCACCATGAAGATCATGCACATGCTGGGCGTCCTGGTGCTGGTGGCCGCATTGGCGCTGCTCGCGCTTGGTGGCGTGGGCTATAACGGCCAGCGCGGCCTGCTCGATGCGATTGCCGCACAGGTCATTTCCTCCGACGCGCTACGCAACCACATGCAGGCGGACATGATGCACGACGCCCTGCGCGGCGATGTCACCGCGGCGTTGCTTGCTGCCTCCACGAAAGACGATAAAGCAGTTGCAGCCGCACGCACCGCATTGGGGGAACACGCTGGCGAATTCCGCGAGTCGCTGGCAGCCAACCGCAAACTGCCGCTGGCCCCTGCATTGCGCAGCGAGTTGGACGCGGTGACGCCGGCATTGCAGGCCTATATCGCATCCGCCGACCACGTGGTGAAGGCTGCCGAAACGCACGCGGACAGCGCAGCGGCCTACGCGGATTTCAACGACAAGTTCAGCCAGCTCGAAACCCGCATGGGCGCCATCAGCGAGCGCATCCTGGCCTTGAACGAGGCCAGCCGCCGCCAGGCCGAGCAATACAGCCACCGGGTGATGTGGCAGCAAGGTAGCGCCGTGGTGCTGGCATTGGTGTGCCTGGCGCTGGCGGCCGGCTGGATCCTGCGCTCGGTGTTCGGCCTGCTTGGCGGCGAGCCGCAGCTGGCCATGGCGGCCGCGCAGCACATTGCCGAAGGCCGCCTGGATCAACCGATCCCGGTCGCCGCAAAGCACTCGCGCAGCCTGATGGCCGCCTTGGCGCGCATGCAGCGCGACCTGCGCGAGCGCCTGGAGCGCGAGCGCAGCATCGCGGCCGAAAACCTGCGCATCCGTACCGCACTGGATAACGCATCCACCGGCATGTATATCGCCGACCCGGATCTCACCATCATCTACACCAATAGTGCGCTGCAAAACCTGCTGCATACCTACGCAGACGATGTCCAGGCCTGCGCGCCCGCGTTCCATCGCACGGCCAACCTGGTCGGCCAGCCGGTCTCGCTGCTGGAAGTGGGCAACGCACAGGACGCGGAGATCTATCAGCGTCTGGACCGCCAGGGCGCTGCCCAACGCGAGGTGCAGTACCGCAGCACCTGCATCGCACAGAACGTTTCGGCAATTCGCGACGAGACCGGCGCGCATCTGGGCTTCGTCTGCGAGTGGCGCGACCGCACGGCCGAGGCGCGCGTGGAAATCGACGTTGCCGACGTGGTGCGTAGCGCCGCTGCCGGCGATCTTTCCAAGCGCATCGACAGTACCGGAAAGCAGGGCTTTTTCCTGCAACTGGCGCAACAGCTCAATGCCTTGCTCGATGCCAACGCGGTCAGCATCGCCGAAGTGTCGCGCCTGCTCAGCGCACTGGCCGACGGCGACTTGAGTGCGCGCATGCAGGGCGATTTCCATGGCGTCTTCGCCACGATGCGCAACGACGCCAATACCACCGCCGAGCAACTGGCGCTGGTGATCGGGCGTATCCAGCAGGCCGCCGGCAGCATTCATACCGCCTCCAGCGAAATTGCCGCCGGCAACAACGACCTGTCGCAGCGCACCGAACAACAAGCGGCCAATCTGGAAGAGACTGCCGCCTCGATGGAGGAACTCACTTCCACCGTCAAGCAGAATGCGGAGAGCGCACGCCAGGCCAACCAGCTGGCGATCGGTGCGGCTGGCGTGGCTTCGCAGGGCGGCGCGGTGGTGGCGCAGGTGGTCACCACCATGTCCGGCATCGAAGTTTCATCGAAAAAGATCGCCGAGATCATCAGCGTCATCGATGGCATCGCGTTCCAGACCAACATCCTGGCGCTCAACGCCGCCGTGGAAGCGGCGCGTGCCGGCGAACAGGGCCGGGGTTTTGCCGTTGTGGCCTCCGAGGTGCGCACGCTGGCGCAGCGGTCGGCCGGTGCCGCAAAAGAGATCAAACATTTGATCGACGATTCGGTGAGCAAGGTCGCCGAGGGATCGCAGCTGGTACATCAGGCCGGCACCACCATGGCCGACATCGTTGCCAGCGTGCAGCGCGTCACCGACATCATGGGCGAGATCGCTGCCGCGTCGCAGGAACAGTCGTCGGGCATCGAGCAGGTCAACCTCACCATCACCCAGATGGATGAAGCGACCCAGCAGAACGCCGCGTTAGTGGAGGAAGCCACTGCCGCTGCGCGCACCATGGAAGACCAGGCCAGCCAGCTGGCGCACGCAGTGTCGCGCTTTACCCTGGCCGATGCGCCGCCGTCGCAGGCTGCAACGCCTGCGGCCAAAAAGGCCGCCGTCGTCGCAGTTGCCCGGGCAAGCAAGACCAGCACGCGTGCGCCGGGCGCACGCAAGCCGGCAGTGAACGCACCCGCGGCCACCGCCGGCAACGACAACCAGTGGCAGGACTTCTGAGCAAGGCCGCTCTGCAACTGCGGCCTGGATGTGGCGCAGTGACGCATAGCGCTGTTTAGCGGCCCTGCGACCCGGCCCCATCGCCGCGACAGCTGTATTGCAGCGTTGGCCGGAATCGGCAGGCGTTTGCGTACGCATTAATACTTCACAATTAAAGAATGTGGCGTGTCGGCCGTTAGCGTGCTGGATAACGCCGTCAGGCAATGCTCCGGAGCAAGTGATGAATAAGTTCAACGACTGGCCGATTCGCCGCAAACTGATGTTTGCCTTCTGTCTGAGCGCCGTGCTCACCGCATTACTGGGCGGTTTGGGTTTTTCGCGCATGAAGCAGATGCAGAGCGAAACCACCTTGATCAACCAGGACGTGGTGCCGGTGTTGAGCCGCCTGTCCGAGTTGCGCGGTTTTGCCGGCGAATTCCGCGTCTACGAAGTGGGCCAGTTCCTCAATCTGGAAGACCCGGAGCGCTACGCGTATTTCTTCAAGCGCATGGATGAAATCCAGGCCAAGTACGCCGATACCCAGAAGCAGCTGGACGCCAAGATCGATGCGGCCTCGCCGTTGAAGGCCGAGTACGCCAAGCTGACCGATGCCAGCGCACGCTATTTCGCGGCCAACCAGCAACTGCGCAAGCTCTATGCAGAGCCCGACCGCGCCGCTGCGATGGAGTTTTCGCGCAAGCAATCGGGCGAGATCCGCAAGGAACTGTTCGCCTCGGTGGACAAGCTGTATGCACAGCAGTCCAAGGCGCTGGGCGACATGGTGAGTGCCAGCGCCAGCTCGTTCAAGCTGACCAGCGCAGTGCTGCTGATCGGCACCTTGTTGATGGCCGCCTTGTCGGTGACCTTCGGCTGGTTGATCGCGCGCAGCATCACCAGCCCGATCGCCAAGGCACTGGGCGCCATCCGGGCGGTTTCGCGCGGCGATCTGGGCGTGCAGGTCGGCAAGACCAGCAAGGACGAGATCGGCCAGATGCTCGAGGCCACTGGTGGCATGACCCAGATGCTGCGCCGTTTCTCCGACGAAACCGCGCGCATGTCGCACCTGCATGCTGCCGAAGACATCACCCACCGCATGCCGGAAGATTTTCCCGGCGTCTACGGCAACCTTGCCACCGGCATCAATACGATGATCTTCGAGCATCTCGATGCCATCGTCGATGCAGTGCGCATCCTCAATCAATACGCCCAGGGCGACCTGAGCGAAGATGCGCGTCGCCTGCCCGCCAGCCGCGCGGTGCTGCATGAGGCAATGGATGCAGCCAAGGCCAGCTTGTTGTCGATCAACACCGAGATCAAGCATCTGGCGCAGGCGGCCGCCTCCGGCGATTTCAGTGCGCGTGGCGATGCGCAGCGCTTCAAGTACGACTTCGCCGTGATGGTGTCGGATCTGAACTCGATGATGGAAGTCAGCGACCGCAACCTGGGCAAGCTGTCGCAGCTGCTCGGCGCGGTGGCCGATGGCGACCTGACCGCGCGCATGGACGGGCAATTCCACGGGGTATTCGCACGTCTGCGCGACGACGCCAATGCGACCACCCAGCGCCTGACCGACATCGTGGGCCGCATCAAGCACTCCACCCTGGCCATCAACACGGCCGCCGGCGAGATTGCCGCCGGCAACAACGACCTGTCGCAACGCACCGAGCAGCAGGCGGCCAACCTGGAAGAAACCGCCGCTTCGATGGAAGAGCTCACCTCCACGGTCAAGCAGAACGCCGAGCACGCGCGTCAGGCCAACCAGCTCGCCATCGGCGCGGCAGGCGTGGCATCGCACGGCGGCAACGTGGTCGGCCAGGTGGTCACCACCATGTCCGGCATCGAAACCTCGTCCAAGAAGATCGCCGAGATCATCAGCGTCATCGACGGCATCGCGTTCCAGACCAACATCCTGGCCTTGAATGCCGCGGTGGAAGCGGCGCGCGCCGGCGAGCAGGGCCGTGGCTTTGCCGTGGTGGCCTCGGAAGTGCGCACGCTGGCGCAGCGTTCGGCCGGTGCAGCGAAGGAAATCAAGGGCCTGATCGACGACTCGGTCAGCAAGGTAGCCGAAGGCTCGGCACTGGTGAATCAGGCCGGCAGCACCATGGCCGAGATCGTCTCCTCGGTGCAGCGCGTCACCGACATCATGAGCGAGATTTCTGCCGCCTCGCAGGAGCAGTCGGCCGGCATCGAGCAGGTCAACCAGACCGTCACCCACATGGACGAGGCCACCCAGCAGAACGCCGCGTTGGTGGAAGAAGCCACCGCCGCAGCACGCTCGATGGAAGAGCAGGCGCAGCAGCTCACCGAAGCGGTGGCGCAGTTCCGCCTCTCGGCCGAGCTGGAAGCGGTCACCCGTGCCACGCCGGTGGTGCGCCACATCGCCGCCAAGCGCCCGGTTGCTGCCAGCATGCCGGCCAGCAAGCCGCATGCTGCGCGCCCGGCGGGCCGTGCCGCAGCAGCAGTGGCACCGTCCAACGAATCCGATTGGTCCGAGTTCTAAGCGGCGAGACGGCTGCGCTCGCCGCCAGGTGGGCGCGACCGGCGCCGGGGCAGCTGTTCGCAGCGTGCCGGTCATCGAGTCGAACATCCCGCACGGCTGAAATAGTCGCCGCCATGCAAGCCGCGCTCTCTGGAGCGCGGCTTTTTTATTGCGTCGCCAGATCGAATAAACCCATCGGCACGTCAAAATGGATTATCCGGATACATTTTATAAATGTAAAAAATGAATGATCAGTAGAGCCCGCATTATCCATGGGCTATTTTGACGGATTCGATTCAATAAATCATCGGCTTATTTCACAAGCCTAACTTGAGTTATATTTTTTAGATATCGAGGTATTCATAGAATATACGTGGGCGCCGTTACAGCACATAGCGACAGGTCAGGCGAGTATCGCTGCCGTCAGCGTATCGCTCTTCCCGCTGCTCAACGCGTCCAAGGAACCAGCCATGACTAACCTTCTCCAACGTTATAACGTCGGCCCACGACTGGCCGCCGCCTTCGCCGTTCTTATCGTGCTGTCGGGGCTGATTGCCTTTATCGGCTATCGTGGCCTGAGCACGTCGCGTGCGCTGGTGGATCACCTGGTTAATCAGAACATGGTGAAAATCCGCTTGTCCAACACCATGATGAATGCCAACTCCGTCATTGCCACGCAGATCCGCAATGTCGTGTTGCCGACCTCCAACGAGGACAATCTCAAGTTTATCGAAAACATCAAGAATGCCCGTGCAGACTACGTCAAGGCACGCGAGGCCCTGTACGCAACCCCGCCCTCGGAAGAAGGCAAGGAAATTCGTGCAGAAATCGATCGCCGCCGAGAGATCGTCAAGGGCTTGAACGACAAGGTCATCGAGCTGGTGATGACTGGCCATAGCGACGACGCCCTGCCCTTGCTGCTGACCAAGGCTGCACCGGCGATGCAGCAGTGGCAGGACAAGATCGCAGAAAACATCGCATTGCAGAACAAGCTGGCGGGCGACGCCTCTGCTGCTGCGCTGCAGTCCATGGACGAGTCGCGCAAGTTGCTGATCGGCGGTTCGCTGCTGGTCGTGCTGCTGAGCGGCGCCCTGGGCGTGCTGATCACCCGCAGCCTGACCCAGCCGTTGAGCCGCGCGACCCGCGCTGCAGAATCTATCGCCGGCGGCCGGCTGGATAACGATGTCGATACCCAGTTCAACGACGAGGCCGGGCGCCTGCTCAAGGCGATGAGCAAGATGCAACAACAGTTGCGCAATCTGCTGAGCGCGCAGACCGACATGGCCCGGCGCCATGATGAAGGCCAGATCAGCTACCGCATCGATGCCGATGCGTTCCCAGGCGACTACGGCCGCATGGCAAGCGATACCAACAATCTGGTCGCATCGCATATCGCGGTGAAACTGAAGCTTGCGCAGATCATGGGCCGCTACGCCATCGGCGATCTCAGCGAGGACATGGACAAGCTGCCCGGCGAAAAGGCCGTGCTCACCGACACCATGGCGCAGGTCAAATTCAACCTGTCGGCGATGAATACCGAAATCAAGCACCTGGCCACATCGGCGGCCAATGGCGACTTCAGTGCCCGCGGCGATGCCGAGCGTTTCCAGTACGACTTCCGGGTGATGGTGGAAAGCCTCAACACCTTGATGGCCACCGCCGACGGCAACCTGCAATCGCTCTCGGGCTTGTTGCAGTCGATCGCTGCCGGCGACCTCACCGCACGCATGAGTGGCGAGTTCCATGGCGTGTTTGCGCAGATGCGCGACGATGCCAATGCCACCGCCACCCAGCTGGCCGAGATCGTCAGCGGCATCAAGGCCTCGGCCACGTCGATCAGGGGTGCGGCAAGCGAAATCGCCGCCGGCAATCAGGACCTGTCGCAGCGCACCGAACAGCAGGCCGCCAACCTGGAAGAAACCGCCGCCTCGATGGAAGAGCTCACCTCCACCGTCAAGCAAAACGCCGAAAGCGCACGCCAGGCCAACCAGCTCGCCATCGGCGCGGCCAGCGTGGCCTCGCAGGGCGGCGAGATCGTCAGCAAGGTGGTCGGCACCATGAGCGGGATCGAAGCCTCGTCCAAGAAGATCGCCGACATCATCTCCGTCATCGACGGCATCGCCTTCCAGACCAATATCCTGGCCTTGAACGCGGCCGTGGAAGCGGCGCGCGCCGGCGAACAGGGGCGCGGCTTTGCCGTGGTCGCCTCGGAAGTGCGCACCCTGGCACAGCGCTCTTCGGGCGCCGCCAAGGAGATCAAGAACCTGATCGACGACTCGGTGCAGCGGGTGGCCGAAGGCTCGGTGCTGGTGCACAGCGCCGGCACCACCATGGGCGAGATCGTGGCCAGCGTGCAGCGCGTCACCGACATCATGGGCGAGATTTCTGCGGCCTCGCAGGAGCAGTCGGCCGGGATCGAGCAGGTCAACCAGACCGTCACCAGCATGGACGAAACCACCCAGCAGAACGCCGCGCTGGTGGAAGAGGCCACCGCCGCGGCACGCGCAATGGAAGAACAGGCCCAGCAACTGACCGAAGCGGTGGCGCTGTTTCGGCTATCGGCCGACGCAGGAGCGATGACCCGCACCACGCCGGCGGTGCGCCAGATTGCCGCCAAGCGTCCGGTTGCGGTCAACAAGCCGACGATCAAGCCGCATGTCGCACGCCCGACGGCACGCCCCACTGTTGCGTCGGTCGCATCCGAGGCATCCAATTGGGCCGAGTTCTAATATCGGCCCAGAGACTGCACCTAGACACCGCGTTCGCTGGCGAGCGCGGTGTCTCTTTATGGGCGGTACTTCTAGCACGAGGCGCATCGGCGGGCATCGCGCCCGACACTGCAGCATGGCAGCGACGTCTTGCGCACGCGCCGGAACGCTTTCATTGGGCCACAGGCAGAGCCTGCACTGACGCCCTGCGCCGGCCTTGGGACGCGCTTCAGCAGACCAAGTTGCGATCACCAACAGGCTGCATCGTCAGAACCCGGTTTCGAACATAAATGCCGTCGAAACCGCGTGATCAATTTGTGACGAGGCCCTTCAGTCGCGAGCGGTAGCGCCGCTAGCTATGTCAGCAACGAGGCACGCATGCGAGCGCGAAAACGCCTCACTGCACCGCGCCACCACACGGCCGATCACGGCGGGCCGAACGGATGGCTCCCACTACTCAGATTGTCACCAGCTCAAGGCACATTCGATGAAACAGCTAAGTCTTTCGACACAACTGGCACTGGGCTTCGGCACAGTTGTTCTTGTGCTCTTGATCGTCGCAACGGTGGGGCTACGTGGGCAGTCCCAGCTGTCGGACGCGGTGGCCATGAACGACCACACCTATCAGGTCATCGGCACCGGCCGCGCCATGTCCATTGCCACGGTCAATATCGAGACCGGTGCGCGCGGCTTTATGCTGTCCGGGCAGGACCCGCATCTCACGCCCTACAACAACGGCAAGGTGCAGTTCGAACAGGAATTCACCAACGCCAAGACGTTGACCGCCGACAACCCGGTGCAGCAGGAACGCCTGCAGCGCCTGCATGCGGCGTATGAGCAGTTCATGGGCTTTGAGGACAACCTGATCGCGCTGCGTGGCAAAAGCAGCGACACCGAGCTGTCCGCACTGCTGACGCAATTCAAGGCCGGCCATGAACGTGCGGCGATGGGGCAGATCCGTCAGCTGCTGGTCGACTTCGAAGCGCAGGAAAACCAATTGCTGGTCAAGCGCAGCGCAACATTGAAGGCCGCGAAGGCCAGCAACCGTTGGTCGATGATCATCGGCAGCGGCATCGCCGTGCTGGTGGCGCTGGCCAGCGGCTGGTTGATCCGTCGTCGCCTGGTCAATCGCCTGGGCACCGCCTCGCACGTGGCCGATTCCATCGCCGCTGGCAATCTGTCGGTCAGCGTGGACAGCAGCGGCACCGATGAAACCGGTCGCCTGCTCTCCAGCATGAGCAAGATGCAGCAGCAGTTGCAGAAGGTCTTGCACGGCCAGCAGGAAATGAAGCGCCGGCACGATCAGGGCGAGCTGAATTTCCGCCTGGACGAAGCAGCCTTTCCTGGCGACTACGCCACCATCGTGCGCGGCAACAACGACCTGGCCGCCTCGCATGTGGCCGTGATGATGCGGTTGGCGCAGATCATGGGCCAATACGCGATCGGCGACTTGCGCGAAGACATGGAAGCCCTGCCCGGCGACAAGGCCGTGCTCAGCGACACCATGGCCAAGGTCAAGGGCAACCTGTCTTCGGTCAATCACGCCATCAAGCATCTTTCCCAATGCGCCGCCAATGGCGACTTCAGCGCCCGCGGCGATGCGGAAAACTTCCAGCACGACTTCCGCGTGATGGTGGAAAGCCTCAACACCTTGATGGCCACCGCCGATGGCAACCTGCAATCGCTCTCTGGCTTGTTGCAGTCGATCGCTGCCGGCGACCTCACCGCGCGCATGAGCGGCGAGTTCCACGGCGTGTTTGCGCAGATGCGCGACGATGCCAATGCCACCGCCGTGCAGCTGGCCGAAATCGTCACCGGCATCAAGGCCTCGGCCATCTCGATCAAGGGCGCTGCCAGCGAAATCGCTGCCGGCAACAGCGACCTGTCGCAGCGCACCGAACAGCAGGCCGCCAGCCTGGAAGAAACTGCCGCCTCGATGGAAGAGCTCACCTCCACCGTCAAGCAGAACGCCGAAAGCGCACGACAGGCCAACCAGCTCGCCATCGGCGCGGCCAGCGTGGCCACGCAGGGCGGCGAGATCGCCGGCCAGGTGGTCGAGACCATGGCCGGTATCGAGGCCTCGTCCAAGAAGATCGCCGATATCATCTCCGTCATCGACGGCATCGCCTTCCAGACCAACATCCTGGCCTTGAACGCCGCGGTGGAAGCGGCGCGTGCCGGCGAGCAAGGCCGCGGCTTCGCCGTGGTGGCTTCTGAGGTGCGTACGCTGGCACAGCGCTCTTCCGGCGCCGCCAAGGAGATCAAGGACCTGATCGCCGACTCGGTCGAACGTGTGGCCGCCGGTTCGGTGCTGGTCAATACCGCAGGCAGGACCATGAGCGAGCTGGTGACCAGCGTGCAGCGGGTCACCGACATCATGGGCGAGATCTCCGCCGCTTCGCAGGAACAGTCGGCTGGCATCGAACAGGTCAACCAGACCGTCACCCAGATGGACGAAACCACCCAACAGAACGCCGCACTGGTGGAAGAAGCCACTGCCGCCGCGCGTTCGCTGGAAGAACAGGCGATCGGATTGACCGAGGCCGTGGCGGTCTTCAAGACCGAGCAAGGCACCGCCAGCACTGTCCGCACGGCATCGGTCGCCAAGGCGGCGCCCGCCGTGCGCGCCAAGCTGACCTCGATCGGCGGCACCGCAGCTGCCAAGCCGCGCGCGGTCGCTGCATCGACGACCGTCGAGACCAACTGGCAGGAGTTCTGACCAACACGCACTGGCATCGGTGGGAAATGCGCACCGATGCCATCTGCGCCAGGCGACCGCTCCACACATCCGTCATTGGAACACGCAGGGCCCGATCGCGCACATGCAACCGCATGCGCTAGATCGGGCCCTCATTGCATTGACGGGCCCCGCTGGCGATGGGCCAGACTGCTGCGCCTGGATCACGTCGAACCGCCAAGGCGAGTCTCGCCTGCAGTCGATGCCGCCGGCACGCGTCGGCCAGCTTGCCCATTTTCTGATCGGTCGCTTCCCAAAGAGCAGCTGGAACACCAGTCGCACGGCGGCAACGCCGCGACGACCGGCATGCACGTCGGGCGCCCTTCCCTGCGCACGCGCGTTCATCGCCACTGCACCTCACGCGGTATGGCCTTGCATCGGCAAGCATCGTTCCCTGCTCCAGGGAACGATGCCAGCTATAACAAAAGCTAAATAGCGAGCTCAAGTATACGACCGAGTCGCCGCTACCTGCCCTGCAATCGGGACGGAGCCGACGCGGGCGACCAGCGCCAAACGTCACGCGGCCGTCCCCCGCTTGCAGCGGGTGCCGACCGTGATCGCGAGGCCGCCGCCGTTTGCCTCGAACCGCCTCCTTTTCCTCCTTTCCGGCAGGTATGTTTCATGATCGGCTTTCTCCAACGCTATAACGTCGGCACCCGCCTTTCCGCTGCGTTCGGCTTCCTGATCCTGCTGTCCTGCGGCCTGGTGGCCGCTGGCCTGATGACCCTGGCGCAAGCGCGTGGGCGCATGGAGTCGATCGTCAAGCGCAATATGACCATCCTCGAGTACGTCGGCGAGATGCGCACCGCCAGTGCGGACATTGCAATCAACCTGCGCAACATCGTGCTTCCGACCACGCAGGAAGAGAACATCGGCTTCGCAAAAATCATCGAGCAGCAACGGCAGTACTACAGCGACATCCACGACAAGCTGTACGCCATCCCGCCATCCGATGCCAATGGTGCAGCAATGCGTCGGCAGATCGATCTTGCTCGCGAAAAAGCGCGTGTCGCCAATCAGCAGGTGTTGGACCTGGGCATGAACTACAAGCCCGACGAGGCGCTCAAGGCACTGATGCAGCAGGCCGTACCGGCGAACCAGCAATGGCAGGACGCGCTCAATGCATATGCCGCGCGCCAGCGCACCCGTGGCGCGGCGGCCTATGCCGATGCCAATGCCGCGATGGATCGTGGCCGGGCGTTGCTGATCGCCGGCGGCATTGCGGTCATTTTGGTGAGTGGCCTGCTGGCCTGGCTGATCACCCGCAGCCTGACCCAGCCCTTGAACCGCGCCACCCGTGCCGCCGAGGCCATCGCCGAGGGCCGCCTGGATAGCAATGTGCACACCACCGCCACCGACGAGCCCGGCCGGCTGCTCAGCGCCATGGCCAAGATGCAGACGCAGTTGCAACGTTTCTCCAGCGAAACCACGCGAATGATCGAGCTGCACGCCGACAAGGACATCAGCCACCGCATGCCGCAGGACTTCCCCGGCGTGTATGGCGACTTGAGCAAGGGCATCAACACCATGATGTTCGAGCACCTGGATGCCATCGTCGATGCCATCGAAGTGCTCAACGAATACGCCCGTGGCGATCTGCGCCGCGATGCACGGCGCCTGCCGGGCAGCCGCGCGGTGCTGCACGAATCGATGGATGCGGCCAAAGCCAGCCTGCTGGCGATCAACACCGAGATCCAGCGCCTGGCCAGCGCGGCGGCTGCCGGCGACTTCAGCGCACGCGGCGATGCGCAGCGGTTCGAGCACGATTTTCTGCGCATGGTGCAGGATCTCAACGCGATGATGGAGGTCAGCGACACCAGCCTGGGCAGCTTGTCGGCGCTGTTGCAGTCCATCGCCGCCGGCGATCTCACCGCCCGCATGCACGGCAACTTCCACGGTGTGTTCGCCAAGATGCGCGACGACGCCAACGCCACCACCGAACAGCTCACGCGTATCGTGGTGCGGATCCAGGGCGCGGCCGGCAACATCGGCGCGGCCACCGGCGAAATCGCCGCCGGCAACCAGGATCTGTCGCAGCGTACCGAACAACAGGCCGCCAACCTGGAAGAGACCGCTGCCTCGATGGAGGAGCTCACCTCCACCGTCAAGCAGAACGCCGAAAGCGCACGCCAGGCCAACCAGCTCGCCATCGGCGCCGCCCGCGTTGCGTCGCAAGGCGGCGAGATCGCCGGCAAGGTGGTCGAGACCATGAGCGGGATCGAGTCTTCGTCCAAGAAAATCGCCGACATCATCAGCGTCATCGATGGCATCTCGTTCCAGACCAACATCCTGGCGCTCAACGCCGCGGTGGAAGCGGCGCGTGCCGGCGAACAAGGCCGCGGCTTTGCCGTGGTGGCCAGCGAAGTGCGTACGCTTGCGCAGCGCTCCACCGCAGCGGCCAAGGAGATCAAGAGCCTGATCGACGATTCGGTGCAACGCGTCGCCGAAGGCTCGCTGCTGGTGCACAGCGCCGGCACCACCATGGCCGAGATCGTGTCCAGCGTGCAGCGCGTCACCGACATCATGGGCGAGATCTCCGCGGCCTCGCAGGAGCAGTCGGCCGGCATCGAGCAGGTCAACCAGACCGTCACCCAGATGGACGAAACCACCCAGCAGAACGCCGCACTGGTGGAAGAAGCCACGGCCGCCGCCCGCGCACTCGAAGAACAGGCGCTCGGATTGACCGAGGCAGTGGCGGTCTTCAAGACCGACAGCAACGACGCATCGCGTGCAGCATCACGACGCCCGGCAGCAACGCCGGCGCTTGCGGCCAAGGCGGTGGCAGCCGGCCGCGTTCCTGCCGCCAGGCTGCGCGCCGTGGTCGCTGCGCCAGGCAACGACAGTAGTTGGCAAGAGTTCTGAACAGGTCGCCAGCACTGAATGAACCGGACTGGTCGGCAGCGCTGCCGACTCGCTAAAGACGTACGCGTCGTTAGCCGATAGCCTGCTTACATCCATGAGACGCATCAATGACCACCTCACCCACGCTGTCGCCGCAGACCGTTCCAGCGTCCCCACGCCGCTGGACCCGCCGTTGGGACGACCTGGCCATCGCCAGAAAACTCGGCATCATCGGCGTGCTTGCGTTGGTGGGGCTGGTCATTCCGGTGCTGCTCTATCGCGGCAAGCTCAACGAAAGCGTCGCCATCAGCAGCAACGAATTGCGCAGCTATGCGCCGCTTGGGCAAATGCTGGGCCTGATCACCGACCTGCACGCAGCCCACGTAGATAGCGGCAGCACCGCCAAAGACGCCGCCCAGCGCGCCGCGCGCGATCTCACCCAACTGCTCGCCACCACGGCCAAGCTTCCCGGCTTCGAACGCAGCCAGAAGCAATTGCTGGCCCTGCAGCAGCGCCATGTTGCAGGTGCCGCCGCGGAGGGCTACGCCGCCGTGAGCGAACAGGCCTTTGCCGCGCTGGATGCATTACGCGACGACAGCCAGCTGGTCTACACCCCGTACATCGAGAGCTATCACCTGGTGGTCTCCACGCTGATCTACAGCCCCGAGACCACCGAATCGCTGACTCGTCTGGACGCCGCCAGCGACCCCTCGCAGGCGGGCGACAGCCGCGCCATGCTGCGCGAGCAGCTCGATCAACTTGCCCGAAACCATGTGCGTTTCCGCCATGAGCTGGACAAGGCGATGGGCCTGCTGGAGCAGCCCGACCCTGCCCTGGCCGATGCCGCCAAGGTCGAAGCCACCCAGTCACGCGCCGCACTGGCCGCACTGGGTACCGCCTTGGAGGGCAGCGATGCCAAGGCCGACGCGCAGTGGAATGCCGCACTCGATGCGCTTGGCCAGAGCATGCGGGAACTCAGCAACGTCTCCCTGCAGGCGCTGCAGCGACAATCCGAACGTCACCTGGTCGACGCACGCAACGCGATGTGGCAAGCGATCGCCGGCCTGT
Organism: Xanthomonas sp. DAR33341; assembly: GCF_003992815.1. NCBI lineage: Bacteria > Pseudomonadati > Pseudomonadota > Gammaproteobacteria > Lysobacterales > Lysobacteraceae > Xanthomonas > Xanthomonas sp. DAR33341. The sequence goes on along the minus strand of NZ_QEYV01000015.1, from coordinate 139,550 downwards.
CGGTGCTGGCGCTGCTGATCGCCGCGCTGTGCTGGTATACCTTGTCGCGCCTGACCCGCAATGTGCGCCGCGCCGCGACGGTGGCAGCCAATATCGCGCAGGGCCAGCTGGACGATCAGGTCAGTGCCGCCGGCCGCGACGAAACCGGTCAATTGCTCGACACCATGCGCCAGATGCAAGGGCAACTGCAGCGCGTCCTCAGCGCGCAAAGCGAAATGGCGCAGCGCCACGACGCCGGCCAGATCAGCTACCGCATGCAGGCAGACAGTTTCCCCGGTGCCTACGCCACCATGGTGCGCGACACCAACGCGCTGGTGGGCTCGCACATTGCAGTCAAGATGAAACTTGCGCAGATCATGTCGCGCTACGCCATCGGCGACCTGAGCCAGGACATGGAGCGCCTGCCTGGCGAAAAGGCGGTGTTCACCGACACCATGGATACCGTCAAGGCCAACCTGTCGGCGATGAATAGCGAGATCAAGCTGCTTGCGCAGGCCGCAGCCAATGGCGATTTCAGCGTGCGCGGCGACGCACAGCGCTTCCAGTACGATTTCCGCGCGATGGTGGACAGCCTCAATCAATTGATGGCCACCTCCGATGCGAATCTGCACGCGCTCTCGACGGTATTGCAGGCGATCGCGGCGGGCGACCTCACCGCCCGCATGCACGGCGACTTCCACGGCGTGTTCGCGCGCATGCGCGACGATGCCAATACTACCGTGACCCAGCTGGCCAATATCGTCGGGCGCATCCAGCAGTCCACCAATGCCATCAACGACGCCGCCAGCGAAATTGCCACCGGCAATCAGGATTTGTCGCAACGCACCGAACAGCAAGCGGCCAATCTGGAAGAAACCGCTGCCTCGATGGAAGAACTCACCTCCACCGTGCGCAACAACGCCGAGCATGCGCGCCGCGCAAACCAGTTGGTGGTCGGTGCGGCCACGGTCGCCTCGCAAGGCGGTGCGGTAGTGGGTGAGGTCGTGGGCACCATGGCCGGCATCCAGGCTGCATCCAAGAAGATCGCCGACATCATCAGCGTGATCGACGGCATCGCCTTCCAGACCAATATCCTGGCCTTGAACGCCGCGGTGGAAGCGGCGCGCGCCGGCGAACAGGGCCGCGGCTTTGCAGTCGTGGCCAGCGAAGTGCGCACGCTGGCGCAACGCTCGGCCGGTGCGGCAAAAGAGATCAAGCAACTGATCGAGGACTCGGTCAGCCGGGTCGAACACGGCAACCAGTTGGTGGGCCAGGCCGGTCGCACCATGCAGGACATCGTCGACTCGGTGCAGAACGTCACCACCATCATGCATGAGATCAGCGAGGCCTCGCAGCAGCAGTCGCAAGGCATCGAACAGGTCGGCCAGACCATCGCGCAGATGGATCAGGCCACCCAGCAGAACGCCGCACTGGTGGAAGAAGCCACCGCCGCCGCCCGTTCGATGGAAGAACAGGCGCAGCAATTGCGCGATGCGGTCTCTGTGTTCCAGTTGCAGGCCGGGCCTGCGCGTCGCCGCCTGGGCCACGCTGCCTAGAGCGACCGGCGGTCGATCTGCCCTGGGACGCTGCGCGCACGCATGCGTCCCACTTTAGTGACTGCCCGCTGCCCGCATCGATCAGGCAACGGCGCAACTTTGCACATCACTGACGCGCACGCGTTATGCGCAGTGCGATCAGCAGAGCTCTACGACACGCGCGCAGGCGTCGACCAGCCCTGCGCGATGGTGCAGGTACACGCCAGACGCCAAGCCGCTTTGGATTTCGAAGGGCTGAGCGACGGTCAGGCGCGTGAGCAAGAAGTGAAAGCACGAGTCTTTGGAATCACTGAGATGCCTCTTTTGACAGGCATTTCCAGGCGGTTGTGCACACCAGCCTCACCTCGGTGACGCCGACCCATACGCGCCTGGCCTAGCGAGTTCAGCAGCACCGACACAGTGCCGTTACCAACCCCAAGCACGCGTACCTGCCCTGCAATCGCCAGCGTTACGACCCTTTGATGTCGCAACGCTCGATGGATCGGTTCGACGCACGCCCGCTTCGGCGCCACCAGCGTACCCAGTACGCCTCCCGCCCAGCGCACCGCCCCCTTTCTGCCCATCGCTCTCGAGATCCCAACCATGATTGCTCTTCTTCAACGCTACAACGTCGGCAAGCGCCTGGGCTTCGCCTTCGGCACGCTGATCCTGCTGTCCTGCGCCCTGGTCGTGGCTGGCCTGTACACGCTGGCGCAGGCGCGCCAGACCCTGGATACGCTCACCAACCGCAACATGGTGATCGTCCAGCGGTTGCAGGAAATGAACAACGCGGTGTCGGTGATTGCCGTGCAGCTACGCAACATCGTGTTGCCGACCAGCGATGCGGAGAATCGTCGCTTCGCTGCGATCATCGAAGACCAGCGCAGCATCTACAAGGATGCACGCGAGAAGCTCTACACCTTCTCGGCAACGCCTGCCGCCCAGGCGCTGCGTGAGAGGATCGATGCCAACAACAAGGCCGCCCGCGCGCTCAACCAGCAGGTGATCGACCTGGGTCTTGCCGGCAAGGCGGACCAGGCCCTGCCTTTGCTGTTGCAACGTGCCGCACCCGCCACGCAGGCATGGCAGGACACGCTGCTGGAATATTCGGCGCTGCAGCGCCAACGCGCCCAGGAGGCCAATGCGCTGGCCACCACGGCGATGGCCCGCGGCCGTGCCATGTTGATTGGTGGCGGCCTGGCGGTGGTGCTGATCAGCAGCGTGCTCGCCTGGTTGATCACACGCAGCCTGGTGGTTCCGCTGACACGCGCCACGCGCGCCGCCGAAGCCATTGCCCAAGGCAAACTGGACAACGACGTCAGCGCGAACTTCAACGACGAGACCGGTCGCCTGTTGCATGCCATGAACGACATGCAGGGCCAGCTGCGCAATCTGATTGCCGCACAGCTGGGCATGGCCAAGCGCCATGAAGAAGGCCAGATCAGCTTCCGCATGGATGCCGGCGCATTCCCGGGCGATTTCGGCCGCATGGCCCATGACACCAACGAGCTGGTGGCCGCGCACATCAAGGTCAAGATGCAGACCATCCACCTGATCGAGCGTTATGCCATCGGCGACCTGTCCGAAGACATGCAGCAGCTGCCCGGCGAGAAGGCGGCCATCACCGCGGCGATGAACCAGGTCAAGCACAACCTGTCGACCATGAACACCGAGATCAAGCAGCTGGCGCAGGCCGCGGCCAACGGCGACTTCAGCGCGCGCGGCGATGCCGAGCAGTTCCAGTTCGATTTTCGCATCATGGTGGAAAGCCTCAACACCTTGATGGCCACCGCCGACGGCAACCTGCAATCGCTCTCTGGCTTGTTGCAGTCGATCGCTGCCGGCGACCTCACCGCACGCATGAGCGGCCAGTACCAGGGTGTGTTCGCACAGATGCGCGACGACGCCAATGCCACCGCCGAACAACTGGCCAGTATCGTCGGCCGCATCCAGATCGCGGCCGATGCGATCGGCCTAGCCTCGGGCGAAATCGCCTCCGGCAACCAGGATCTGTCGCAGCGCACCGAACAGCAGGCCGCCAACCTGGAAGAAACCGCTGCCTCGATGGAAGAGCTCACCTCCACCGTCAAGCAGAACGCCGAACACGCCAGCCAGGCCAACCAGCTCGCCATTGGCGCTGCTGCGGTTGCCTCGCAAGGCGGCGACGTGGTGGCGAAGGTGGTCACCACCATGTCCGACATCCAGGGCTCGTCCAAGAAGATCGCCGAGATCATCAGCGTCATCGACGGCATCGCGTTCCAGACCAATATCCTGGCCTTGAACGCGGCAGTGGAAGCGGCGCGTGCCGGCGAACAGGGCCGTGGTTTTGCGGTGGTCGCGTCTGAAGTCCGCACGCTGGCGCAGCGTTCGGCCGGTGCCGCCAAGGAGATCAAGCACCTGATCGACGACTCGGTCGAAAAGGTCACGCAAGGCGCAACCCTGGTCGATCAGGCCGGCACCACCATGGCCGAGATCGTCGCCAGCGTGCAGCGCGTCACCAACATCATGGGTGAGATTTCCTCGGCCTCGCAGGAGCAGTACGCGGGTATCGAACAGGTCAACCAGACCGTCACTCAGATGGACGAAACCACGCAGCAGAACGCCGCCCTGGTGGAAGAAGCCACCGCTGCCGCACGTGCGATGGAAGAACAGGCGCAGCAGCTGACCGAAGCGGTGGCGGTCTTCAAGGTGGCTGCGCACGCACCGGTGGCACGCCAGTTGTCCGCCATTGCCAGCGCACCGGCCAATGCCCGCTTCGCTCCGCGCCCGGCAGCACGCGTCATCCCGGCGGCCGCATCGGCACGTCGCAGCGTTGCGGGCAGCGCAGCATCGAATGCAGATTCGAGCAATTGGCAGGAATTCTAATCGCCTCAGGAGTTCTGATCGCATCGGCAGCATCGCCAAGACAGTCCGTCGCAAACGGCTGTCGTGGCGATGCACGAGTCAGCGTCAGGCGCCCAGTCGCAGCGCATGACGTGTGCAGAGCATGTGAGCTGTCATGCGACATCGTGAATTATGGGATCACGCGAATCGGCCAGAAACACGGTTTTTCATCGACTAAAACGCGGAATTTTGCCTAATGATGGAATCACGTAGTGCTTGCCAGCACGCGTCCATCACTTGCCTGAGAACCCGCTTTATCAGCTCATCTAGCTCGCTCAATTGACTGCAGGCCGCGCCGTTACCAGCAGGCGTGATGACAAACAGACGCGAGCGCAGCGCACCTTGCAGGACTGTCGACGCACCCGCCCTCCTACCCTTTTGAGTCGAGCGATCTTATGACCTCTCTTTTGCTGCGTTTCAATGTCGGGCCGCGCCTGGCTGCCGCCTTCATCGTGTTGATCCTGCTGTCCGGGTTCATCGCCTTCATCGGGTATCGCGGGCTGAGCTCCGCACGTGCGCTGGTGGATGCCCTGGTGCACCAGAACATGACCAAGATCCGCCTCTCCAACGACATGATGAATGCCAATTACGTCATCGCTTCGGAGCTGCGCAATGTCGTGTTGCCGACCAGCAATGAAGACAATCTGAAATTCATCGAGAAGATCAAGGCCGCGCGTGCCGACTATTCAAAAGCGCGCGAAGCCCTGTACGCCATGCCGGTCTCGCCGCCTGGCCAAGTCATCCGGGACGACATCGATCGCCTCACTCCGCAAGTACGCGAATTGAACAATCAGATCATCGACCTGGTGATGTCCGGCCACAGCGACGAAGCCTTGCCGTTGCTGCTCACCAAAGCCGCGCCCGCGCTGCAAAAGTGGCAGGACAAGATCGGCGAGAACATCGCCCTTCAGGACAAGCTCGCCTCCGAAGCAGCCGGCGTGGCGCTGCAGTCGATGGACGATTCGCGCAAGTTGCTGGTCGGCGGTTCGCTGATGGTGGTATTGCTGAGTGGAACCCTGGGCTTGCTGATCACCCGCAGCCTCACCCGGCCGCTGAGCCGCGCCACCCGCGCTGCCGAAGCGATTGCCGAGGGCAAGCTCGATAACGCCGTGCACAGCGATGCCAGCGACGAAACCGGCCGTCTGTTGCAGGCCATGGACAAGATGCAGTCGCAGGTGCGCAACCTCATTACCGCGCAGCTGGACATGGCCAAGCGCCACGATGCCGGCCAGGTGAGCTTCCGTATGGATGCCGGCGGTTTCCCCGGCGACTACGGCCGCATGGCCGGCGACACCAACGCGCTGGTCGACAGCCACATCCAGGTGACCGCGCGCCTGGCGCAGATCATGGGCCGCTATGCGATCGGCGACCTCAGCGACGACATGGAGGCCCTGCCCGGCGAACAGGCCAAACTCACCCAGACCATGGCGCAGGTCAAACACAACCTGGCCGCGATGAGTCAGCAGATCAAGCAGCTGGCGCAAGCCGCTGCGGCCGGCGACTTCAGTGCACGGGGCGACGCAGCGCAGTTCCAGTACGACTTCCGCATCATGGTCGAGAGCCTCAATCAGCTGATGGCCACCGCCGATGGTAGCCTGCAGGCGTTGTCGGGCATGTTGCAGGCGATTGCTGCGGGCGATCTCACTGCGCGCATGAGCGGTGAATTTCACGGTGTGTTTGCGCAGATGCGCGACGATGCCAATGCCACGGTCACGCAACTGGCCGGCATCGTCGGGCACATCCAGACCTCGGCGGTCTCGATCAATGCGGCCGCCAGCGAGATTGCCGCCGGCAACAACGACCTGTCGCAGCGCACCGAACAGCAGGCCGCCAACCTGGAAGAAACCGCTGCCTCGATGGAAGAGCTCACCTCGACCGTCAAGCAGAACGCCGAAGGCGCACGTCAGGCCAATCAACTGGCCATCGGTGCGGCCAGCGTCGCGTCGCAAGGCGGCGAGGTCGTCGGCAAGGTCGTCGACACCATGGCTGGCATCCAGGCCTCGTCGAAGAAGATCGCCGACATCATCAGCGTCATCGACGGCATCGCGTTCCAGACCAATATCCTGGCCCTGAATGCCGCAGTGGAAGCGGCGCGTGCCGGCGAGCAAGGCCGCGGCTTTGCCGTGGTGGCCAGTGAGGTGCGCACGCTGGCGCAGCGTTCATCGGCCGCCGCCAAGGAGATCAAGGATCTGATCGGCGACTCGGTGCAGCGCGTCACCGACGGCTCGCTGCTGGTGGACCAGGCCGGCCGCACCATGGCCGAAATCGTCTCATCGGTGCAGCGCGTCACCGACATCATGGGCGAAATTTCCGCCGCGTCGCAGGAACAATCGGCCGGCATCGAACAGGTCAACCTCACCGTCACGCAGATGGATGAAGCCACCCAACAGAACGCTGCCCTGGTGGAAGAAGCCACTGCCGCCGCGCGCGCGATGGAAGAACAGGCACAGCAACTCACCGAAGCGGTGGCGGTCTTCAAGGTCGATGCGAACGCGCCGGTGGCACGCAGGTTATCGGCCATCGCCGGCGCAGTGGGCCACCAGCGGCCGGCGACGCGCCCGGCTGCACGTGCCGCCGTGGCCGCGGCGACACCGCCGCGCGTGGCGGTCGGTGCAACCGCGTCGACCGTTGGCGGTGTCAATTGGCAGGAGTTTTAAGCGGCAGCGCCAGAGCTCATCGGTCGCCGGCAGTGGTGGGCGACCGGCACAGACACCGGGATCGTTTTTAGTCCCTGTGGCGCAATCGGCTGCCGTCCTCATCGTCACCCAGTCGCAGCTGCCGATGCGCGTTTCACGTAACACCGTTGTCCAGCCACACACACACGTTTCGAGAGCCTTTGATCCGCGCTCCGCAGATCTTGTGGGCCGCTTCCCTTGCGAGGGGAAGCGGCCCTTTTTTTGTGCCGCCCTCCCAGTGCGGCAACCGATAAACCGCATGCGCAATCTCCAGGAGGAGCGATGCATCGGAACCGAGGCATGGGAGCGAATTCCAAGCCCCAGGTCGCAACCGCTCGACGGCTGCGCAGCCATCGGATTGGTTGCACAAGATGGTGCTCCGATGGCAGCTGCAAGACGTGCTTTTCGCCAGCGATACGCGGCCCGTCGGGTCCCTCAAGAGCATCCTAATTTCACCCGAAATTTACAATTGCCGACGACGAGGCACACGTTATGAAACCGCTTTCAGCCATCGAATACTGAATGGAACGCTCAATTTTGTGCTGATTTCAACGGCAACAATCAATTTCGAGCATAAACGGCCGCTATCAAGTTCACGTATTCGTAACGCCCTCCCCCGGGCAAGGCCGATTCCTCATGCAATCCTTCAGCCGACTCTCGGTCGGTACGCGGCTCTCCGCACTGCTCACGTTGGTCATTGCCACCTCGCTGGGGCTGTTGGCCCTGACCATCTATCGCCAGTCCGCTGGCGATATCGAATCGCAGGTCAAGGCCGAACTGCGCTCCAGCACCCGGCTGATGCAGCAGTCGGTGGCGATGTACGACGTCACCCTCAGCGAAGGCACCCAGCGTCTGGGCAGCGTGTTCGACGACATGCTCCCCGCCGGCGCGCGCGAACTCGATAGCGCCAGCACGGTGACCATCGGCCAACAGAACACCCCGTCGCTACATGCCGGCAACCAGGCACTGAATCTCAATGTCGACGCCGTGGACCGCTTTGCCAAGGCGACCGGCGGCGTTGCCACGATCTTCGCCCGTACCGGCGACGACTTCGTGCGCATCACCACCTCGCTGCGCAACAAGCAGGACGAACGCGTCATCGGCACCCTGCTCGATCGCAAGGGCAAGGCCTACGCCGCCCTGTCGCAAGGCAAGAGCTTCACCGGCCAGGCGCAGCTGTTCGGCGAGCAGTACATGACCCATTACCAGCCGCTGCGCGATGCCGCCGGCGAGGTCATTGGTGCGCTGTTCGTCGGGCGTAACTACACCCAGGGCCTGGCCGCGCTCAAGGCCCAGGTCAGCACCACCAAACTGGGCCAGGACGGCTATTTCGTGATCGTCGACATGGCGCCGGGCGATCACCAGGGCCAGGTCATCGCGGCTCCGCCGGGCACCCCGGCCACATTGGCGGCACTGGTGCCGGCCGAACAGCAGGCCCTGTTGCAGGCAGTGCTGGACGGCAAGCAGCCCAGCGCCAGCCTGCAGCTGCGCGATGCCAAGGGCGCCAGCCAGGCGTTTGAAGTCACCGCACAGCGCTATGCGCCGTGGCAGTGGGCGGTGATCGGCGCGCAACCGCGCAGTGCCATCGACGGCCCGCTGGACGCGCTGATGGGCAGCATGCTGCTGTTCTCGCTGGTGGTGCTAGCACTGTGCATCGCGGTGGTGTTCATCGCCGCGCGCAAGATGGTCACCGGCCCGCTGTTGGCGGTGGAACGCGTGCTCGGCGACGTGGCGGCCGGCCGCCTGGACAACCCGATCGAAATCGACCGGCATGACGAACTCGGCCGGCTGCTGCTCAACGCGCGCACCATGCGCGATGACCTGCGCGCGCGCCTGGAACGCGACCACCTGATCGCCAGCGAAGCACTGCGCGTGCGCACCGCCTTGGACGACGTCAGCACCAATGTGATGATCGCCGACGCCGAGCGCCGCATCATTTACGTCAATCGCCCGCTGCAGCGCATGCTGTCGGAAATGCAGGACGTCCTGCGACACGACCTGCCCAACTTCGATGCCACGGCATTGAGCACGACCCGCATCGACCAGTTCCATCGCAATCCCGAGCAATCACGCCTGCTGGATCAACTCAAGAGCACGCACACCGCACAGATCGAAATCGGCGGCCGCATCGTGCAGGAAGTGGTCAGCCCGGTCGTGGCTGCGACCGGCGAGCGCATGGGCTACGTGGTCGAATGGAGCGACCGTACCCAGCAAGTGCAGGTGGAACAGGAAGTCGCGCTCGTGGTGGAAGCCGCCGCCGCCGGCGACCTCAGCGAACGGATCGACGTGCGCGGCAAGCATGGCTTCCTGTTGCTGCTGACCCAACAGCTCAACACGCTGCTGGACAACAACGCCGACGGTCTGTCGCGCGTCTCCGGCCTGCTCTCGTCACTGTCGCAAGGCGATTTGACCGCGCGCATGGACGGCGCGCTGCAGGGCGTATTCGCCACTATCCGCGACGACGCCAATGCCACCGCCGACCAGTTGGCCGGTATCGTGCGCCGCATCAAGGACGCTTCGCTGACGATCAATTCGGCCGCCACCGAGATCGCCACCGGCAACGGCGACCTGTCGCGTCGCACCGAACAGCAAGCGGCCGCGCTGGAAGAAACAGCAGCCTCCATGGAAGAACTCACCGCGACCGTCAAGCAGAACGCCGACAACGCCGACCAGGCCAATCGCCTGGTGCTGGATGCTGCCGGTGTGGCGGCAAAGGGCGGCGACGTCGTGAACCGCGTGGTTACCACCATGGCCGATATCGACGCCTCGTCGAAAAAGATTGCCGAGATCATCAGCGTCATCGACGGCATCGCCTTCCAGACCAATATCCTGGCCTTGAACGCGGCGGTGGAAGCCGCGCGTGCCGGCGAACAGGGCCGTGGCTTTGCCGTCGTGGCCTCGGAGGTTCGCACGTTGGCACAGCGCTCGGCCGGCGCGGCCAAGGAGATCAAGCACCTGATCGAAGACTCGGTGACCCGCATCGGCAACGGCGCGGCACTGGCTTCCGAAGCTGGCAGCACCATGCAGCAGGTGGTGACCTCGGTGCAGCGCGTCACCGACATCATGGGCGAAATCACCAGCGCTTCGCGCGAACAGGCCGCGGGCATCACCCAGGTCAACCAGACCGTCACCCAGATGGACGAAACCACCCAGCAGAACGCCGCGCTGGTGGAAGAAGCCACCGCCGCCGCACGCTCGATGGAAGACCAGGCCGCGCAGCTGGTCGATGCGGTCGCAGTGTTCCGCCTGGAGCCGCAGGACCGCCTCAGTACCCTGCTGGCCAATGCACGCCACGCCTATAGCTGAGACGCCAACACGACGACCTGCAGCAACGTCGCAGCGTCGAGTGCGCGGTGCCCTCGCCGCCCGCCGGACACGCCGTGAACCCGTCCATGGGGCTCGTTGGCGGCATCCATGCCGCCAACGGTCCTGCAATCGGCAAGGACACCGCACCAGACAGTTGGCCAGTGGTTTGTTGACGAGCGAGGGACACCTCGTCGGCGGTTGCTGGCTGGTTTCAAAACTCTGCACACCGACCAACGCGACTGGCCCTTGCCCGCCCACCGTCGCGGGACCCTTGGCGGCATGGATGCCGCCACGGCGCTGACAGGGACGTACTTGTAGCGTGTCCTGCGATGGTGGGCGGGCAAGGGGCCCCGCAGCAAGCGAGAAGACGTCGAGGGTTCGGTGCCCTCACCAGATAGTTGTCTGGTGGCGTATTGAAGAACGAAGACTTCGCGCCAGACGCTGATGCTTGCTTGGCTGAACGCTCTGCACACAGACCATCGCGACTGGTCCTTGCCACCGACTGGCATAGAGTTTCGTCAGCCGCCTTAAAGATTTGGCTTTGCCGCCGATATCAAGGCGACGCCGGGACAACCCGCCAGGCGCCTTCCCGCTTCCACTGTGCTTGTGCCCATGTCCCAAGGCGATACCTCAGAGCTGGACCACGACACCGATCACCTCGCCGAAGGTGACGAGCGCTACCTGCTGCGCAACAAGCGGCAGATCCGTGGATTGCTGCGCCAGCTGCTCGATCAACGCGCCATCGTGACCATGCATGTGGCCGGCCGCGACATGGCCGTGCCCACCGCCGTGCTGGAAGTGGACGAAGACGACGACTGCGTGATCCTGGACGGCAGCCATAACGATGCTTCCAACCGCGCCATCGAAGGCGCCAAATACCTGTTGTGCTACGCCCAGTTGGAACGGGTGAACATCCGCTTCCGCCTGGAAAAGGCCGAGCGGATCGATCGCGACATCCACGTCGCCTTCCGCGTCGACCTGCCAGTTGCGATGTACCACATGCAGCGGCGCGAATCGTATCGGCTGGAAACGCCGATCACCGATTCGCCCGTCTGCACCATTCGCCAGGAAGCCGCGCAGGGAAACGAGTTCAACCTGCAGCTACGCGTGATCGACATCAGCAGCGGCGGCCTGGCGGTGTCTCTCACCGACGGCATGCCCTTGCTCGAATTGCAACGCACCTACCGCAACTGCATCCTGCAATTGCCCGACACCGCCCCGATCACGCTGCCGCTGACCGTATGCAGCCAGCACAAGCAGGCCCTGCCCAACGGCAGCGAAGGCTTCCGGATCGGCATGCAGTTCAGCGACCTGCCGCGCGGCGCCGACGAAACCATCCAGCGCTACATTTTCCGTGTCGACCGCCAGCGCAATGCGCGCAAGAGCGGCGTGTTCTGAACCCTCGCGTACCACGCGGGGCCGGCACCTAAAGTTGCCGCCTACCCCGCCGATGTTGCTAGGGCATCCCGCATCCGTCTCTGCTGCCGCAGCCCTGCCTCAACCCGACACTTAGCCGCAACGCCCGGAGTTTCCATGAACGATAAAAGCACTGCCACCGGCACCGGTGGTGAATTCCTCAGCTTCGCTTTGGGCGAAGAACACTACGGCGTGGATATCCTGAAGGTGCAGGAAATCCGCGGCTACGATTCGGTCACCCGTCTGCCCGACGCGCCGGATTACATCAAGGGCGTGATCAACCTGCGCGGCACCATCGTGCCGGTGATCGACCTGCGCCTGAAGCTGCGCCTGAAAGAAGCGCGCTACGACGCTTTCACCGTGATGATCGTGCTCAACGTCGAGGACCGCGTGGTCGGCATCGTCGTGGACAGCGTGTCCGACGTGATTCCGCTCAACGACGACCAGATCCGGCCTACCCCCGAATTCGGTGCGTCGGTCGACACCCGTTTCATCTCCGGTATCGGCACCCAGGACGATCGCATGTTGATCCTGCTGGATATCGAAACCCTGCTGGACAGCACCGAGCTGGGTCAGCAACTGGTCGAAGAAGCCGCCTGATTCAAACGGCTGTGTCGCCTCGCCTGCGGTCGCCGGAGAGGTGTAGAGGAATGCAGGAGCCGCCATGTACGACAGGCGGCTACCAAACGACTGCCCAGCCGCCAGAAGGCGCGGTTGGTGCTCGGAATCCCGAGGTAGCACACGTGCGCTCCGGCTTCCGCGCCCCGCCCGCACCCACCCGGTGGCTGATTCGCTCCGTTCGGTAGCCACCGTCAAGGTACAGGCGCAGCCCGGCACCCGCTGCACCGCTCCGGCGGCCGCAACGCTTTGGCGCGACCGCATCTACGACGATCGCGTGTCAGGAAGCTCCCGACACGCGACGCACCACGCGATCGAACTGAGATAAAAATCACGTTTTCTGGATTCAAGTTGAACGGCGGTTAGCCGATAGCTGAATGAAGCCCGCGTCCACACAACGGGTCACCGTTCGACTTTTGATTTCTGGAGAATCCCTATGAAGTTCCTGCTCTCGCTCCTCCCCGTCGCTGCTCTTGTCATCGTTGCTCCCACGCTGTCGGCTCAGTCGCAGGAAATGATTCCGCCGGAAATGGCGACGCGCTTCGTCGGCAAGGACGGCATGGTGTGCGGCAAGGTCGAAAAGGCCAAGTACGCGCAGAGCTCGGAAGGCGAACCTACCTTCCTGTACATGGGCGGCATGTTCCCGCGCCACACCTTCTCCGCACGCATCGACGGCGCCAACCGCGGCAAGTTCAGCTTCGCCCCGGAAACGCTCGAAGGTAAGGACGTCTGCGTCCTCGGCAAGATCCAGCGCGACAGTTCGCGCGCCGAAATCGAAGTCAGCTCCCCGGCCAGCCTGAAGCTCGCCACCATCAAGTAATCGCCTCGCACATCGCCACGCCCTTGCGCGTGGCGATGTGCTGTTGCGGCTATGCGGACTGACTTCTACGGGGAATCGTGTCAATGCAATGGATCAACAATCTGAAACTGATGCCCAAGCTGATGCTGGCGTTCGGCATCGTGCTGCTGATCATGCTCGTCCAGGGCGTCATCGCCTATTCGGGTCTGGCGTCGCTCAATAACGTCACCCGCGACCTGGCCGGCAACACCATGTCCAGCGTGCGCGAGGCAGGCGATCTGCGCGGCATGCTCGGCGAATACCGGAATGCGGCCTACCAGAACCTGGTGCGCGCCAGCGATTCGGTCAAGCAGGAGGCCAAGGTCCGCGCCAAGAAGCTCAATGGCGAGATCGAAGCCACCATCAAGGACTACCCGCGCCTGATCGAAAGCCCGCAACAGAAGAAGCTGTTCGACGTGTTCGTGGCGGACTGGAAGAAGGCGTCCGCCTCCTATGCCAGCGTCGACGAAATGATGGAGCTGAATCTGCCCGACGACGCCATCGACACCTTCGTCGGCGAAACCCGTACCCTGCACAACAAGGCCAAGGATTCGCTGGCCGCCTTGATTGCCGAAGACAACCTGCTCGCGCAGGCGGCCAAGACCAAGGCCGAAAAGGTCCACGCCACTTCCGTCACGCTGACCCTGGTGGTGCTGTTGATCGGCATCGCCGGCGGCCTGGGCCTGGCCTTCCTGTTCGCCCGTTCCATCGTCAAGAGCATGCGCGGCGCGGTCACCACGGCCACCGAAATTGCCGGCGGCAAGCTGGACGGCCAGATCAACGTGCAGGGCCAGGACGAAGTGGGCGAGTTGATGCGCTCCATGCAGCGCATGCAGCGCGACCTGAAGGAACGCATCGAACGCGACCAGGAGATTGCCGACGAAAACCTGCGCATCCGCACCGCGCTGGACAAGTCCTCGACCGGCACCTTCATCACCGATCCCGAACGCGTGATGATCTACGCCAACGATGCCTTCAAGAAGATCGTAGCGCAGTACGAAAGCAGCATCCGCCTGGCATCGTCCGAGTTCGACGCGAGCAAGGTCATCGGCCAGCACATCAGCTACCTGGGTCTGTCGGATGCGACCGTGCGCAAGGCCATTGCCGCGCTGGAACGCGATGGCGTCACCAGCTTCGAAGAGCGTTTCGGCGAAGTGGTGCTGGCGCAGACCGTCACCTCGATCAAGAACGAACAGGGCGAGACCAGCGGCGAAGTCTGCGAATGGCGCGACCGCACCATCGAAGTGCAGGTGGAAGAAGAAGTGGCCCGCATCGTGCGCGCGGCCGCCAGCGGCGACATGAGCGGGCGTGTGGAAACCGACGGCAAGCAGGGTTTCTTCCTGCAGTTGGCGCAGCAGCTCAACGGTTTGCTGGATGCCAATGCCGGCAGCCTGGAACAGATCTCGACCCTGCTGTCCGCGCTGTCGCGTGGTGACCTGACCGTGCGCATGCATGGTGAGTTCAGCGGCGTGTTCGCGCAGATGCGCGACGATGCCAATGCCACCGCCGAGCAGCTGGCCGACATCGTCGGGCGCATCAAGATGTCGTCCACCGCGATCAATTCGGCCGCCGGCGAAATCGCCTCGGGCAATAGCGACCTGTCGCACCGTACCGAGCAGCAGGCCGCCAATCTGGAAGAAACCGCCGCCTCGATGGAGGAGCTCACCTCCACCGTCAAGCAGAATGCCGAAAGCGCCCGTCAGGCCAACCAGCTTGCCATCGGCGCCACCGGCGTGGCCTCGCAAGGCGGTGAAGTGGTGTCGCAAGTGGTCACCACCATGTCCGGCATCGAAGCCTCGTCCAAGAAGATCGCCGACATCATCAGCGTCATCGATGGCATCGCGTTCCAGACCAATATCCTGGCGTTGAATGCAGCGGTGGAAGCGGCGCGTGCCGGCGAACAGGGTCGCGGTTTTGCCGTGGTCGCCTCCGAGGTGCGCACGCTGGCACAGCGTTCGGCCGGTGCGGCAAAGGAGATCAAGGGCCTGATCGACGACTCCGTGCACAAGGTGGCCGAAGGCTCGGCACTGGTGCGCAAGGCCGGCGCCACCATGGCCGACATCGTGGCCAGCGTGCAACGCGTGACCGACATCATGGGCGAGATCTCTGCCGCTTCACAGGAGCAATCGTCCGGGATCGAGCAGGTCAACCAGACCATCACCCAGATGGACGAAACCACCCAGCAGAACGCCGCGCTGGTGGAAGAAGCCACTGCCGCCGCCCGCTCGATGGAAGAGCAGGCAGGTCATCTGGCCGAAGCGGTGTCGGTGTTCAAGCTGGACGACTCGGCTGCGCAGGCGCCGCAGAGCGCACGCGTACGCCCGATCACCTCGCGCCCGGTTGCAGTGAAAAGCGCCACCAGGCCGGTAGCGCGCGCAGCAGCGAGCGCCTCACGGCCAGCCACATCCCAGGCCGCGCTGGCCGACGGTAACTGGCAAGAGTTCTGATTCACCGCTGTCACCCACAACGCCCCGGCATTGCCGGGGCGTTGTGCATTTAGGCCAGGCACCGACGCTGGTCCTCGCGCGTACGATGCGGCAGCACGCCGATGGGGCGTCTTTGCCCTCCAAGCATCCCATCAACAGCCGCCGTCCCCATCGGACGAGGTAGCGAACACAACCGCGTCCAATCCACGCATTAGCGCTTCAGTTGCGCGGCTCCGTGGCCGATATCCAGTTATAGCTAACGACGCGTATGGATATGACGACTACGACTTCCGCTTCAGACACACGCGAATTTGATTTCGGCGACCGCGACTTCAAGCGCGTCTGCGATCTGATCTACCAGCGTGTGGGCATCGCATTGGCGCCAGCCAAGCGCGACATGGTGTATGGCCGCCTGTCGCGTCGTCTGCGCGTGCTCGGCCTGCGCTCGTTCCGCGATTACCTCGACCAGCTCGAAGCCGGCAACGATGAAGAAGAATGGCAGGCATTCACCAATGCGCTGACCACCAACCTGACCTCGTTCTTCCGCGAGCCGCACCATTTCGACAAGCTGCGCGAAGAACTGCAAAAGCGCGCCTCGCAGGCGCCGTTGAAGATCTGGTCGTGCGCCGCCTCCACCGGCGAGGAGCCCTATTCCATCGCCATTACCGCCTGCGAAGCCTTCGGCACGCTGACCCCGCCAGTGAGCATCGTCGCCACCGACGTCGACACCCAGGTACTGGAAACCGCATCGCGCGGCGTCTATGCCATCGACCGCGTCGCCTCGCTGGATGCAGCGATCAAGCGCAAGTACTTCCAGCGCGGCAGCGGCCCCAATGAAGGCAAATGTCGGGTCATTCCGGCGTTGCGCCAGCTCATCGAATACCGCCAGTTGAATCTGCTGGCGCCGCGTTACGATGTCGGCGGTCCGTATGCGGCACTGTTCTGCCGCAACGTGATGATCTACTTCGACAAGCCCACCCAGCGCGGCATCCTGTCGCGCCTGGTCAGCCACATGGGCGACGACGGCCTGCTCTACACCGGGCACTCGGAGAACTACCTGCACGCGGCCGATCTGATCCAGCCGTGCGGGCGCACGCTGTATCGGCGCGCACCGCGCGCAGGAGCGTGAGCATGAGTACTGCCGTGCAAGTCGACGACGTCATGCGCTACCGCGATTCGCGGTTCCAGACCATTGCCGCCAAACTGCTGCCCACCCAATACCTGGTGGTGGACGACGACACCGCGTTGACGACCACCTTGGGATCGTGCGTTGCAGCCTGTCTGCGCGACCCGGTGCTCAAGATCGGCGGCATGAACCACTTTCTGTTGCCGGAAGGCCAGGTCGGCGATGGCGCACCTACGCGCTATGGCAGTTATGCCATGGAGCTGCTGATCAACGACATGCTCAAGCGCGGCGCCCACCGCAAACGCATCGAAGCCAAGGTCTTCGGTGGCGCCAACGTGTTGAAGGGCTTCACCAGCAACCCGGTCGGCACCCGCAACGCCGAGTTCGTGCGCCAGTACCTGCAGGCCGAACATATTCCCATCATCGCTGAAGACCTGTGTGGCATCCATCCGCGCAAGGTGTGGTTCTTCGCGACGACTGGCCGCGTCGTCGTGCAGCGTTTGCCGCACGCACACGAAGCCGAAGTCGCCGCCACCGAATCGGCCGTGCGCGCCCGTCTGTCCAAAGCACCGGTTACCGGTGGAGTGGAGTTGTTCGAATGACGCTGGAAACTCCTGTGCGTGTATTGATCGTCGACGATTCGGCGGTCGTGCGTCAGATGCTCACCGAAATTTTGTCGCGCGACGCCGGCATCGAAGTGGTCGGCTCGGCCGCCGACCCGTTGCTGGCGCGGGAAAAGATCAAGCGCCTCAATCCAGACGTCATCACGCTGGATGTGGAAATGCCGCGCATGGACGGCCTGGTGTTTCTGGAAAACCTGATGCGCCTGCGCCCTACCCCGGTGGTGATGATTTCATCGCTGACCGAGCGCGGCGCCGACACCACCTTGCAGGCTTTGTCGCTGGGCGCCGTGGACTTCGTGTCCAAGCCCAAGATCGACGTTGCACGCGGGCTGGAAGGCTACGCCGAAGAGATCGTCAGCAAGGTCAAAATGGCCGCCAAGGCCAAGGTCAGCGCACTCAATCGCCCGAGCGCGCCCAAAGTCACGCTGGATATGCAATCGGCACCGGTGGCCGGCAGCGCGCTGCGCTTTCGCACGACCGACCGTTTGATCGCCATCGGCGCCTCCGCCGGTGGTACCGAAGCGCTGCGCGTGGTGCTCGAACACATGCCCGCCGATGCGCCCGCGGTGGTGATGACCCAGCATCTGCCTGCCAGCTTCAGCACCGCATTCGCCGAGCGCCTCAACCGCCATTCGGCCATGTCGGTACGCGAAGCCACCGATGGCGAGGCGATCCTGCCAGGTCATGCGTATCTGCCGCCGGGCGGCCAGCATCTGCGCATCATTCGCGACGGAGCGCGTTGGCGCTGCCGTATCGACGACGGTCCGCCGGTCAATCGCCACAAACCGGCAGTGGACGTGCTGTTTCGTTCCGTTGCCGCCAATGCCGGCCCGAATGCGGTGGGCGCCATCCTCACCGGCATGGGCGACGACGGCGCACGCGGCCTGCTGGAAATGCTGCAGGCCGGCGCGCCGACGCTGGTGCAGGACGAAGCCAGCAGCGTGGTCTGGGGCATGCCCGGTGCGGCGTACAAGCTTGGCGCCGCACAGGAAGTGGTGCCGCTGGACCGCGTAGCCGAGCGCTTGCTCGCATTGTCGGCGCAGGCGCGCTGATCCGGCATGGCCGCGCATCCCTCGCACCCGACCAACCAAACGCTTCCTCCAGCACCGGGAAGCGCGGCGGGCGCTGGCGTGGATGCAGCGATGGACGGCATGCCGCTGACGGCTGAGCCAATCCATGCCAACGCCCCAAGCGCTGGTCTGGTCAGGCCCGGCCCGGTCACCGCCGGCATGGCCAAGGCCGGCGAGCAGCCCGAGCAGTGCCGTGGGCGCCTGCTCGCAGAAGCCCTCGATGGCAGCAGCAGCGCCATTCTCATCTGCGATCTGCAATCGCGCCTGCTGTACGCCAACGACGGCTTCCAGCGCATGTTCGGCTACACCGAAGCCGAGCTGGTCGGTCTGCGTCCCTCCGATGTCTTGACCCGCGCCCAAAGCGACCAAAGCGAGGTCGCCCGCGTTCGCGATCGCGCCGATGCCTTGCAGCACACCCGCGCCGACTTGCTGGTCTATCGCAAGGACGGCACACCGCTGTGGATCTCGCTCAACTTCAACCCGATCTACGACGCCAACCACGCTCCCTCGCATTACGTGGCGGTATTGACCGACATCACCGACACCAAGATGCACGAGGTATTGCAGCACCGAGTGCTGGAAGCCTTGGTGCAGGAACGCCCGTTGATCGAGGTGATGACGCTGATCTGCACCGAGGTCGAACGCATCGCACCGGACGTGCTGGCCACGGTGATGAGTGCGGACAATCAAGGTCGCCTGCATTCGCTGGCTGCGCCCAGCCTGCCGCCCGAATACGCCGATGCGGTCAACGGCTTGAAGATCGGCCCGGGCACAGGCGCCTGCGGCACCGCGGCCTGGCGCGGTCGCGCGGTGATGGTGGAAGACATCGCCACCGACCCATTGTTCGAAGCGTATCGCGACACCCTCTTGCCTTGGGGCCTGCGCGCCTGCTGGAGCACGCCGATCCGCTCCAACAGCGCGCGCGTGCTTGGCACCTTCGCGCTGTATTACCGCAAGCCGCAACGTGCCGATGCCTGGCATATGCGGCTCACCGATTTGTGCCAGCAGCTGTGCACCTTGGCGCTGGAACGCGAGCAGATCCGCCAGCGCGTGCATCAACTGGCGTTCTACGACACGCTCACGGGCCTGCCCAACCGCATCATGTTCAGCGCGCGTGCCGAGCAGGCGCTGACGCAGGCCGAATACGCAGGCGAACCGGCCGCGTTGATGTTCATCAACATCGATCGCTTCAAGCTCATCAACGATAGCCAGGGACACGCCGCAGGCGATGGGCTGCTGCGCGATATCGCCTTGCGCGTCAACGACCAGGTCGCCGCCACGGCGATGCTGGCGCGACTCTCCGGCGACGAATTCGCGCTTGCGCTGCCGCAATGCAGCGCAGAGCAGGCCAGTGCCGCCGCCGAGCGTTTGTTGGTCAGCATCGCCAGCCCCCTGCCGGTCGGCCATATGACCGTGCATTCGTCGGCCAGTATCGGCGTGGCGATGTTTCCCGAGGATGGCCAAGACATCAACATCCTGCTGCGCCACGCCGATCTGGCGATGAATCGCGCCAAGAAGGAAGGCGGTGGGCGCTTCCGTTTCTTCAGTTCCGACATGAACCGCATGGCGCAAGAACGCGTTGCGCTGGAAGCGGAACTGCGTCAGGCCATCGACCGCGATCAACTGCAATTGCATTACCAACCGCAGATGCACAGCGCCGCGCCGCACACGCTCTATGGCGTGGAAGCGCTGCTGCGCTGGAATCACCCGCAGTTGGGTGCAGTGTCGCCGGCGCGCTTCCTGCCCGTGGCCGAAGAACAAGGCATGATGCCGCAGATCAACGCGTGGGTCCTGCGCAGCGCCTGCCAGCAGGTCGCCGACTGGCGCCAGCGTGGCGTGCCGGTCGCACGCGTGTCGGTGAACCTGTCGGCGAGTGGTTTCGAAAGTCCGCGCATGCTGTCGGATCTGCTCCGGCTCATCGCCGAGACGGGCGTACAGCCCTCCGATCTGACCCTGGAACTGACCGAAAGCGTGATGCTGTCCGGGCAACCGGGCGTATTGGAAAACCTGCATGCCATTCGCGAAGCCGGCATCTCGCTGTCGCTGGACGATTTCGGCACCGGCTATTCCAGCCTGAGCCATCTGCATCGCCTGCCGATCGACGAACTCAAATTGGACATGAGCTTCGTCCGCGATATCGAACACAGCGAAGACGCGCGCGCGCTCACCACCTCGGTATTGCGCATCGGCGAGCACCTGCGCAAGCACGTGGTCGCCGAAGGTGTGGAAAACGAAGCGCAGCGCCTGTTCCTCGCCGACCTGGGCTGTGAGGTGCTGCAAGGCTATCTGTTCTCGCGGCCCCTACCCGCCCCGGCACTGGAAGCCTGGCTGGACGCGCAACCGTAATCGCGCAGCTTCGAACTCCCTTCCAGCCAGGAAAGGCGGGCCATGGCGTGACAAGTAACGAGCCCTCCCTCCTGCAGGAGAGCAGCGCTGCAAGCCCTTCCCTACGGAAGAGGGCTTTAAGCCCCTCTCCCCGCGGGAGAGGGGTTGGGGTGAGGGTACGGCCAACCACGCAGCGCGCCGATGCCGTACCCGCATCCGCCCCGCGGGCACCAGGCGAGGTCATCGCCCTCATCCCACGCGCATCAGCTCCACCTCGGTCTCACCCACCGTCCGCTTCAGCCATCCCAGCAACTGCGCGTTGACGAAGGCCGGGTTCTCCAGCGAGGCGATATGTCCTGCGTCCGGGATCAGCTCGTAATCGCAGCAGATTGCCTCGGCCATCATCCACACCTCTTCGGGCGGGCGCGGAATATCCTCGGCGCCACCGAGCAGGAAGGTGTTGGCCGGATCCAGTCCAGACAGGGCATCCAGTCGATTGGTTCGGCCGAAGATCAGCCGGCCCAGTGGCACGATGGATGCGCGCAACTGCTCGGCCGACATGGCAGCCAGACGCTGCGCAAAGGCGGCCGGCAGTGCCGATCTCAGATCGATGCCGGGGCGGAAGAAGATCGGAACGATCGCCTCGATCAACGCAGGCGTCACCTGCCCGGCCGTCTCGATCGCATCGAGCAGGGCGGAATAGCGCGCACGCGTGGCGGTTGGCTCGGCGCCCAGGAAGGTGTCCATCAACACCAGGCTGCACACGCGCTCCGGCGCCATTAGGGCAAGCTCGGCGGCCCACATGCCGCCCACCGACAGGCCGACCACCGCGCACTGCGGCAACTTCAGTGCGTCCAGCAGGGCCAGCATGTGCCGGGCAAGATCGCCGATCTGCTGCGTGCCGTGCGGCAACGGACCTGACTGCCCATGCCCCCACAGCTCGGGAACGATGACCTGGTAGTGCTGCGAGAGCGCCTGGATCTGCGGCTCCCACATCGCAGCGTCCCAGAGATAACTGTGGCCAAGCAAGACCGGGAAACCGCGGCCGTGTTGCATGTAATGCAGGGTTTGACCGGAGATTGTGCAAGTGGGCATGGGCATCAACGGGCAGTGGTAGAGCGGCCGGACTCTAGACCTGCGTACTTCAGATTTTTGTTGCAATGCCACAATCCAGTCAGCTGGTATTTGTTTAACGCCGGGCGTCGTGAGCACAACACGAAGCCATTGCCTGGAAAACGAAATGCCCGGCAGTGCCGGGCATTTCGGGACGACCAACCTGCTGGATGAATCAGGCGGCGACGGTCTCCGCCACGTTCTGATACTCCTGGATCTGATCGAAGTTCATGTAGCGATAGATCTGCTCGCCACTGGTCTTGATCACGCCCACATCGGCCATGTACTCGTCCTTGGTCGGAATGCGGCCCAGGCGCGAACAAATTGCCGCCAGTTCCGCCGAGCCCAGGTACACATTGGTGTTGCGGCCCAGACGGTTCGGGAAGTTACGCGTGGAAGTGGAGAACACCGTGGCGCCCTCGCGCGCCTGCGCCTGGTTGCCCATGCACAGCGAGCAGCCCGGCATTTCCATACGCGCCCCGGCCGCGCCGAAGGTGCCGTAGTGGCCTTCCTTGGTCAGCTCGGAGGCATCCATCTTGGTCGGCGGTGCCACCCACAACCGGGTCGGGATGTCGCGCTTGCCTTCCAGCAGCTTGGCCGCTGCGCGGAAGTGGCCGATGTTGGTCATGCACGAACCAATGAACACTTCGTCGATGGCCGCACCGGCCACGTCCGACAGCGTCTTGACGTCGTCCGGGTCGTTCGGGCACGCCACGATCGGCTCATGGATATCGGCCAGGTCGATCTCGATGACCGCAGCGTACTCGGCGTCGGCATCGGGCTGCAGCAGCTGCGGATCGGCCAGCCACTCTTCCATCTTCTTGATGCGGCGGCCCAGGGTGCGCGCATCGGCATAGCCTTCGGCAATCATCCAGCGCAGCAGGGTGATGTTGCTGGTCAGGTATTCGATGATCGGCGCCTTGTCCAGGTGCACGGTGCAACCGGCCGCCGAACGCTCGGCCGAGGCATCGGACAGCTCGAACGCCTGCTCCACCTTCAGGTTCGGCAAGCCTTCGATTTCCAGGATGCGGCCGGAGAAGATGTTCTTCTTGCCCTGCTTGGCCACGGTCAGCAAGCCCTGCTTGATCGCGTACAGCGGGATCGCGTTGACCAGGTCGCGCAGGGTCACGCCCGGCTGCATCTGCCCCTTGAACCGCACCAGCACGCTCTCGGGCATGTCCAGCGGCATCACGCCGGTGGCCGCTGCGAACGCCACCAGGCCGGAGCCGGCCGGGAACGAGATGCCGATCGGGAAGCGGGTATGCGAGTCGCCGCCGGTGCCGACAGTGTCTGGCAGCAGCATGCGGTTGAGCCAGCTGTGGATCACGCCATCGCCCGGACGCAGCGACACGCCGCCGCGGGTGGAGATGAACTCCGGCAGCGTGTGGTGGGTCTTGACGTCCACCGGCTTCGGGTACGCGGCGGTGTGGCAGAACGACTGCATCACCAGGTCGGCGGAGAAGCCCAGGCAGGCCAGGTCCTTCAGCTCGTCGCGGGTCATCGGCCCGGTGGTGTCCTGCGAGCCCACCGAAGTCATCTTCGGTTCGCAATAGGTGCCCGGGCGCATGCCCTGGCCTTCCGGCAGGCCGCAGGCGCGGCCGACCATCTTCTGCGCCAGCGAGAAACCCTTGCCGGTGTCCGGCGGGTCCATCGGCAGCCGGAACAGGTCCGAGGCCGGCAGGCCGAGGAACTCGCGCGCCTTGGCGGTGAGGCCGCGGCCGACGATCAACGGGATGCGGCCACCGGCGCGCACTTCGTCGAACAGCACGTCCGACTTCATCGCGAACTCGGCGATCACCTGCCCGTTCTTCAGCGCCTTGCCGTCGTACGGACGCAGCTCGACCACATCGCCATGCTCCATCTGCGACACGTCCAGCTCGATCGGCAAGGCGCCGGCATCTTCCATGGTGTTGTAGAAGATCGGGGCGATCTTGCTGCCCAGGCACACGCCGCCGAAGCGCTTGTTCGGGATGTACGGAATGTCTTCGCCGGTCCACCACAGCACCGAGTTGGTCGCCGACTTGCGCGAGGAACCGGTCCCGACCACATCGCCCACGTAGGCGACCAGATGGCCCTTGTCCTTGAGCTCGGCGATCGCCTGGATCGGGCCGCGCTTGCCGTCTTCCTCCGGCTCGAACGCGGCGCCGTCGCGCTTGTTCTTCAGCATCGCCAGCGCGTGCAACGGGATGTCCGGGCGGGTGGTGGCGTCCGGCGCCGGCGACAGGTCGTCGGTATTGGTCTCGCCCGGCACCTTGAACACGGTGATGGTCAGGCTCTGCGGCACTTCCGGCTTGCTGGTGAACCACTCGGCCTCGGCCCAGCTCTGCAGCACGGCCTTGGCATGCGTATTACCGGCTTGCGCCTTTTCCTGCACGTCGTGAAACGCATCGAACACCAGCAAGGTGTGCTTGAGCGCTTCGGCGGCGGTGGCGCCCAGCTCGGCGTTGTCCAGCAGGTCGATCAGCGGCTGGATGTTGTAGCCACCCAGCATGGTGCCGAGCAGTTCGGTGGCGCGCGTGGGGCTGATCAGCGCGGTGGTCTCGGTGCCGAAGGCCACCGCGGCCAGGTACGAGGCCTTGACCTTGGCAGCGTCGTCGACGCCGGCGGGCACGCGCTGGCTGAGCAGTTCGACCAGGAACTCCTCTTCACCGGCAGGCGGCGCCTTGAGCAGCTCGATGACCTCGGCGGTCTGCTGCGCGGTCAGCGGCAACGGCGGGATACCGAGCGCGGCGCGCTCTGCAACGTGGTGGCGATAGGCTTCCAACATGCGGGTTCTCCAAAAAAGCAGCGGTGAAGGTGGTAAAGCGCAAAACGTGGATCAGGGGGCGGGTTTGGGAACGACGATCTTCAAACCCTTGAAGTAATCGCGGAAGAAGCCCTCGTCGCGGGTGATCAACCCGTCGCACTGGAGCATCGCGTGGGCGCCGATCAGAAAGTCGGCCACCACCCGCTCGCGCTTGCCGCCGCGCGCGCGAAAGCGCTTGTTCATATGGCCGGCGCGCACTGCCGCCGCTTCCTGGGTGGCTTCGTAGCGCACGCCGATCGAGGCCAGGGTTTCCATCAGGTCGACCTGGGTGTCGAGCATGGCCAGCACCTCGGCCACCACCGCGTCGCAGACCACCACTTCGTCGCGCGCCAGGGCGTCGCCGATGCAGATCTCCGACACTTCGCCATAGACCGGGTCGCCGATCAGGATGTCCAGCAGGACCGAGGAATCCAGGGCGATCATGGGTCGAACGGGTCTCCGGGGGCGCGGCCACGGATCACGCGCATCGCCTCGTCGGTGCTGGTCAGGCCGTCGACCAGCTTGAACTTGCCGCGCACCTTGCGCAGCGCCTCGCTGACGTCCTTGCGCAGGATGATGCGCCCGCCGTCGAGCTCGATCTTCAACGTGGTGCCCTTGGTCAGGCCCAGCGCATCGCGCACGGCCTTTGGCAGCGTGATCTGTCCGCGTTCGGCAACGGTGGCTTCCATGAGCATGCTCCAGAAAGTATGCATGCATGATACGTACTTACGCCGTCCTACTCAAGTTCGCAGATCTGTCTGGACACACCGTACGTACACACTGAATCGCTCAGAATGAGCGCCTACCTAAAGCCTTCGATGCCATAGGAGTGATGCATGAGCGATTCCTTTTCCACCCGCACCTCGCTTGAGGTCCACGGCAAGCGCTACGCGTACTACAGCCTGCCGAAGCTGGGCGAACGCTTCGATATCGGCCACCTGCCCTATTCGATGAAGATCCTGCTGGAGAACCTGCTACGCCATGAAGACGGCGGCGTGACCGTTGGCAAGGACCATATCGAAGCGGTTGCCAAGTGGGACCCTAGCGCCGAGCCCGATACCGAAATCGCCTTCATGCCGGCGCGCGTGGTGCTGCAGGATTTCACCGGCGTGCCCTGCGTGGTCGACCTGGCCGCAATGCGCGATGCGGTGGTCAAGCTCGGCGGCAATGCCGACCAGATCAACCCGCAGATTCCCTCCGAACTGGTCATCGACCACTCGGTACAGGTGGATGTATTCGGCAAGCCGGACGCGCTCGACCTCAACGGCAAGATCGAATTCCAGCGTAACCAGGAACGCTACGGCTTCCTGCGCTGGGGCCAGAAGGCGTTCGAGAACTTCAAGGTGGTGCCGCCCAACACCGGCATCGTTCACCAGGTGAACCTGGAAAACCTGGCGCGCGTGGTGATGAGCGCCGACAAGGACGGCACCTTGGTCGCCTACCCCGACACCGTGTTCGGTACCGACAGCCACACCACCATGATCAATGGCATCGGCGTGCTGGGCTGGGGCGTGGGCGGCATCGAGGCCGAAGCGGCCATGCTGGGGCAGCCCTCCTCGATGCTGATTCCGCAGGTCGTGGGCTTCAAGCTCACTGGCAAGTTGCCCGAGGGCGCCACTGCCACCGACCTGGTGCTGACGGTCACCCAGATGCTGCGCAAGCTCGGCGTGGTGGGCAAGTTCGTCGAGTTCTATGGCGACGGCCTGCAGCACCTGCCGCTGGCCGACCGCGCCACCATCGGCAACATGGCGCCCGAATACGGCGCCACCTGCGGCATCTTCCCGGTCGACGAGGAGTCGCTGACCTATCTGCGCCTGTCCGGCCGCAGCGAGGAGCAGATTGCGTTGGTCGAGGCCTATGCCAAGGCGCAGGGCCTGTGGCACGACGCCGCCACCCCACCCGCCCGGTACAGCGCCACGCTGGAACTGGACATGGGCCAGGTCAAGCCATCGCTGGCCGGCCCCAAGCGCCCGCAGGACCGCGTGCTGCTGGAAGACATGCAGTCCAACTACCGCGAAAGCCTCAAGCCGTTCGCCGACGCGCGCAGCAAGAAGCTGGCCGATCTCAAGCAGGAAGACCGCCTCAAGAACGAAGGTGGCGGCGGCACCGCCGTCGGTGCGAAGGCGTCGCAGGCAGAAAGCGCCAGCGCCAGCGGTGCCGGTTGGCAGCTGCGCGATGGCTCGGTGGTCATCGCCGCGATCACCTCCTGCACCAACACCTCCAACCCGGCTGTGATGCTGGGCGCCGGGCTGCTCGCGCGCAATGCCGCAGCCAAGGGACTGACGGCGCAGCCGTGGGTCAAGACCTCGCTCGGACCGGGTTCGCGCGTGGTCACCGACTATCTTGAAAAGGCCGGCGTGCTCGCCGACCTGGAAAAGCTTGGTTTCTACGTGGTCGGCTACGGCTGCACCACCTGCATCGGCAACTCCGGCCCGCTGCCGGACGATGTGTCTGCGGCGATCGCCAAGGACGACCTGGTGGTGTCTTCGGTGTTGTCGGGCAACCGCAACTTCGAAGGCCGCGTGCATCCCGAAGTGAAGATGAACTACCTCGCCTCGCCGCCGCTGGTGGTGGCGTATGCGATCGCCGGTACCACCGACATCAACCTCACCACCGATCCGCTGGGCACCGGTAGCGACGGGCAGCCGGTGTATCTGCGCGACATCTGGCCGAGCAACAAGGAAATCGGCGACACCATCGCCGCCACCGTCGGCCCGGAAATGTTCAAGCAGAACTACGCCGACGTGTTCAAGGGCGACAGCCGCTGGAACACCATCGCCTCCCCGGATGGTGCGCTGTACGAATGGGACGCGGCCTCGACCTACATCAAGAACCCGCCCTACTTCGACGGCATGACCATGCAGGTCGGCCATGTCGAGGACGTGCACGGTGCGCGCATCATGGGCCTGTTCGGCGACTCGATCACCACCGATCACATCTCCCCGGCCGGCAACATCAAGAAGGATTCGCCGGCGGGCCGCTTCCTGCAGGAGCGCGGCGTGCAACCGGCCGACTTCAATAGCTACGGCAGCCGGCGCGGCAATGACGATGTGATGGTGCGCGGTACCTTCGCCAACATCCGCATCAAGAACCTGATGTTCGGCGGCGAAGAAGGCGGCAACACGCTGTATTACCCAGCCAACGGCGGCCAGCCGGAAAAGCTGGCCATCTACGATGCCGCGATGAAGTACAAGGCCGATGGCGTGCCGCTGGTGGTGCTGGCGGGCAAGGAATACGGCACCGGGTCCTCACGCGACTGGGCGGCCAAGGGCACCAACCTGCTCGGGGTCAAGGCCGTGATCGCCGAAAGCTTCGAGCGCATCCATCGCTCCAACCTGGTGGGCATGGGCGTGCTGCCGCTGCAGTTCCTGGAAAACGAAAACGCCCAGACGCTCGGCCTGGATGGTTCGGAAGTGCTGGACATCACCGGCCTGCAGGACGGCGCCAGCCGCCGTGCCACCGTCAATGCGAAAAAGCCCGATGGCAGCGTCAAACAGTTCCAGGTCAAGGTGCTGCTGCTGACACCCAAGGAGGTGGAGTACTTCAAGCACGGCGGCCTGCTGCAGTATGTGCTGCGTCAGCTAGCGGCACGCAAGGCCGCCTGACCACAACGCGTATCGCGCTCCAACGATGCAACGCACTCCCGCCGCTCGGCGGGAGCGGCGTTTCAGGCCTTGTGAAACCGGCGATCACGCCGCGGTAAGCAACGCGCGCATGGCCTCCCCGCCGTTGGTGTTGCCCTATGCCATCGCCGGCACCACGGACATCGATCACCGCCGAAATGCTTGGCCGAGAAGATGGCGGCGACACCCTTGGATGACCCAGCTAACGGCGGCCAGCCGGATGAGCCACCTCTGAGCTCAGCGCCACGCGCCGGCATTACCGGGCGACCCGCGCCTGGACCGAATGCCCCACGCGCCCCGCCCATGCACCGGCACCAGGGGTCGGCCGTACCACACGGCCAGCCGCGCCCCCGCTGCGTCGGCGCGTTCAGTGCGCTGCCGGCACCCATTGCGCGTGATACAGCTGCCAGTCGCTGCCCTGCCATCGCCAACCGGTGGTGACCTGGTAGGTCTGCGCCTGATCGGGCACCCAGCGCCCGCTGCCGCCCGTCAACAACGCCGTGAAGCGCACCGTGGCGGTATCACCGGCGAGCGCCACGTCGACCGGCCCCATGGTCACGCCGATCTGTTGGTTGCCCAGCATCTGCACTCGCATCAAGCGCCGTAACCCATCGGCGTCCAATCCGTTTTCGCCAACAAAATCCTCCGCCACCGGCGCCATCGCATCGCCGATCTCGCGTGCTTCGATTGCCTGATGCATCTGCTCCAGCGTCGCGCGCAGACGTTGTTCCGGCGCAGCACGTGTGCAGCCGAGCAAGACCAGCATGCAAAACCCCACCCACACCACGCGCCACTGCCCTTGAATGCTGCTCTGCATCACGCTTCGCCTTTTCCATGCATGACGGTATGCTGCCAGCTGTTGTAGCGCCGTGGAACACACTGCGGCACGTCGAGAACACCCTGGAGGGGGGCAGATGAATCAGGCACGTCCTTGGTTGCAAAGTTATCCGGCCGGCGTTGCCGCCGAAATCGATCTTGAGCAGTTCCGCACGGTGGCCGAGGTGTTTGCCACCTCCGTGAAACGCTTCGCCGACCGGCCTGCGTACCACAGCTTCGGCAAGACCATCACCTACCGCGAGGCGGATCAGCTGGTCGAGCACTTCGCCGCTTATCTGCTTGGCGAGTTGCAGTTGAAGAAAGGCGACCGCGTCGCCCTGATGATGCCCAACTGCCTGCAATACCCCATCGCGACCTTCGGCGTGCTGCGTGCCGGCCTGACCGTGGTCAACGTCAATCCGCTGTACACCCCCCGCGAACTCAAGCATCAGTTGATCGACTCCGGCGCCAGCGTGCTGGTGGTCATCGACAACTTCGGCACCACCGTGCAGCAGGTCAT
This sequence comes from Xanthomonas sp. DAR33341, assembly GCF_003992815.1. NCBI lineage: Bacteria > Pseudomonadati > Pseudomonadota > Gammaproteobacteria > Lysobacterales > Lysobacteraceae > Xanthomonas > Xanthomonas sp. DAR33341. The sequence continues at coordinate 109,873 of NZ_QEYV01000015.1, read as the reverse complement.
CGCCGACACGCCGGTCAGGCAAGTCATCACCACCGGCCTGGGCGACATGCTGGGCTTCCCGAAGGCGGCGCTGCTCAACTTCGTGGTCAAGTACGTCAAGAAGCTGGTGCCCGATTACCGCATCAACGGCGCGATTCGCTTCCGCGAGGCGCTGGCGCTGGGCCGCAAGCACCGCGTGCCGACGCTGCAGATCGAACCCGACGACATCGCCTTCCTGCAGTACACCGGCGGCACCACCGGCGTGGCCAAGGGCGCCATGCTGACCCACCGCAATCTCGTCGCCAACATGCAGCAGGCGCACCAGTGGCTGGCGGGCACCGGCAAGCTGGAAGAAGGCAACGAAGTGGTGATCACCGCGCTGCCGCTGTACCACATCTTCGCATTGACTGCGAACGGCCTGGTGTTCATGAAGATCGGCGGCTGCAATCACCTGATCAGCAACCCGCGCGACATGCCAGGTTTCGTCAAGGAGCTGAAAAAGACCCGCTTCACCGCGTTCACCGGCGTCAACACGCTGTTCAATGGGCTGCTCAATACGCCCGGATTCGATCAGGTGGATTTCTCCTCGCTCAAGATGACCCTTGGCGGCGGCATGGCCGTCCAGCGCTCGGTCGCCGAGCGCTGGAAGAAAGTCACCGGCCTGACCTTGGTCGAAGCCTACGGCCTGACCGAAACCTCGCCGGCCGCATGCATCAACCCGATGGATCTGAAGGACTACAACGGTTCGATCGGCCTGCCGATTCCGTCCACCGATGCCTGCATCAAGGACGACGCCGGCGCGGAACTGCCGTTGGGCGAGATCGGCGAGCTGTGCATCAGGGGCCCGCAGGTCATGAAGGGCTACTGGAAGAAGCCCGATGAAACCGCCAAGGTCATGGACGCCGAAGGCTGGCTGCATACCGGCGACATCGCGCGCATGGACGCACAGGGCTTCGTCTACATCGTCGATCGCAAGAAGGACATGATTCTGGTATCCGGTTTCAACGTGTACCCCAACGAGATCGAGGACGTGATCGCCGAAATGCCCGGCGTGCTGGAAGTGGCAGCCGTCGGCGTGCCGGATGACAAGTCAGGTGAGATCGTCAAGGCGGTCATCGTGAAGAAGGACCCGGCCCTGACCGCCGACGCTGTGAAGGCGCACTGCCGCGCCAACCTCACCGGCTACAAGCAGCCGCGCGTGATCGAATTCCGCAAGGAATTGCCCAAGACCAATGTCGGCAAGATCCTGCGCCGCGAGCTACGGGACGCGCCGAAGGCGTAATACCGCTTATGCCGCAGCCGAAGGCGTTCAGCCTTCTTTGACGCCCGCAACGCCGCAAGGCCTTGCGGGCGTTCGCTTTTGCACGCATAGAATCCGATGTCGGCGCACGCTCACGCGTTCAACCTCATCTCCGTCCGAAAGGCGGCCGGCCGGACGGTCATCACGGAGAACCACCATGTCTGCAGTTCAACCCTTCATTCGCACCAACATCGGCTCGACCCTACGCATCGTTGAAGAACCGCAGCGTGACGTGTACTGGATCCATATGCATGCCGACCTCGCCGTCAACCCGGGGCGTGCCTGCTTTTCGACGCGCCTGGTCGACGACATCACCGGCTACCAGAGCAACCTTGGTCAACGACTGAACAACGCCGGCGTGCTGGCTCCGCACGTGGTGCTGGCATCCGACAGCGACGTGTTCAACCTGGGCGGCGATCTGGCGTTGTTCTGCCAACTCATTCGCGAAGGCGACCGTGCTCGACTGCTTGATTACGCCCAACGCTGTGTACGCGGTGTGCACGCATTCCATGTCGGCCTCGGCGCACGCGCGCACAGCATCGCCCTGGTGCAGGGCAACGCGCTCGGCGGCGGTTTCGAAGCAGCATTGAGTTGCCACACCATCGTCGCCGAGGAAGGCGTGATGATGGGATTGCCCGAGGTGCTGTTCGACCTGTTCCCGGGGATGGGCGCCTACTCTTTCATGTGCCAGCGCGTCAGTGCGCAACTGGCGCAAAAAATCATGCTCGAAGGCAATCTGTACTCCGCCGAAGAGTTGCTCGGCATGGGCCTGGTCGATCGCGTCGTGCCGCGCGGTCAGGGCGTGGCGGCCGTCGAACAAGTGATCCGCGAAAGCAAGCGCACACCGCATGCCTGGGCGGCGATGCAGCAAGTGCGCGAAATGACCACGGCGGTACCGCTGGAGGAAATGATGCGCATCACCGAAATCTGGGTCGATACGGCAATGCAGTTGGGCGAAAAGTCATTGCGCACCATGGACCGTCTGGTCCGCGCGCAATCGCGCCGCTCAGGGCTCGACGCCGGCTGATGCGTCGGCGGGCTATTCGCTACTCCGGGGGGAGCGCTCGTCGTCGTTGGCGCCTTGTACGCGCGCGGCGAGTGCGTCCTTTCCGGTCTGCAGCTGTTCGCGCAACGCCGACAGCCGCTGTCGCCATTCGGCCTGCAGCTGCCAATCGGCCATGCGCATCAGCTCACCGCCGCTGCCGGCCAGCTGGGCCAGCCCCAGATTGCTGGCAACGCCGCGCAACGCGTGGGCGCTTTCGCGCAGTTGTTCCCAATCCGAGCGCGTACCATCGCGCTCGATCGCGCCCACGCAGTTGTGCGCATCATCCAGACATTGCCGGACGAACTGCCGTTCGAATTCTTCGCCCATGCCCAGCGCAGCGAGTTCGTCCAGCACGCTGGCATCGAGCACGCCCTCGAAACTGGTCGATGCCTGCACCACCGGCGCCGGCGTTGCCAGTGCACGTGTGCTGACGGCAAGTTCGGCCAGCGTATCGAGCAGCTTGGCGGCCACGACGGGCTTGGCCAGGAACGCGCGTGCGCCAGCTTGTTCGCAAGCGCGGATCGCTTCTGGCGTGACGTCGGCACTGAGCACCACCACCGGGGTGTAGCGTATGCCGCTGGCCTGCATCACGCGCAACTGCTTGAGCATGTCCAGGCCGCTCATGCCCGGCATGTGCAGATCCACGATCACCGCATCGAAATCTTCGTCGGCCATCACGTCCAGCACCTGCTCGGCGCCGTTGACGCACGTCACCTTATGCCCTGCCTTCTCCAGCAATCGCTGCAACACCATGCGATTGGCTTCATGGTCGTCGGCCACCAGCATGCGCATGCTGCGCACGCGCGCGCGATGACGCAGGAACGGGTTGGAAAAGGCGATGACGTTGGAGGCTTCCAGCTCGTCGGGAGTCTCCAGTAGCGCCCCGACCGGCGAGCGATCCGGCGTCGCCGCGTCCAATACGCCGATCTCCAGCGGCAACTCGAACCAGAACACGCTGCCGCCGGATGGATTGGGCGCAAAGCCAATCGCGCCGCCCATGGCCTCGACCAGGCCCTTGGCGATCGTGGTGCCCAGGCCGGTGCCTTCATAGCGGCGCGACAAACCCACGTCCGCCTGCTCGAACGCCTCGAACAGACGGGAACGCATGTCCATCGGCACGCCGATGCCGCTGTCCTCGACATCGAAACGCAGCCGCACCGTGTCGGCACCATTGCCGGAGAGCCGCGCGACCCGCAGCAGCACATGCCCGTGTTCGGTGAACTTGACCGCATTGCCCAGCAGGTTGAGCAACACCTGGCGCAGATGGCCGGTGTCGCCCTTGAGCAGATCCGGCACGTCGGTGGCGACCTCGGTGCCGTAATCCAGTCCGCGCGTCTTGGCCTGCGGCTGCAGAATCATGTTGACCGAGCCGATCATCTCGCGCAGCGAGAAGTCGCGGCGATCGATACGGATCTTGCCCGCCTCGATCGCAGAAATATCGAGCACTTCTTCCACCAGCGACAGCAGGCTGCGCGCCGAAGCCTGGATGGTATTCAGGCATTCCTTCTGCTCTGCATCCAGACGCGTGGTGGCCAGCACTTCTGTCATGCCCGACAACCCATTCAACGGGGTGCGGAATTCGTGACTCATATTGGCCAGGAAGCGGCTCTTGGCCTGGTTGGCATGCCGCGCCTCGCGTACTGCGCGCGTCATCGCACGCAACAACGAATCGAAGTACAGCGGCACCGCGATCAAACCCAGCAACAAGCCCCAGCTCAGATAGGGGTTGGCCTTCCAGTAAGGCGAAATCAGGATGGCGCTGAGAAAACTCAGGCTGGCCATCGCCGTGGCGGCACGCAGATAGGGACTGCCATAGCGCAAGCCATTGCCGATGGTCACCCACATGCAGACCGCATACAGCGGCGACGCCGGTTCGCCCTGGATTGCCATGATCGCGCCGGTGCAGGTGTAGTCGAGCACCATGCCGATCAGGCGCCGCGTATGCGACACCTGCGGCCGCAGCAGGATCGCCACCATCAGCCCCAGCGACACCACCAGCTCGCCGACCAGGATCAACCAAGTGGCCATCAACGTGTCGCCGTGGGTGTGGTGGTAGCGCCAACCCAGGTAGGAAATGAAAAGCGTGGTGATGATGATGCGGATCAGATTCTGCGCGTGTTCCGAATCCGCCCGCCCCGAAAGACGCCGCTTCAACCATGGCAATGGAGACTTCATAGACGCCTCAGACCTGCGGTCGCTTCGATGAGGATGAAAGTGCGCTGCGCGGTCCTGCAGCATCGGCGCCATGGGCATACGCGGCGATACGCGCAGCGGCATCGGCACCATCGTGCATCGGCCACAGCAACGACAGGGGAATGACCACCAGCGCCGCCAGCAGGGCGATTCCGAACTCGATCCGCTGTTGCCCATACGGGCTGTTGGCGAGCGTCGCCCCGAAACTAAGGACAGCCGTGGCCATCGCCGTGTGCAGCGCATGCCTGCCAAAGCGCAAAACATTGCCGCGCGTGACCCACATCACCACGGCGTAGAAGCAGACCATCGGCGCGGCGAACCAGGTCATCGCCAGGCTGAGCAGGCCATCGTCCGACAGCATGGCGAGCGTCCGGCGCAGATGCGAGGGACGCGGCCTCGCAACGATCCACGCAAACAGCAGCAGTGCCCCGCCGTTCCCGATCGCGATCGGGCGCAGCAATCGCTGCAGAGGCCATCGCTCGGTTGTCGATGCGGGGCGCAGACCAGCGTATAGGCCAGGATCAGCCAGAGCATCAACGCGCACCAACGCCTGACCGTGCTCGCTGTCGGAGCGCCGTGCGAGTCGCCGACGCAGCTGGGCAAGCGCCGCCCTCACCTCACACCCCGGGTCGCGCCGATGCGGTGGAGAACTCGCCACAGATCTGGTCCAACTGCGCACGGCCACGCAACAGCGCATCCACGCAGCGCGGGTCGAACAGACGCCCACGTTGGGCATACAGATAGGCCAGCGCGGCGTCCATGGTCCAGGCTTCCTTGTACGGGCGTGGCGACAGCAGCGCATCGAACACGTCGGCCACCGCCACGATGCGCGCTTCCAGCGGAATCGCCTCGCCGACCAGGCCATCCGGATAACCGGTGCCGTCATAACGTTCGTGGTGACGCAGCGCGATCAAGGCGCCGACCTGGATGAAACGGTTCTGGCTGCCGCTGAGCAGCTCGTAGCCGATGCGCGGATGGCGCCGCATCACGCTCATCTCGTCGTCGGTGAGCTTGCCGGGCTTGAGCAGCACCGAATCGGGAATGGCGATCTTGCCCATGTCGTGCAACGGTGCAGCCATCTCGATGATGCGCACCTCTTCTTCCGACAGCCCCAGTTGCTCGGCGATCAGGCCGGCCACGTGCGACATGCGTTCCAGGAACGCGCTGGTGCCCGAATCGCGATACTCGATCGCGCGCGCAAGCCGCGACAAGGTTTCGCGCTCGCGCTCTTCGACCTCGTTCATGCTGGCCAGCAGGCGCTGCTCCAGCGACAACGCGCGTTGCTTGACGCTTTCGCTCTGCTGGCGCAGCTGCAGCAGGTTGGAACACCGCGCCCGCAACTCGCGCGGACGGATCGGCTTGACCAGGAAGTCGATCACGCCGGCTTCCAGCGCCGCCTGACGAATCGGTTCGTCGCCCACGATGGTGATCAGGATGATCGGAATATCACGGTGGCTGGGCAGCCGGCGCAGCCGACGTGCGAATTCCAGACCGTCCATGCCCGGCATGCGGTAGTCCAGCAGCAACAGGTCCACGCGCCCGGCTTCGCACCAGGCCAAGGCGTCGAGCGGATCGCCGAAGTCGTAGACCTTGAGCTCCGGCGCCATGTCCTCGATGACATGGCGCAGCATCGTCCGAGCGGACATCTGGTCATCGACAATGACGATGTTCAATCCCAGATCCGCCTTTTCCGCCCAGCTTCCCCATGTATCCGTCGACAATGCGCCGCCCGGACCCCCTAAAACATCCTGCATAGCCGTTGCTCCTCTATCTCGAGAACGGAAAAGCGATGACGCCGGCCCCTGTGCCGACTATCCCCAAACGATACGCTGTTCGGGGCTCCGCCCTAGCATATGCAGTATCTGTGCCGTCGGCACACCGCCGGCACAAAAAAATCAGGCTTCCGGACGCATGTACGGGAACAGCAGGACATCGCGGATCGAGGTGCTGCCGGTCAGCAGCATCACCAGACGATCGATACCGATGCCCAGGCCGCCGGTCGGCGCCATGCCGTACTCCAAGGCACGGATGTAATCGGCATCGAAATGCATCGCTTCGTCGTCGCCGCCGTCCTTGGCCTGCACCTGCGCCTGGAAACGTGCGGCCTGGTCTTCGGGGTCGTTGAGCTCGGAAAAGCCGTTGGCCAGCTCCTTACCGTTGATGAACAGCTCGAAGCGGTCGGTGTAACCCGGCTCGGTGTCGCTGGAACGCGCCAGCGGCGACACTTCGACCGGGTGGTCGGTGATGAAGGTCGGCTGCACCAGGGTGTGCTCCACGGTCGCCTCGAAAATCTCCAGCAGCAGCTTGCCCCAGCCATAAGACGGCTTCACGCGGATCTTGAGCCGCTCGCAATGGCGCAGCAGCGCCTCGCGGTCGGTGCAGTCGGCCGCGCTGATCTCCGGATTATGGTGACGAACGGCCTCATCCATGCGCCAGCGCCGGAAAGCCGGCGCCAAATCGATGTCGGCACCATCCCAGCTCACCTGCGTGGTGCCCAACACCGACTGCGCGGTGTCGCGGATCACCTGCTCGGTCAGGTCCATGATCTGGTGGTACGTGGCATAAGCCTCGTAGAGCTCGAGCATGGTGAACTCGGGGTTGTGCCGGGTCGACACGCCTTCGTTGCGGAAATTGCGGTTGATCTCGTAGACGCGCTCCAGGCCACCGACCACCAGACGCTTCAGATACAGCTCTGGGGCGACGCGCAGGTACAAGTCCAGGTCCAGCGCATTGTGGTGGGTAGTGAATGGCTTGGCCGTGGCGCCGCCGGGAATGTAATGCATCATCGGCGTTTCCACTTCCAGGAAGCGGCGCGCGTCCAGCCAGGCGCGCATGGCGCGGATGATCTTGGATCGCTTGATGAAGACCTCGCGCGCTTCCGGTGTCACGATCAGGTCGACATAACGCTGGCGGTAACGCTGCTCAACATCCGACAGGCCATGCCACTTGTCCGGCAACGGGCGCAGCGACTTGGTCAGCAGGCGCAGCGCGCTGGCCTTGACCGACAGCTCGCCGGTCTTGGTGCGGGTGAGCCCTCCCTCCACCGCCACGATGTCGCCCACATCCCAGCCCTTGAACGCGGTATAGGCATCGCCGAGCACATTGCCCTGCAGGAACAGCTGCACACGCCCGGATTCGTCCTGGATCTGCGCAAAGCTGGCCTTGCCCATCACCCGCTTGGCCATCAGGCGACCGGCCATCCTGACCGTACGCCCGCTGGCTTCCAGCGCTTCCGGGGTCCAGGTGTCGGCGTCGGCGAATTCTGCCTGCAGATCGCCGGCGAAGTGTTCGCGCACGAAGTCGTTCGGGTAGGCGATGCCCTGCCCGCGCAACGCGCCCAGTTTCGCGCGGCGCTCGGCGATGAGGCTGTTCTCGTCGGCGGGGGGCTGCGGCGCGGGGGTCTGCTCGGTCATGGCGGGATCGGTCTGCTGTGGGTCGGGCGGGTGCCCGGTGGGGAATGAGGAACCGGCGGTGCCGGCACGCTTATTAGAACGAGGATGTGACGGAGGCAGGCGGTTATCGGGTTACCCTAAAGCCGCAGCGCATGACCACCGCTGCGTCACAGGCACTGCGGCGATGCGCCAGGATGCCGTCGCGACGGTCACCTGGCGCGGCGGTCAGGCATCCAGGCGTTTGGAGCCCGCCGCCAGACCGGCCTTCAGGCTGGCCTCGACGAATTCGTCCAGGTCGCCGTCCAGCACCTTCTGCGTATCGCTGCGCTCGATGCCGGTGCGTAGATCCTTGATGCGGCTCTGGTCGAGCACGTAATTGCGGATCTGGCTGCCCCAGCCGATGTCGGACTTGGTCGCTTCCAAGGCATCCTTCTCGGCGTTGCGCTTTTGCACTTCCAGCTCGTACAACTTGGCGGCCAGCATTTTCATCGCGTTGTCGCGGTTCTGGTGCTGGCTGCGGCCGGTCTGGCAGGCGACCACGGTATTGGTCGGGATGTGCGTGATACGCACCGCCGATTCGGTCTTGTTGACGTGCTGACCACCGGCACCGGACGAGCGATACACGTCGGTACGCAGGTCGGCCGGATTGATGTCGATCTCGATGTTGTCGTCCACTTCCGGCGACACGAACACCGAGGTGAAGCTGGTATGCCGGCGGTTGTCCGAGTCGAACGGCGATTTGCGCACCAGCCGATGCACGCCGATCTCGGTCTTCAGCCAGCCGTAGGCGTATTCGCCCTCGATGCGCACGGTGGCCGACTTGATGCCCGCCACTTCGCCACCGGAGACTTCCATCAACTCGGTTTTCCAGCCGCGCGACTCGGCCCAGCGCAGATACATGCGCAGCAGGATTTCGGCCCAGTCCTGCGCCTCGGTGCCGCCGGCGCCAGCCTGGATGTCGACGAACGCGTTGGCGCTGTCCATCTGGCCGGAGAACATGCGCTGGAATTCCAGCTTTTCGACATGCGCCTGGTAGTTGTCCAGATCGGCGATCACCGCCACCGCAGTGTCTTCGTCCTGTTCGCTCTCGGCCAGCTCCAGCAGGTCGCCCGCATCGGCCAGGCCCGACAGCACATCGGCAATGCCGATCACGGTCTTTTCCAGCATCGAACGCTCGCGGCCCAGGGCCTGCGCGCGTTCGCCGTCGTTCCACACATCCGGACTCTCGAGCTCCCGGCTGACTTCCTCTAGACGCTCTTTCTTGGCGTCGTAGTCAAAGATACCCCCTGAGCGAGAGCACGCGATCGTTGAGATCGGTGATGCGCTGGCGGATCGGATTGGTTTCGATCATGACGGACTTCCGGCAAACAAGCGGGCTAGTTTAGCAAGCGGGCGGCGGCGGCGGAACGCGATGGAACTGCGGCCGCGCGTGCTGGGACACCTGCGACACCCCAGGCTCCTGGCTGCCGCGCGACCGCAGGCTCGGCTGGTGGCCACCATGGCGTGTCGGTGTCGCAGCAGTTGCGACCTTGCGGCGCCTGGGCCAGGGACGAATTTGGGACCAGAGGCTGGTCACCCCAGGCACCCAGCGGGGGTTATGCCACCAGTGCGTCGGATCTCGGCGCAGCGGCGCCCCGCCCGGCATGGGTACGCAAACCGGCCAGGTGGCTGCGACTGCACGGCAGCACGCTGGCATCGCGCAGATGCACGCGTGCGTCGCCGGAATAGGACGGCTCGATCGCCTGCACCTGCCCCAGATTGACCAGATAGCTGCGGTGGATGCGCACGAACACGGCCGGGTCCAGCTTCGCCTCGATCGCCGCCATGGTGCTGCGCAACGGGTAATCGTGACCGCGCACGTGCAGGTTGACGTAGTTGCCCGAGGCCTGGATCCACTCGATATCGGCGGTCGCGACCAGGAAATCGCGTCCCAGCTTGCGCACCAGAAAACGCTCCGGGCGATCCAGCGGCTCCACTGGCGGGCCTTCGTCAGGTGCGGCGAGCAGGTGCGCCTCGCCCTGACGACGCCGTGCGTACCAGGCCAGTGCGTGCTGCACCGCCACCAGCAGTGCAAAGGTGCGCAGGTCCTTGGACAGCTCGTAGACCCACTGCAGCCAGCCGCCGAAGTCGTAGTGTGCACCGGCCAGGGCATAGACCAGCATGCGCAGCACCACCATGCCGGCGACATGCAGCAGCCACCAGCCCAGTGCAGCCATCACATACGCCGGCAGGCGTCGCACCCAGACATCGGCATGCAACGGCCAGCGTGCGCAGAGCCACACCACCGCCGGCAACAGCAGCAGCGCTGCGGTGGCGCTGCTCAGCTCCCAGCTCAGCACCTGCCACACCACGATGGGCTGGCCATCGCGGCGCGCGGCAAGCCAGGCGGTCCAGACGTTGCCCAGCGCGCTCACATAGAACACCAGCGACCAGATCACCACCGCCCAGCGTGTCGCAGCGCGGCCGGCACTGTCGTGGATGATTGGCGGGCGCGCCCCGATCGATTGCATTGCACACGTCCGCAGTTGGCAGCTGCCGATCATAGAGGCCTGCGCTACAAGGCGAAACCGCCATCCCTGCCGGCCCTATTCGTCCCTGGGTGGGCACAACTGGTCACCGCGGGCCGGGCTTTCCGCCCCTGACACCACTGCTGGAGCGGGGCCGCGGGCAGGATGCAGCCACTCCTTCACCAGCCACCGACCATGACCGAGCGCCGCCACGATATCGATGCCTTGCGCGTTTTCGCCTTCGCCCTGCTGATCCTCTACCACGTGGGCATGGCCTATGTGGCCGACTGGGGGTTCCACCTCAAGAGCGTGCACACGGCCGAGTGGTTGCAGTGGCCGATGATCGTGCTCAACCGGTGGCGAATGCCGTTGTTGTTCATGATCTCCGGCATTGCGATCGGGTTGTCGCAGCCGCAAGCCGCGCCCTGGCGCTTCGCGTTGCGTCGCTGCGGGCGGTTGCTGCCGCCCTTGCTGTTCGGCATGTTCGTGGTGGTGGCGGTGCAGGCCTACTGCCAGGGCGTGAGCAACGGCAAGGTCGCCACCGGGTTCGGCAGCTTCCTGCTGCGCTACTGGCAGGTGCGCCCGTGGCCGGCCGGCAGTTTCGATGGTTGGGAACACGGCATCACCTGGAATCACCTGTGGTACCTGGCCTACCTGCTGCCCTACACCGTGGCGTTGATGGCGCTGGTGTCGCTGGCCAGGCTGGTGCGGCTGCCGGCCTTACCACCGCTTCCCGCCGCCGTGGTGGTGCCGGCCCTGCTGGTGTTGCCAATCCTGTGGGAGGCGTTCTGCGTGATGTGGGTGATGCCGCGGCATCCGCCGACCCATGCGTTGGTTGGCGACTGGTTCGTGCATGCCGAATCGTTCCCGCTCTTTCTCTTGGGCTATCTGCTGGCACGCAACCAACGCTTCTGGGCCTGGACCGTGCAACTGCGCTGGCCCACCCTGGGCTGCGCCCTGCTGGCGATCGGCACCGAACTATCGATCCGCTACGTCGGCAGGCACCTGCCTCCCGCACAACTCGACGCGCTGCTGGCAAGCCTGCCGTGGGACCGCATCGAACGCATCGCGCGTTCCGCCTATACCTGGCTCGCGCTGCTGACGCTTCTTGGCTGGGCCAGGCACCGCTTGAACCGACCGTACCGCTGGCTGCCGTATTGCACCGAAGCGGTGTTTCCCTGGTACATCCTGCATCAGAGCCTGATCATCGTGGCACTGTACTGGCTGGCCCCGCTACATCTGAATGCCTGGCTGGAACCGGCGCTGGTGATCGCCGCAACCGTGGTCGGCTGCCTGGCACTGCATGAGTACGTGATCCGCCGGGTGGGTTGGCTGCGGCCGTTGTTTGGATTGCGTGGACGCACGCAGGCGGTGAACCGCCAGGTCGGTGTTACGGCAGCTGCGTCGTAACAATCTTGCGGACGCACGCTGCTTGCAACGTGCGATTCATTGGGTGGGCCATCTTTGGACGCGCCATCTGGCGCAATCCAAGCTGCGTGTCGGGATGCGTTCGAAACCACCATGTGCCCCGCCCTGTGCGCGCCGCCGTACTGCTCGCCCGATTGCAGCTTCGCCGATCCTGTGGTCGGCATCAGGCGCGCTTGAGGCGATCGGGCCGATGCCTGATCTGCCCTCAACTTGGGCCAAGCGAGCGCTTTCAGCAGCCCACCAACTGATGTCCATCGAGATGACGACAAGTGCGACTGTCGCAAACCTTGGGGCGCCAAGACGCAGATCAGCCAGTGACGGTCACCGGCTCGCAATGCTCCACGATCAACTGCACTGCCGTGCCGCCGCGATAGTCGTCGGCGACCAACCGATAGGCCAGCCGCACCAAGCGCGCGGGATCGCTGCCACGCCAACCGTTGAAGTGGATGGCATTGAGCGGTTCCGCGCGTCCGGGGCACCGCAGTGTCAACTTGAGATGGCGTTCCTTGAGCACGCGGTGCTGCAGCACCTCGAACTGACCATCGAACAGCGGCTCGGGAAAGCCCTGCCCCCATGGACCGGCCACGCGCAGCGCTTCGGCGTGCAGGTGATCGAGTTCGTGCGCGGCCAGTTCGCCGTCGCTATGCAATTGGGCATGCAGCAGCGAGGCATCCACCATCGCCGTCACCTGCGCCTGGAAGGCCTGCTCGAACGTGGCCAATGCCGCATGGTCGATACTCAACCCGGCCGCCATCGCATGGCCGCCGAACTTCTGGATCAATCCGGGATGCCGCGCGTCCACCGCCGCCAGCACATCGCGGATATGCAGGCCGGGAATCGAACGCGCCGAACCCCGCAACTGGCTGCTGCCCGGCTCGGCCGGTGCCAGCGCGATCACCGGACGGTGCAGGCGGTCCTTGAGTTTGGAGGCCACCAGACCGATCACGCCCGGGTGCCATTCGGCATCGAACAGGCATGCGGCGATCGGCAATGCACCATCGCCATCCAGCACCACCTTGGTGACGGCGTGCTCGGCATCATCGGTCATCAACTGCTGCACTGCGCGGCGTTCGGCGTTGATCTCTTCCAGCGTGCCGGCAATCTCGCGGGCCTGGCTCCAGTCTTCGCTGAGCAACAGTTCGATACCCAGCGCCATGTCCTCGAGCCGCCCGGCGGCATTGAGGCGTGGCCCGAGCGCAAACCCGATATCGCTGGCGCTCAGCCGCGCCACATCGCGGCCGCTGGCATCGATCAAGGCACGCAACCCGATGCAGCCCTTGCCCTCGCGCAGGCGGCGCAATCCAGCCGACACCAGCGCGCGGTTGTTGGTGTCCAGCGGTACCAAATCGGCAACGGTGCCGACTGCGACCAGATCCAGCAGCACCGACAGGTCAGGCTCGGCACGCTGGGCGAAGGCGCCGCGTGCGCGCAACACCTGTCGCAATGCCAACAACACGTAAAAGATCACCCCGACCCCGGCCAGGGTCTTGCTGGGGAAGGTGTCTTCGGCCAGATTCGGGTCGACGATCGCATCGGCCGGCGGCAGCACCTCGCCCGGCAGATGGTGATCGGTGACCAGCACCGTCCAGCCGCGCGCTTTGGCTGCGGCGACGCCAGCGTGACAGGCGATGCCGTGATCGACGGTGACCAGCACATCCGGCTGCAACCCCGCCAGTTCGTCGACCAACGCAGGCGACAAGCCATAGCCATGCACCATGCGATTGGGCACGGCGTGGTGCACATCCAGCGCACCGAGCATGCGCAGGCCGCGCACACCGACGGCACAGGCGGTGGCGCCATCGCAGTCGAAATCGCCCACCACCAGAATGCGCCGTTGCTGCGCGATCGCGTCGGCCAGTAGCTCGGCGGCCACGCCGCTGTTGTGCAGCAATTCCGGCGACAACAGCTGGCCCAGTCGCGGCTGCGCGCCTTGCGCATCGGTGACACCGCGCGCTGCATAGATGCGGCGCAGCAGCGGCAACATGGTATCGGGCCAACTGCCGGCCTGCCCGGAGGGGCGCCGGACGATCCGCGGACTCGAGGTCATTGCGCCAGCTGTACCCGCGGCTTGCGCCAGAAACGCCAGCGCTGGGCGTGCGTGAGCGACACGCTTTCGCCGTCCTGAAAGTCCAATACCAACCGATCCAGTTCGCCGCGCGCCATCGCCGCCAACAGCGGCGCCACCGCATCGTCGCTGAACTGCTGCAGCGAACGCAGATGACGCAGATCCACCAGCGCATCGACGCGTTGTTCGCCCTGCGCGTCGGCACCTGCCGCCAGCGCCAGCGCGCGCAGCAGCGATTCGCGGCTGCGCACCTGGCGATGCGGCGAACTCACCGCGTGCGGCAGGACGCCGCCGCCCCAGAACCACAGCGAATTGATGGCCGGCTTGCCGCTGGCGATGCGGCCTTCATTCCACGGATGTTGATGCAGCAGCACCTGCGCCTCGGTCAGCAAGGCCCGCCAACGGCGGCCGCTGTCGCCGGCCGGCAGGTGCTCGAACAAGTCGTCGCCAATGGCGATATCGGGCGGCGCGAAGTCCGGCAATTTCGCATCCGGCGACAGGCGCAGATACCAACGCGATGGCGTGGGCGCGTCCAGCAGAAAACCAGCATCGCCGAACATCGGCTTGAGGATGGGCAAGAGCACCGCCAGATCGTCGGCGGTGGGACCGAGCGCCTCGCCGTAGCCCATCAACCGCGCGCCCTGCATATCCGGCACCACATAGGCCGGATCCGCACGCACCCAGGTGGCGCCGGCGGCATCGCCGGCATCCAGCTGGCGCGTCAACGCGGCCACCGGCCAGTGCGCCGGAGTCAGACTGAAATGGCGCTGCAATTGCGCCACTTCGCCGGCGTCGGCGGTGTGCCCGTCGGCGCGCGCAAGCGCACGCGCCACTGCCGTATCGCCCAGGGTTCCGGGCAGGCGGCGTTTTTCCGGCAGCAGCAATGTGGCGGTGGTCATCGCGCAGTGATGCCGGTCAGTCCAGGTAGGCGACGCTGACGACTTCGTACTCGCGCTGGCCGGCCGGCGCATCGATGGTGACCGAATCGCCTTCCAGCTTGCCGATCAGCGCACGCGCCAACGGCGAGGAGATCGCGATCAAGCCCATCTTGATGTCCGCTTCCAGATCGCCAACGATCTGGTAGCGCTTCTCTTCGTCGGTCTCGGTATCGGCCAGCGTCACCGTGGCGCCGAACACGATCTTGGTGCCGGCCGACAACTTGGTGATGTCGATGATTTCGGCATGCGACAGCTCGCTTTCCAGCTGCTTGATGCGGCCTTCGATAAAGCTCTGTTGCTCGCGCGCCGCATGGTATTCGGCGTTTTCCTTCAGATCGCCATGCGCACGCGCTTCGGCGATCGCATTGATCACCTCCGGGCGCTTGACCGACTTCAGGTGTTCCAGCTCTTCGCGCAGGCGCTGCGCGCCCTTCGATGTCATGGGTGCTCTCATGCTTCCAGCTCCTTGTGCAGTTCCTGCAGCGACCACACGGGGCCGGTGCCGCGGAATTCCAGCGATTGCACCAGCGCCTTGGCGCCGGCGACAGTGGTCGAATAGGTCACGCGATGCTGCAGCGCTTCGCGGCGGATCGAGAACGAATCCGAAATGGCAGCGCGACCTTCAGTGGTGTTGACGATGTAGACGATCTCACCGTTCTTGATCGAATCGACGATGTGCGGGCGGCCTTCGGCCACCTTGTTGACGATTTCGCAGCTCAGCCCGTTCTGCTGCAGCCACGCACCGGTACCGCGCGTGGCCACCAGCGTGAAGCCACGCTCCACCAGCGCCTGCGCCACCGGCAGCACGCGTTGCTTGTCCGGGTCGCGCACCGAGACGAAGGCCTTGCCCAGCGGCGGCGCCTTGATGCCACCGGCTTCCTGCGCGCGCGCGAACGCCGCGCTGAAGCTGCGGCCCACGCCCATCACCTCACCGGTGGAGCGCATCTCCGGCCCGAGGATCGGGTCCACGCCCTGGAACTTGGCGAACGGGAAGATCGCTTCCTTCACCGAGTAGTAGTCCGGCACGATTTCCTTGGTGGCGCCCTGCTCGGCCAGCGTCTTGCCGGCCATGCAACGCGCGGCGATCTTGGCCAGCGGCATGCCGATCGCCTTGGACACGAACGGCACCGTGCGCGAGGCACGCGGGTTCACTTCCAGCAGGTACACGATGTCGTCGCCCGCCTCGTTGACCTGCACCGCGAACTGGGTGTTCATCAGGCCCACTACGTTCAAGCCTTCGGCCAGCATCACCACCTGGCGACGCAGCTCGGCCTGGGTCTGCGGCGAGAGCGAATACGGCGGCAGCGAGCAGGACGAATCGCCCGAATGCACGCCGGCTTCTTCGATGTGTTCCATCACCCCGCCGATCAGCACGTTACCGTCCTTGTCGGCAATGATGTCCACGTCCACTTCCACCGCGTTGTCGAGGAAGCGGTCCAGCAGCACCGGCGAATCGTTGGAGACCTTGACCGCATCGCGCACGTAGCGCGCCAGGTCGGACTCGCCGTAGACGATTTCCATCGCACGGCCGCCCAGCACGTAGCTCGGGCGCACCACCAGCGGGTAGCCGATTTCGCGTGCCAGCACCAAGGCTTCTTCGGCATTGCGGGCGATGCGATTCGGCGGCTGCTTCAGGCCGAGCTTGTCGACCAGCTGCTGGAAACGCTCACGGTCTTCGGCCAGGTCGATCGAGTCCGGCGAGGTGCCGATCACCGGCACGCCGTTGGCTTCCAGCGCACGCGCCAGCTTCAGCGGAGTCTGGCCGCCGTACTGCACGATCACGCCCTTGGGTTTTTCCAGCTCGACGATTTCCAGCACGTCTTCCAGCGTCAGCGGCTCGAAGTACAGACGGTCGGAGGTGTCGTAATCGGTGGAGACGGTTTCCGGATTGCAGTTGACCATGATGGTTTCGAAGCCATCATCGCGCAGCGCCAGTGCCGCGTGCACGCAGCAGTAATCGAACTCGATGCCCTGGCCGATGCGGTTGGGGCCACCGCCCAGGATCATGATCTTGTCGCGATCGGTCGGCAGCGCCTCGCATTCGTCCTCGTAGGTCGAATACAGATACGCCGTGCTGGTGGCGAATTCGGCAGCGCACGAATCCACGCGCTTGTAGACCGGGCGTACCTTCAGCGCGCGGCGCAGCGTGCGTACCGATTCTTCGTTGCTGCCGATCAGCTGCGCCATGCGCGCATCGGAGAAACCGGCACGCTTGAGCATGCGCAGGCGCGGTGCATCCAGCGCCGCCATACCGTCGTCGGCCAACTGCTGTTCGTGGCTGACGATTTCTTCGATCTGGTCCAGGAACCAGGGGTCGATGAACGACAGCGCATACACATCGGCCACCGTCATGCCGGCACGGAAGGCATCGGCGACGTAGAACAAGCGCTCCGGGCCCGGTGCCTTCAGTTCGCGCTTGAGCGTGGCGATGTCGTCCTCGCTGCTCAGGTCCAGGCCGGTCGGATCCAGGCCGATCTTGCCGGTTTCCAGGCCACGCAGCGCTTTCTGCAGCGATTCGGAGAAGGTGCGGCCCATCGCCATCACCTCGCCCACCGACTTCATCTGCGTGGTCAGGCGCGCATCGGCCTGCGGGAATTTTTCGAACGCAAAGCGCGGAATCTTGGTGACCACATAGTCGATCGACGGCTCGAACGAGGCCGGGGTCAGACCGCCGGTGATCTCGTTCTTCAATTCGTCCAGCGTGTAGCCCACGGCCAGCTTGGCGGCGACCTTGGCGATCGGGAAGCCGGTGGCCTTGGAGGCCAGCGCCGAGGAACGCGACACGCGCGGATTCATTTCGATGACGACCACGCGGCCGGTGGTCGGGCTGATGCCGAACTGCACATTCGAGCCGCCGGTATCCACGCCGATCTTGCGCAACACCGCGATCGAGGCATCGCGCAGGCGCTGGTATTCCTTGTCGGTGAGCGTCTGCGCCGGCGCAACGGTGATCGAGTCGCCGGTGTGCACACCCATCGGGTCGAGGTTTTCGATGGCGCACACGATGATGCAGTTGTCCGCGGTGTCGCGCACCACTTCCATCTCGAATTCTTTCCAACCCAGCACCGACTCTTCCACCAGCACTTCGGTGGTCGGCGACAGTTCCAGGCCGCGGCCAACGATCTCGATCAGCTCTTCGCGGTTGTAGGCGATGCCGCCACCGCTACCGCCCAGGGTGAAGCTGGGGCGGATGATGGTCGGGTAACCGACGCGGGTCTGGATCTCCAGCGCTTCTTCCAGCGTGTGGGCAACCGCCGCCGTCGGGCAGTCCAGGCCGATCTCGCCCATCGCCACGCGGAACAGCTCGCGGTCTTCGGCCATGCGGATCGCTTCGCGCTTGGCGCCGATCAGCTCGACGTTGTACTTCTCCAGCACCCCGTGGTCGGCCAGGTCCAGCGCGCAGTTCAGCGCGGTCTGCCCGCCCATGGTCGGCAGCAGGGCATCGGGCTTTTCCTTGGCGATGATCTTTTCGACCGTCTGCCAGTTGATCGGCTCGATGTACACGGCGTCGGCCATGTTCGGGTCGGTCATGATGGTGGCCGGATTGCTGTTGACCAGCACCACGCGGTAACCCTCGTCGCGCAGCGCCTTGCACGCCTGCGCGCCGGAGTAGTCGAACTCGCAGGCCTGGCCGATGACGATCGGGCCAGCGCCGATGATCAGGATGGTTTTTAGGTCGGTGCGCTTTGGCATGGGGGTCCTCAGTAAAGTCGGTCCTGCCACGCCGTAGCGGCGAGCCAGGTAATTTGGTCGGGCGATCGGGCATCGATCGCGCCATGGTCGACCGCGGCGCGAACCTCTCGCTGCATCGCGGCCCAGCTGGGAGCGGCGGCGCCGATGCGCGCGCCAATCCCGTTGTTATGCGCATCCATCGCGCGGCTCGGCGTGCCAACGCCACCGCGTTCCATCACGTCAGTCACCCAATCCACGCAACGCGGAGACAAGGTGTAGGCGACGATGGCGCTCGCAAGGCTGTGTCGGTAGGCATCGGCCGGGCCGTTGCGCCCGCCGGGGAGGCCGGAACCCAACCACTGCGAATACACCGCAATCAACACGAACGCCGGATACATCGACAGCGCCAGCATCGCCAACGCAAACACCCGCCAATGGCGTGTGCGCGGCAGCGAGGCCAGCCCTGTTTTCATCAGGCGCGTGCCGCCATCAGATCCACGAACCGATCGAACAACGGCCCCACATCGCGCGGGCCGGGCGAGGCTTCCGGATGGCCCTGGAACGAGAACGCCGGTGCGTCGGTCAGCGCGATGCCCTGGTTGGTGCCATCGAACAGCGACCGATGGGTCACCCGCACATTGGCCGGCAAGGTGCTTTCATCCACTGCAAAACCATGGTTCTGCGAGGTGATCATCACCCGGCCGCCGTCCAGATCCTGCACCGGGTGGTTGGCGCCGTGATGACCGGTGGTCATCTTGAGCGTCTTGGCGCCAGCGGCCAGCGCCAGCAGCTGATGGCCCAGGCAGATGCCGAAGGTCGGCACCTTCTGCGCGATCAGTTCCTTGATCGCATCGATCGCGTAGTCGCACGGCTCCGGGTCGCCCGGGCCGTTGGACAGGAACACGCCATCGGGTTGCAGCGCCAACACCTCGGCCACCGGCGTGCGCGCCGGTACCACGGTGACGTCGCAGCCGCGCTCGGCCAGCATGCGCAGGATGTTGAGCTTCACGCCGTAATCGTAGGCCACGACCTTGAATGCGCGTTCCTCGCCAGAGCCCGCACTTGCATGTGCGGACTTTCCAATATTCAACGCACCCAGACCCAAAAAGCTGTCTGAGTTCAGATCCAGCGAGCCTTCCTTCCAGTTGTACGTGCTCTCGGTCGAGACCACCTTGGCCAGATCCATGCCTTTCAGGCCGGGGAATTTGCGTGCGGCTTCCAGCGCTTTTTCGACGTCGATGTCGCCGGCCATCAGCGCACCGTTCTGGGCGCCCTTCTGCCGCAGCAGGCGGGTCAGCTTGCGGGTGTCGATGCCGGAGATGGCGACCACACCGCGGGCCTGCAGCCATTCCGGCAAGGCCACCTGGCTGCGCCAGTTGCTGGGGCGGCGCGGCACATCGCGCACGATCAGGCCGGCCGCCCAGATCTTGCGGGCTTCGTCGTCCTGATCGGTGAAGCCCGTGTTGCCGATATGCGGATAGGTCAGCGTGACCATCTGGCGGGCGTAGGAGGGATCGGTCAGGACTTCCTGATAGCCGGTCATGGCGGTGTTGAACACCACTTCACCGACGGAAAGCCCGTTGGCGCCTACGGATTCGCCCTCGAACACGGTGCCGTCTTCGAGGACAAGGATTGCGGGTTGGGTCACGTGGGGGTCTCGCTCTGGCTGCCTGGGACTCCGATGCGCTCCCGGCCAAATTCCGGTTGCAGCAAAGCGCGGACGCGGTGCTGGGGACCGGTCCGACGCTGGTTCGGGCAAGCGAGAATTGTAAAGGCAACTGCCCCGCCATGCCAGTCTGAAGAGCATCGGATGCCGTCGCGGCATCAACGTTGAGGCATGAATAGGCCGCGACGTGCGGCTATCGTTCATGCATGGCTGCGGCGCGCCTACAGCACCAGATCGCGTACGCGGTAGCTGCCTGCCGGCTTGCCGATCAGCCGCTTGGCCGCATGCAAGGCACCGCGCGCGAAGATGTCGCGGTTGGTCGCGCGGTGCACCAGCTCGACCCGCTCGCCCAGCCCGGTGAACTGCACGGTGTGCTCGCCAACGATGTCGCCGGCACGCAGGCTGACATAGCGCGGCTGCGCGCCGCTGCCGGTCGCCGCCTCGCCCAGCGTCAATGCGGTGCCGGAGGGCGCGTCCTGCTTGTGCACGTGATGCGATTCGAGGATGTCGCAGTCCCACCCCGGCAAGGTGCCGGCCGCGCGCTCCACCAGCTCTGTCAGCACCGCAACGCCCAGACTGAAGTTGGACGCCCAGACCAGCGCAATCTGCTGGGCGGCATCGCGCAAGGCCGCACGCTGCGCCTCGTCGAGCCCGGTGGTGCCGGACACCAGCGGCTTGCCGCGCTGCGCGCACAACGCCAGGATCGGTGCGAAGCCCTGCGGCAAACTGAAGTCGATCGCCACATCGAACGCAGGCGCGCCGCCGAGTTCGCTGGCAGCGAAAAACGGCACCCCATCGACCACGCGCTGGGAGGGCGAGCGGCCCACCACGGCGCCGACCACCTGCAAGGTCTGGTCTTCGGCAGCCAATCGCAGCAACGCCTTGCCCATCCGCCCGGAGGCGCCGTGGATCAGAACTTTCACAGCAGAGGTTGTCATGGCGGCAGGCTGGCTTGGCGATGTGGGTGGTACACGATAGCCGGGATTGGGGATCTGGGATTAGCGATTCGTCACTGCGGTGCCCCATTGCGCGCGATGCGGCGTTGCGCAGTGATGCGACCGGTTACTTTCGAGGCGGGCGACGAGGCGTGGCGAACGGTTCCTGGAGATGTACTGCCGAACGGAGAGCCGCAGATGCGACTGGACTCTGCCGATTCCGCAAGCCGGCACGCAGCCAACCCTATGAGGCGATGATGTCGGCCGCTCTCCGCGTGGCTATCGCAACGTAGCGCGCAGTCGTCATGCAGGCGCGGACTGCGCGGCGCAAGCGCGTGCACGTGCTGTACTGGCCGACGTACGCAGCGACCACATCCGCCTGACACTACGCAGTAGTCTTGTTATCCCTCCTCAGTCGCCAATACCATCCAGCCGCTTGCTCCAGCTTTCCACTTCGCTGCGCTGCAGGCGGCGTTCGAAAAGGGTGCGCCAGGACGGCACGAGCGGCAGCTGCAATACCGCGGTGACGGCTGCAACATCGACCTGGCGCGCGTACAGCACCTGCTGAAGACGCGACAGCGGCCAATCCGGATGCGGCCGCGCCTGCAGGGTCAGCAGGTCGCCGGCCGCGACGCTGCCCGGCTGCAGCACGCGGTAATACCAGCCGGTACGGCCGGTTTCCTGCACCCGCCGCGCCAGCTGGCGCACACCAAAACGGTCCGACAGCTTCCAGCACGGTTGTCGCAACTGCGACACCTCCACCACCGCCGTGCCCAAGGTGAAGCGATCGCCGAGACAGACATCGGCTTCGGTCACGCCGACACTGCTGAGGTTTTCGCCGAAGGCACCTGCAGCCTCAAGCAACACGTGCGGACCAAGTTCATCGCGCCAGGCAGCGTAGTGATCGCGCGGGTAATGATGGATGGCCTTGTCCGGCCCGCCATGCACGCGCCGGTCGCCTTGCTCATCGCCCTCCAGGCCTTCGAGGCCCACCTGCACCGCTCCCTGCAGCGCGCGCTTGTCGATCGCGCTGCGGCTGCCAGGGCGAGTGAAGTCGCGCGCGCTGCCGATGGCAACATGATCGATCCTGATCGCGATCGGCGCACCCTGCTCCGCCGTCGCCACCGTCACCCGCCCAGCCCTGGCGACTCGGCCAGCGCCTCGCGCAACAGCTCCCCCAGCACCTGGATGCCGGCATCGATCTTCTCGCCGGGCACGGTGACGAACGACAGGCGCAGCGTATTGGTCTGCGGCAAGGTGGCGAAGAACGGCGCGCCGGGAACGAACGCGACATTGCGCGCGATGGCCCGCGCCAGCAACGCGGTCCCGTCCAGACCCGGCGGCAAGGTCACCCACAAGAACATGCCGCCCTCCGGGCGATTCCACTGCACCTGCGGCGGGAAGTGCCGGTCCAGCGCCTCCAGCATCAAGCCGCATTGACGCGCGTACAGCGCACGGATCTGCGGAATATGGGTCTGGAGAAAATCGTCCTGCAGCGTCTGGTACACCACGCGCTGCGTGAACGATGGGGTGTGCAGATCGGCCGCCTGCTTGGCCTGGATCAGTTTTCCCAGCACCGTTTCGGGCGCCACCACATAGCCCAGCCGCAGGCCGGGCGCGAGCACCTTGGAAAAGGAGCCCATATAGATGACGCCTTCCGGGTTCATCGACAACAGACTCGGCAACGGTTGCCCGCTGTAGTACAGCTCGCCATACGGGTCGTCTTCGACGATCGGCACGCCTGCCTCGGCCGCGCGTGCCACCAAGGCCTGGCGACGCGCCAACGGCAAGCGCCGGCCGGTGGGATTCTGGAAATTCGGCAGGCAATACAGAAAGCGCGCATCGGCCAGCAGCAACGGATCCAGCGCATCCACCACCACGCCGCCCTCGTCCGAAGGCATGCCGACGAATGCCGGCTGGAACAACGAAAACGCCTGCAATGCGCCCAGGTAGCTCGGCGTTTCCACCAACACCTTGCTGCCTTCGTCGATGAAGACCTTGCCGAGCAGGTCCAGGCCTTGTTGCGAGCCGGTGGTGATCAGCACCTGGCTGGGCCGGATGCTGGCGCCATCGCGACTCAGCCGCGCGGCCACCCATTCGCGCAGCGGCGCATAACCTTCGGTTGGGCCGTATTGCAGTGCCGCCTGCGGGGCGTCGCGCAGCACCTGGTCGCTGGCTGCGCGCATGCGCTCCACGGGAAAGGTGGCCGGCGACGGCAGGCCGCCGGCGAAGGAAATGACCTCCGGCCGTTCGGTCACCTTGAGGATTTCGCGAATCGCCGAACTGGTCAGCGCCTGCGCACGTCGGGAGATCTGGAAGGAAGTTGTCATGGCGCAAGCATAGCGAACGCAAGTGGCTGCGGCGCTGTGCAGTGCAGCGACGGATCGCTGACCGCTTGCCTCGCCCGGCACGCAGTCCAAAGGCCGGCAGCACGTCGCCCGCCATCACCAGGCAACCGTGCAGGGTGCACTGCAGCTGCCCTGGCCGCACGACACAAGCCGCAACCAGCGACGATCGCGCCACCGGGCAGCAAGCGCAGTCGTTTGGTCAACTGCGCTTATTGATACGCCGGGCCGACCCAGGCAGTGCCTTCGCTGTGGGCGATGAGCGTCTTCCAGCGCTTGCGGATCACCTTGTCGCGTGTGCGAAAGGTCATGCGCACGCCCGGCAGACCGAGCGTGGCGCGGGTTTCGACTATTGCCGAATGTTCGTCCGCGGCGATATCGATCTTGGTGATGGACTGTTTGTAGTCGATCAGCTCTTCCGGATCGGCCACGTGGCTCATCTGCCGCAGCACCTGTGCCCATTCGCCGTTGGATTTGCAATATTTCTCGCGGTTGGCGGTCTGCCGCTGCTGATGGGAATCCATGCGGTACAGCACCACCATTTCGAATTCCGGCGCGGTCATTGCGCAGAGCGCCTCGCCGTCCTGGCTCAACATCGCCTTGTCGTGCGCGGCATAGAAATCGCGCACCTGCTTCTCGTCGAGCGCGTTGCCGCCATGGTGATAAACACCCGCAACGGCGGCCAGCACCGCCAACAACACCAGCAAACGCATCACCGCCCCCTTGTCTGGCCGCGTCCTGCGGCCGCGCAAGTGTAGACCAGACGCCGGGGATCAGTGGCTGCGGGGCGGTGTCGGGCCGCAGCTGTCGCAACCGCCGCAGGCCGAGACGTTTTGGGCGGCAGGCGGCGCCACGCGACGCCCCAGTGCCTGCATCCATGCCGGCCGCCCGCGGCGCAGCAGCCCAAGCGCAAGCGCGCCACGCAGGCGACGCAATACACCGGGAAACTGTTTCTTCATCACCACCCACAGGCTGACCAGCACTGCGATGGCGATCACCAGGTATTGCAGCGTGAGCGGAAGCGTCATCTCAGCCGGCTCCCAGCAGCACGGCCAGCTGGTAGGTCACCAGCGACGCCAGGTAGGCCAGCGCGAACAGGTACACCGCACTGATGGTCATCTGCTTCCACGAGTTGGTTTCGCGCTTGATCGTGGCCAGCGTGGAGATGCACATCGGCGCGTAGATGTACCAGACCAGCAGCGACAACGCGGTGGCCAGCGACCAACCGTCGCTGATCAGCGGCGACAGCGCCTGGGCTGCCGCGTCGTCGTCGGCAGCGGACAACGCGTACACCGTGGCCAGCGAGGCCACCGCCACTTCGCGCGCAGCCAGGCCGGGAATCAACGCGATGCAGATCTGCCAGTTGAAGCCCAGCGGTGCGAAGAACACTGCCATTGCGTGACCGATACGACCGGCGAAGCTGTAGTCGATTGCCGGCAAGGTGGCATTGGCCGGCGCCTCGGGAAACGACAGCAGGAACCACAGCAGGATGGTCAGCGCCAGAATGATGCCGCCCACGCGCTTGAGGAAGATCCAGGCGCGCTCCCACAGCCCCAGCGCCAGATCGCGCACCTGCGGGACGCGATAGGACGGCAGCTCCAGCATCAACGGGTGCTCGCTCTTGTCGCGCCGCCATTTCTTCATCGTCCACGAGACCAGCAGCGCACTGACGATAGCCGCAGCGTACAGACCGAACAGCACCAGCCCCTGCTGGTTGAAGATGCCCCACACGGTCTTCTGCGGAATGAAGGCGCCGATCAACAACGCATACACCGGCAGCCGCGCCGAACAGGTCATCAGCGGCGCGACCATGATGGTGGCGAGCCGGTCGCGCGGGTCCTGGATGCTGCGCGTTGACATGATGCCCGGCACCGCACATGCAAAACTCGACAACAGCGGAATGAACGAGCGCCCCGACAAACCGGCCACCGACATCATGCGATCGAGCAGAAACGCCGCACGTGGCAGATAGCCGGATTCTTCCAATGCCAGGATGAAGGCGAACAGGATCAGGATCTGCGGCAGGAACACGATCACCCCGCCCAGCCCGGCGATGACGCCATCCTTGAGCAAGCTGTTGAGTGGACCTTCCGGCAGGGTCGCGCCGACCCAATCGCCCAAGGCAGCGGTGCCGCCGTCGATCAGGTCCATGACCGGCGCAGCCCAGGCATAGACCGCCTGGAAGATCAGGAACATCACCACCGCCAGCGTGACCAGGCCCCAGATCGGATGCACCAGCCAGCGGTCCAGCGCATCGTCCACGCGCGAGGTGCGGGTGGGCATGGTCACCGCTGCGCCGAGGATCTGCCGCACCAGCGCGTGATAATTACCGTCGGCCGGCGGATTGGCGGCGGGCGCCGCCAGGCGCGCGGCCTGCGCATCGAGCCGCTCGACCAGCACCTTGGCACCACCGCGCCGCACCGCCACCGTTTCGACCACCGGCACGCCGAGCGCCTGCTCCAGCGCCGGCAGGTCGATGACAATGCCGCGCCGCTGTGCGGCATCCATCATGTTCAGCGCCACGATCATCGGCCGGCCGAGCTCGCGCAGCTCCAACGCAAAGCGCAGATGCAGGCGCAGATTGGTCGCGTCCATCACATAGACCAGCACATCCGGCGCCGGCTCGCCCGGATAAAAGCCACGGCACAGGTCGCGGGTGATGGCCTCGTCCAGGCTCGCCGGTTGCAGGCTGTAGGCGCCGGGCAGATCCAGCACCGCAAAGTCGCGCCCCGACGGTGCGCGGAAGTGCCCTTCCTTACGCTCGACGGTGACGCCGGTGTAGTTGGCCACTTTTTGCCGGCTACCGGTGAGCTGGTTGAACAGTGCGGTCTTGCCGCTGTTGGGGTTGCCAACCAGCGCCAGACGCAGCGGAACGCTGGCAGCGCTCATGCCGATCCTCCCGCATGGCGCACCTGCACGCGCGCAGCCTCGCTGCGGCGCAGGGCAAAACGCGTGTAGCCCACCTGCACCAACAATGGCTCGCGACCGACCGGCCCGGTGGCCAGCACCGTGACTTCCTCGCCTGCGACAAACCCCAACTCCCGCAAGCGCCGGGCGATCGTGTCGTTGGGGAGACGATCCTCCACGGAATCCACGATGGCGGCGCGATGCAAAGGCATGTCGGACAGCGTCACAAAGACGGCCTGATTGTTAGGAATGGTTCTCAATTCTAGCATCGACGCACCGCGTCATGGCTCCGGCGACCCGGCCCGCTATCATGGTTCGCATCCCATTCATGGACGTACGCAATGCAGGACACCGGCTTGATTGTCGAAGACCACGGGGCGGTCCGCACCTTGCGATTGCATCGCCCCGCAGTCCACAACGCCTTCGATGCGACGCTGATCGCCGCGCTGACCGATGCATTGCGCGAGGCTGGCCGGGCCTCGCAGATCCGCATCGTCGTGCTGACCGGTGATGGCGCGGCCTTTTCGGCCGGCGCAGACCTGAACTGGATGCGCGGCATGGCCAGCGCCAACGAAGCGGAGAACGCCGCCGACGCACTGGCGCTGGCGCAGTTGATGCGCACCCTGGATGAACTGCCCAAGCCCACCATCGCGCGCGTCAACGGGGCCGCCTTCGGCGGTGGTGTCGGCCTGGTGGCGTGTTGCGATATCGCCATCGGTTGTACCGAGGCGCGCTTCGGCCTGACCGAGAGCAAGCTCGGCCTGCTGCCGGCGGTCATTTCGCCTTATGTGGTTGCAGCGATCGGTGCGCGCCAGGCGCGGCGCTGGTTCGCAACCGCCGAGATCTTCGATGCCGGCACCGCGCAGTTGCTGGGTCTGCTGCACCAACTGGTGGCCGCCGATCAGCTGGATATCGCCGTGGAGCGGCAGGTCCGTCTGCTGCTGGCTGCAGCGCCGCTGGCCACCAGCAGCGCCAAGGCGCTGGTGCGCTCGGTGCTGCCACCTGCCGACCGCGATGCCATCGATGCCGCCAATGCGGCGTTGATCGCCCGTCTGCGCGTGTCGCCCGAAGGCCAGGAAGGCCTGGGGGCGTTCCTCGACAAGCGCAGCGCCGCGTGGGTGCCGGAGAGCATGGCGTGATCGACCATATCGGCCTGGCCTGCAGCGATCTGCAAACCAGCACCGCGTTCTACCAGGCCGCGCTCGCACCCCTGGGCATCGCGCTGCTGGTGGAACTGACGGCCGCGCAGACCGGCGGCCGCGCGCATGCCGGCTTCGGCACCGAGCGCCCGTTTCTCTGGCTGGGCTCCCATGCGCAGACGCCGGGCACCACCCATGTCGCGCTGACGGCGACCGACCGCGACAGCGTCGATGCGTTTCATCGTGCTGCGCTGGCCGCCGGCGGCCGCGATCACGGCGCCCCCGGCCTGCGCCCGCATTACCACCCACACTATTACAGCGCCTTCGTGCTCGACCCTGATGGCCACAATTGCGAAGCGGTCTGCCACCTCCCCGCATGAGTATCTTTCCGATGTCCCTGGATTCCTTATTCGCGCATTCGGCCGCCACCACGCATGCGGTTGTGGCGATGCCTGTATGCGGTCATGCGCGCCGCGATGTGAGCGCATGAGCGACTTCGTCCGCATTGTCGAAGTTGGCCCACGCGATGGCCTGCAAAACGAAGCGCAGCCGATCGCCACTGCCGACAAGATCGCGTTGATCGATCAACTCTCGGCCACCGGGCTGCGCACGATCGAAGCGACCAGCTTCGTCAGCCCACGCTGGGTACCGCAGCTGGCCGACGCCGCCGAGGTGTTTGCCGGCATCGCGCAGGCGCCGGGCATCGCATATCCGGTGCTGGTACCCAACCTGCAGGGCTACGAACGCGCACGCGCCGCGGGGGCGCAGGAAGTGGCGGTATTCACCGCAGCATCGGAGGCGTTCAATCGCACCAATACCAACGCCGGCATCGACGAATCGATCGAACGGTTTCGGCCAATCCTGCAGCAGGCCGCGCTCGATGGGATACGCGTGCGCGGCTACGTCTCCACCGTGCTGGGCTGCCCGTACCAGGGCGAGGTGCCGGTGACCGACGTGGTGGATGTGGCGCAACGTCTGCACGCGCTCGGCTGCTATGAAATCTCGCTGGGCGACACCATTGGCGTGGGCACGCCGGTCAAGGCGCGTCGGATGCTGGCCGCAGTGGCGCAGGCCGTGCCGATGCCGGCGTTGGCGGTGCATTTCCACGATACCTACGGGCAGGCGCTGGCCAATATCGCGGCCTGCCTGGAGCAAGGCGTACGCGTGATCGATGCGGCCGTGTCCGGTACGGGCGGCTGCCCGTATGCCAGGGGCGCCAGCGGCAACGTCGCCAGCGAAGACGTGGTGTACCTGTTGCAGGGGCTGGGCATGCCCACCGGCATCGACCTGCCCGCCCTGGCCCGCACCGGCCGCTGGCTGGCGCGGCTGCTCGGTCGCGACACCGGCAGCAAGGTCGGCAAGGCGTTGGCTGCCGCCGGCTGAGGTCTGCCTGCCCGCGCATCGCGCATCACCTACCACCGCGATCACGCAGGGGCTTGGGCTAGAATGGCCGACCGCTCCGCCGATCGTTCGTTTGCCGCCACCACCGGCCATCAACGCGACTCAGGGAACCACCGCATGCAGCCATCTTCTGTCCTTGCCATCGTGACCGGCGGCGTCTCCGGCCTCGGCCTGGCTGTCGCACAGCGTCTCGTGGCCGACGGCGGCAAGGTCGCGCTGTTCGATGTCAACACCGACAAGGCCGAGGCGGCGCTGGCGCTGCTCGGTGCCGGCAACGCGCATTACCTCGCCACCGATGTCACCGATGAGGCCCAGGTCGCGGCCAATGTGGCGCAAGCCGCGCAGGCGCTGGGCGGATTGAATCTGGTGGTCAATTGCGCTGGCATCCTCGGCGCCGGCCGCGTATTGGGCAAGGAAGCGCCAATGCCGTTGGCCACCTTCCGCAACACCGTGCTGGTGAATCTGGTCGGCAGCTTCAATGTGGCCAAGGCCGCGGCCGATGTCATGCAACACAACACCACCGGCGATGACGGCGAGCGCGGCGTGATCGTCAATACCGCCTCGGTCGCCGCATTCGAGGGCCAGATCGGCCAGGCAGCATATGCGGCGAGCAAAGGCGGCGTGGTCGGCATGACCTTGCCGATGGCGCGCGAACTGGCCCGCTTCGGCATCCGCGTGATGACGATCGCGCCGGGCGTGTTCTGGACCCCGATGGTCGACGGCATGCCCGAGGCCGTGCAGCAATCGCTGGCCGCCTCCATCCCGTTCCCCTCGCGCCTCGGCCAGCCCGACGAATACGCCGACACCGTCGCCTTCATCCTGCGCAACCGCTACCTCAATGGCGAAGTGATCCGCCTGGACGGCGGCGTGCGGTTGGCGCCCAAGTAGCGGGGATTGGGGAATCGGGAATGGGGAATCGTAACGGCGCCCTGCTCTCAGCACCCCGGCCCCGGCTTTTTCGATTTCCCATTCCCTACTCCCGATTCCCATGAAAGCCAACGACATCAAGAAAGGCAACGTCGTCGAATACAACGGCGGCATTTACCAGATCCGCGACATCGAACGCAGCTCGCCGCAGGGCCGCGGCGGCAATGTGCGCTTTCGTTTCATCATGTACAGCGTGCCGGGCGGGGTGAAAACCGATGCCAGCTTCGATGCCGACGACAACCTGCCGGAAGTCGAGCTGCTGCGCCGGCAGTCCACGTTCTCGTACAAGGACGGCGAGGCGTTCGTGTTCATGGACGACGAAGACTTCACCCCGTACACGCTGGATGCGGACGTGATCGGCACCGACGCCGGCTACATCACCGATGGTCTGACCGGCATCTATGTGCAAGTGATCGACGAGCAGCCGGTGGCCGTCCAACTGCCGCAGACGGTGACGCTGGAAGTGGTGGAGACTCCGCCGGAATTGAAGGGCGGCACCGCCACCAAGCGGCCCAAGCCGGCCAAGCTCAACACCGGCATGGAAATCATGGTGCCCGAGTACATCACCAACGGCGAACGCGTGCTGGTCAACACCACCACGGGCGAATTTGCCGGTCGCGCCGACTGATGCGTCGCGTGGCTGTTGTCGTGGCCGTGGGTGTGCTGGCGGCCTGCAGCGTGCAGCAAGCACCGACGCAGGCCGCAACGCCTGCGCCGGTGGCCTGCACCGATCCCAAGGTGGAAGAGGAATGGCTGCAGCATCCGGCAGGCCTGTGCGGCATGCCCGAGGAGGTGCGCAAACTGGTCGAGGACTACGACACCTGCGAGCACTTCGCCGGCGAAGAGCCGTATGACGCCGACCGCCGGCATGAGATCGAAGTGGCCGTGGCACAGTTCTGCACCCCGGCACCGGCACGCCTGGCCAAGTTGATGCAGCAGTACCGCAACGATGCGCATGTCAGCCAATGGCTGCGTCAGTATGCAAAGCAAGCGGATCTGC
Source organism: Xanthomonas sp. DAR33341 (assembly GCF_003992815.1). NCBI lineage: Bacteria > Pseudomonadati > Pseudomonadota > Gammaproteobacteria > Lysobacterales > Lysobacteraceae > Xanthomonas > Xanthomonas sp. DAR33341. The sequence goes on along the minus strand of NZ_QEYV01000015.1, from coordinate 79,034 downwards.
AACCAGCCGGCTGAGATACATCGGCTCAGATGACAGCTGTGTGCCGATGCGATGGGTTACTCCTGCTAGTGGCAGCGTCGTCAGGACTCACAGCTGCGGACTGCCGCCCTTTCTTTCTCGCCGCGAGAAGATGGCGCGCCGCCCCCTCAATGAGGGCGAGGCAATTCGGGAGACTGCTGGCTGCCCTACCCTCACCCCAACCCTCTCCAATGGGAGAGGGCCAAGCAGTTCATCCGTTCCAATCAGGGTCGCGATTGCGCATGCGCAGGGGCGAGCACATCGGCGGCGGCCGCATCACCGCGCGCAAGCACGCGCAGGCGCGCACGCAAACGTTCCACATTCGCTTCGCCCTGCTCCAATCCATTGCGCACGTTGGCCGGCAGTTGCTGCCGTCCAGCCACCTGCAGCTGTTTCCAGCCGCCGACCAACACCGCGCTTTCCCGCGCCACGCGCGCGCTCAGCTGTTGCTGCTCGTCCGCTTGCGGCAAGCCATACCCCGCGCTGCCCAGCAGCACCGCCGGACGACTGAGTTGCGCCTGGCGCGCGAACAACGCTTGCAGCTGTCCCTGCACCGCGTCGCGCGCGGCCATGCCCGGTTGCAACAGGCGCTTGAGCGCATCGCGCGCCAGTAATTCCTGACGACGCAGGGCCGCCTGTTCCAGCAACAATGCCGCTGCAGTCTCGCGCAGGCCACCGCGTTCGAACCATTGCGCGCGCACCTCGGGCGCGGCATCCAGCCACTGCGCGACAGTGGTTTGCGGCACCGCGATGCCGCGCCGAAGGACATCGAACATGGCCTGGTAATGCGCCTCCGCCGATTCGAAGTAATAGCCCTGACGGAGGGCTTGTGCACGGTCGTCCAGCACCCGCAGATCGGCGATGCCGGCACGCTGCAATCGCTGCCGCACTCCGCGCGGCGTGATCGAGGACAAGTTCGCTGCAGCCAGGCGCGGCACCCCGTCATGCAGCAACTTGTAGGTCTCCACCGCGCAGTTGTTGCCGATGAAGTAATAGCGCCCGTCGTAACTCCAATGCACCTGCGCGGCGCGCTTGAGCAGGGCCGCGATCTCATCGGGCGCCAGCGTCAGCGGCACCGACGACAGGGCACGCAATTCCACCTTGGTGTATTCGTCGACCACCTGGTTCAACGGCAGCACGAACAGCCGCGACGGATACGAGCCGGTGAGCCCACGCCAGCTGGAAATCTGCACATCGCCCACGAACGCGCGGAACGACAGCACACGGTGGTACTGCAGATCCAGCCGGCATGCTGGGCCCGGTGCGTGCCCGGGTGCACAGATCACCAGGCGCAACATGCTATGGCCCCAGCGGCTCATCGGCTGCTCGTTGCCCTCTGCAAGCAGATAGTCCACCGCGTACACGCGCGCCGGATCCAGCGACAGCAACGACATCGCACCGGCATCGTTGTCGGCCTGCAGGTACGGCAACGCAGTCTCGCAGGGCGTAGCGCCCTGCGGCGTACCCAGGCGCTGCGCAAACCAGGCCGCCAGCGCAGGGCGCCGGCAGGCGTAGTCGCCGTCCAGCACGTAATGCTCGAGATTGACCGCAACGAACTCGGCCGGGCTGCGACGTTCGTACGCATCCGGGCTGCGGTCGCTGAACCGATTTGCGCCGCGCCCTACCCGCCACGGCCGTACCTGCCAGCCGGCAAGATCGCGCAGCCGCGGATCGTGCGACAACGCGCTGTGTGCGCCGCGATCGAGCACATGCGCCAGTTCGTGTATGAGCGCAGCCATCGCCGCGCGCGTGGCAGCCGCGTTGCGATCGGAACGTGCGTCGTCTGATTGCGCGCTCCACGCCTGCAACAGCGCGCGATCGAGCAGGATGCGATTGCCGATTGCACGGCCGTGTACCTGCGCCGGCAGATCGGTGCGCCATTGCAGCTGGATCGGGGCGGTCATCCGCTGCGCCCAGCCTTGCGGCAATCGCTGCGTGCCCTGCTGTACCAGCGCATTACTTGCTTCGATTTCCGCCGCTGGCAAATCCGACGGAACAACCTCGAACAACAGTTCGGCCTGCGCCGGCGGTGCGATCAAGGCGGCCAGCAGCAGCCAACCGCACCGCCGGCGCAGACTCACTGGGCCAGAATGGACTGCGCCAGCTCCAGGTCGCTGGCCAGCCGCGCCGCGTCGCTACGGCTACGCAACTGCACCAACGCCGCTTCCAGACGCGCGCCGCGGATGACGCCATCGCTGGCGACAAAGCCGGCCGCATCTTCGCGGGCGTCGGCCACCACCTTGTCGTCGCCGGAACTGCTGCCGGAAGAATTGGACGAGCCAGCCGACGAGGCACCTGCCGAAGTGCCGGCCAGGCTGGATGCGAACGCTGCCAGCGGCAGCAGCGTCAAAGCGCAGAACACGAGGGAGCGCATCATGGGCTGATCGATTCCGTGTGAAGGTGCTGGAAGACTAACCGGCGGGCGTGTTGGCAGGTGCGTCATGCGTCTCGAACAGCTTGCCGGGATTCAGCAAAAGATGAGGATCGAGCACATGTTTGATGCCGCGCATCAAGGCGATTTCCTCGGCAGAGCGCGTGCTCCATAGATAGGCCTTCTTGACCAGACCGATGCCGTGTTCGGCGGAAATGCTGCCGTCGAAACGCTGCAGGGCCTGCGCCAGCAACTTGGTGACCTGATCGCAGGCCGCAACGAAATCGGCCTGGCTGGTGGCATCGGGTTTGAGCACGTTGATGTGCAGGTTGCCATCGCCGATATGCCCGAACCACACCACATCGAAGTCCGGATACGCATCGTGCAGCAACGCCTGGGTTTCGGCCAGGAACGCCGGCATCGCCGAGATGCGCACCGACACGTCGTTCTTGTACGGCGTGTAGCGCGCCAGCGCTTCGGTGATGCCTTCGCGCAGGCGCCACAGTTGCGCGGCCTGCGCATCGCTCTGGCTGATCACGCCATCGCTGACCCAGCCCTGCTCCATGCAGGTCTCGAAGGCCGCCATCGCGGCAGCTTCCTGCGCCTCGTCGCCTGCCGCGAATTCGGTGACCACGTAATACGGGTGAACCTCGGCGAACGGCGCCTGCGCGCCATGCGCAAGCACATGCTCCAGCGCGCGATCGGTAAAAAATTCGAAAGCCTCCAGGCGCAGCTGCGCGCGAAACGCGGCGAACACCTGCATCAATACGTCGAAGGACGGCAATGCCAGCAGCATCACATTGCTGGGCGGCGGCGGGTCGGTCAGCCGCAGCGTGGCCTCGACCACGATGCCCAGCGTGCCCTCGGAGCCGATCATCAGATGCCGGAAGTCGTAGCCGCTGGAATTCTTCACCAGCGCATTGTTGAGTTCCAGCAACTCGCCGCTACCGGTGACCACCTTCAACCCGGCCACCCATTCGCGCGTATTGCCGTAGCGGATCACCCGGATGCCGCCGGCATTGGTGGCGATATTGCCGCCGATCGAACACGAGCCGCGTGCCGCAAAATCCACCGGGTACACCAGCCCCTGCTCGCGCGCGGCGTTGTGCACCGCTTCCAGCGGCATGCCGGCCTGCACAGTGAGCGTGCGATCGACTGCGTTGAGATCCAGCGGTTTGTTCAAACGCTCCAGGCTCAACACCAACTCGCCGTTGGCCGCCACTGCGCCGCCGGACAAGCCGGTGCGCCCGCCCGACGGCACCACCGCCACGGCTTGCGCGTTCGCCCAACGCACGACCGCCTGCACTTCCTCCACCGAGCCGGGCAAGGCGATCGCGAGCGGGTTCGGCGTCCAGCGGCGTGTCCAGTCGCGCCCGTAATGCTCCAGGTCGGCCGGCTCGGTCTTCAAACGCAACGCAGGCACGGCCTGTTGCAACGAAAGGATGCGGGGATCGGTCATGGCACGCGGCGCTGCGGTAGGAACCGCACAGCGTGCCAGCGCCGGCCTGCCTCGTCCAGCCGGCGCACTCCCGGCCGACGCCGCGTTGGATTCAGCTGAAACCGTTGCACCGCAAGGGCTTGGCCGGTGCGAACACTGCGTTGCGGCCACCCAATCGCGCACCCCATCTGGCATAGTTGCCGACCCGATTGCTGCATTGCGTTCCCCCATGTCGCCGAAGAAAACCTCGTTTCCCAAGCAGGACATCCGCGTGCTTTTGCTGGAAGGCATCAGCCCGACCGCCGTGGACGTGTTCCGCGCCGCCGGCTACTCGCAGATCGAACTGCACGCCAAATCGCTGCCGGAAGACGAGTTGATCGCCCGCATCGCCGACGCGCATATCGTCGGTATCCGCTCGCGCACGCAGCTGAGCGCCGACGTGCTGGCGCACGCCAAGCGCCTGATCGCAGTCGGCTGCTTCTGCATCGGCACCAACCAGGTCGACCTGGACGCGGCCGAGCTGGCTGGCATCCCGGTATTCAACGCACCCTACTCCAACACCCGCAGCGTGGCCGAACTGGTCATCGCCGAGGCGATCCTGCTATTGCGCGGCATTCCGCAGAAGAACGCGCAATGCCATCGCGGTGGCTGGTCGAAATCGGCCGCCGGCAGCCACGAAACGCGCGGCAAGGTGCTGGGCATCGTCGGCTACGGGCATATCGGCACCCAGGTCGGCGTGCTGGCCGAATCGCTGGGCATGCAGGTGATCTTCCACGATATCGAAACCAAGCTGTCGTTGGGCAATGCCCGCGCGGCGATCGATCTGGACGACCTGCTGGCACGCGCAGACGTGGTGACCTTGCACGTGCCGGAAACGCCGTCGACCAAGGACATGATCGGCGCGCCGGAGATCGCCCGCATGAAACCCGGCGCGCATCTCATCAACGCCTCGCGTGGCACCGTCATCGACATCGACGCGCTGGATGCGGCGCTCACCTCCGGCCAGATCGGCGGCGCGGCGGTGGATGTCTTCCCGATCGAGCCCAAGGGCAATGGCGATGCGTTCGAATCGCCGCTCACTGCGCACGACAACGTGATCCTGACCCCGCACGTGGGCGGCAGCACGCTGGAAGCGCAGGACAACATCGGCATCGAGGTCGCCGCCAAACTGGTGCGCTATAGCGACAACGGCAGCACCTTGTCGGCGGTGAACTTCCCGGAGGTCACCTTGCCCGAGCACGCTGAAAGCCTGCGTTTGCTGCACATCCATCGCAACGTGCCGGGCGTGCTGTCGCAGATCAACGAACTGTTTTCGCGCCATAACGTCAATATCGATGGCCAGTTCCTGCGCACCGACCCCAAGGTGGGCTACGTGGTCATCGATGTCGGCGCCAGCGAGGAACTTGCCGGCGTACTGAAGGACGAGCTGGGGCAGATCACCGGCACCTTGCGGACACGGGTCCTTTATTAAGCGGGATTGGGGAATCGGGATTCGGGATTCGCAACAGCGCTGCGCGGCAACCTGTGGGTTCACCGGTCCAATCACGCTGTAGGAGGTAGAACATGGGGGCCGGCTAGGTAGATCGGCGCCGGACCACCGCTTCTGCCAATCCCGAATCCCGAATCGCTAATCCCGGCTTTCCAGCCACTTCTCCGCCATCCGACGCAGCGACGGATCGAGCTCGGGCTCGGCAAGCAGCTCGGCAATCGGGCGCCATGCCAGTGCCAGCGATTCTTCGCTGACCTTGAATGCCTCGTCCGCACCGGCCACCACCACGTATCGCGCATCAAAGTGCCAATGCCCCGCCACGTCGCCGCGCGCCGGAATCCAGTGACGGTCCAGATCGAACAGCTGCCCATCGGCGAGCCGCAGGCCACCGAGCCCGGATTCCTCCTCCGCTTCGCGTAATGCCACCTGGGCCAGATCGCGGTCGCCGTCGGCATGTCCACCCAGTTGCAGCCAGCGCTGCAGCTTGCGGTGATGGGTCAGCAAGGTGCGTGTGCCGTCGGCGCTCACCACCCACGCCGAGCCGGTGAAATGACCTTCGACACGCTCGCGCACGAACGGATCGGTGGCATCGTCCAGCAGTTGCGCGAACTGCTCGGTCAGCGCGGCTTCCTCCGGCCAACGCAGGCGGTACGCCGCCAATTGCTGCTGCAGGGTTGCATCCACCATCGTTCTTTCTCGGTCGCCGGTGCGGGCCAGGCGGGCATTATCGCCATTCATGCTGCGTACGCGCTTGTCGTGAGCGTGTAGCTTTGGCAAGGTAGGCCGCTTGCCTGTCCCATCGGGATGCGGCGCACCAATTCGTCCGGGCGCCTGCGCCTGCGCTTTGCCACTTAGGGATGTACCGAATGCTGAAGTCTCTGTTGAGGGTCAAACCGATCGAGCCCGCCGGCCACGTCGATGCGGGCGAACCGGTCGAAGGTAGCCTGCAAGGCGAAGCCACGTTGCAACGGACCCTCACAGCCAAGCACCTGATCATGCTCGGTATCGGCGCGGTGATCGGCGCCGGCATCTTCGTGCTGACCGGCCAGGCCGCAGCCAATCACGCCGGCCCGGCGGTGATGCTGTCGTTCGTGTTCGCTGGTATCGCCTGCGCCTTCGCCGGCCTGTGCTACGCCGAATTCGCCGCGATGATGCCGGTCTCCGGCAGCGCCTATTCGTATTCATACGCCACGCTCGGCGAAGGCATCGCCTGGTTCATCGGCTGGTGTCTGGTGCTGGAATACCTGTTCGCCGGCTCCAGCGTTGCGGTCGGCTGGTCTGCCTACCTGATCAGCTTCATCACCGGGACCCTGGGGTTGCCGTTCCCCGCAGAGTTGGCGGGTGCGCCGCTGGCCTGGGACGGCCACGGCTTTGTCAGCTCCGGCAACCTGGTCAACCTGCCGGCCGTGCTGATCGTCGCCGCAGTGAGCATCCTGTGCTACGTCGGCGTCACTCAGTCGGCGTTCGCCAACGCGATCGTGGTGGCGATCAAGGTCGTGGTGATCTGCCTGTTCGTGGGTTTCGGCATTGCCTATATCGACCCGGCGAACTGGCACCCCTTCATCCCGGAAAATACCGGCCCTGGCCAGTTCGGCTGGGACGGGGTGTTTCGCGCCGCGTCCATCGTGTTCTTCTCCTACATCGGCTTCGACGCGGTTTCCACCTCCGCCGGCGAGACCAAGGATCCGCAGAAGAACATGCCGATCGGCATCCTGGTATCGCTGGCGATCTGCACCATCATCTACATCATCGTCTGCGCAGTGCTGACCGGCCTGCTGCCCTACACCCAGCTCGGCACCGCCAAGCCGGTGGCCACCGCGCTGGAAGCCCATCCGCAACTGACCTGGCTCAAGACCGCGGTGGAAATCGGTGCCATCGCCGGCCTGTCATCGGTGGTGCTGGTGATGCTGATGGCACAGCCGCGCATCTTCTACACCATGGCCAAGGATGGGCTGATGCCCAAGCTGTTCGGCAAGGTGCACCCGAAATTCCGCACGCCTTACGTCGGCACGCTCTTCGTGGGCGTGGTCGCCGCGCTGCTGGCCGGGGTGATCCCGTTGAACGTGCTGGGCGAACTCGTCTCGATGGGTACCCTGCTCGCCTTCGCCACGGTCTGCGCTGGCGTGCTGGTGCTGCGCTTCACCAAGCCCGACCTGGCGCGCCCGTTCCGGGTGCCGCTGGCGATGGTGATCTGCCCGCTGGGCGCGTTGGCCTGTCTGTTCCTGTTCTTCCAGGCCTTCCAGGAACACTGGAAGGTGTTCGTGGGCTGGACCGTGATTGGCCTGGCGATCTACTTCGGCTACGGCATCCACCACAGTCGCCTCGCGAAACGGGCCTAACCTTCTCTCAAGACCGGCGCGCGACGCCGGTCTTCTTGTTCAATGATCGCGCGTAGCGCCAAGCCGGAACCGCTTCATGTTCAAACAACTTTGGGCCACCAAACACCCGCACGCCAGCCATGAGGCGGCCGATGGGCTGGGCCTGCAACGCGCGCTTGGCCCCTGGGGGCTGACAGCCCTGGGGATTGGGGCGGTGATCGGCGGCGGCATCTTCGTCATCACCGGCCAAGCGGCGGCCGACCATGCCGGCCCGGCGATCATGCTCTCGTTCGTGCTCGCAGCGGTGTGCTGTGCGTTCTGTGCGATGGCCTACGCCGAATTCGCTGCGATGGTGCCGGTCTCCGGCAGCGCCTACACCTACACCTACGCCACCTTCGGCGAGTTGGCCGCGTGGTTCATCGGCTGGATGCTGGTGCTGGAATACGGCGTGTCCGCCTCGGCAGTGGCGGTCAGCTGGACCGGCTACTTCTTGAGCCTGCTCGAGCATTTCGACATCCACCTGCCGGCCGCATTCGTCAGCGCGCCGCTGGACGGCAAACTGCAACCCACCGGGGCCATCGCCAACCTGCCGGCGGCCGGCATCGTGCTGCTGCTGACCTGGCTGTGCTACGTCGGCATCCGCAAGTCGTCGGCAATGAACATGGCCATGGTGATCCTCAAGACCGGCCTGATCCTGCTGGTGATCGCGGTGGGCTGGAAATACGTGGACACCTCCAACTGGCACCCGTTCATTCCGGCCAACGAAGGCCCGGGCAAATACGGCATGGAAGGCGTGCTGCGCGGCGCAGCGATGGTGTTCTTCGCCTATATCGGCTTCGAAGCGGTGTCGGTGGCAGCGCAGGAATCGCATCGCCCGCAACGCGACCTGCCGATCGGCATGATCCTGTCGCTGGTGATCTGCACCGTGCTCTACATCGCCATGGCGGCGGTCATGACCGGCTTGGTGCCGTACACCTTGCTCGGCACCGACGAGCCGGTGGTGACCGCGGTGGCAGCGCATCCGCAGCTGGCCTGGTTGCGCGTGGTCGTGGAAGTGGGCGCATTGATCGGGCTATCGTCGGTGGTGCTGGTGATGATCATCGGGCAGCCGCGCATCTTCATGATCATTGCGCGCGATGGCCTGCTGCCCTCGATCTTCACCCGCATCCACCCCAAGTACCGCACCCCGCATGTCAATACCGTCATCACCGGTGTCGGCATCGCGCTGCTGGCAGCGGTGTTCCCGCTGGATGTGCTGGGCGAACTGACGTCGATGGGCACGCTGATTGCCTTCGCGGCGGTCTGCGCCGGCGTGCTGATCCTGCGTCGCACCCATCCGGAACTGCCGCGCCCGTTCCGCATGCCGGCCGCCTGGCTGATCTGCACCGCCGGCGTGTTGAGCTGCCTTGCGCTGCTGTCGGCAATGACGCTGCACAACTGGATGCTGATGGGCCTGTGGACCCTGGTCGGGCTGGTGATCTACTTCGGCTACGGGTATCGCCACAGCCGTCTGCGCGACGGCCGCTGAGCCCACGCATGATCCGGCGTCGGCGCGGCAGGACGACGCCTGCTGCGCTGCACCTGCCCATGCACCGGGGGCGCAGTAGAATAGGTCCATGAATGCGACCACTGCCCCCCTGCCCTATAGCGCCGCGCGTCTGCACGAGCTGGCGCATCTGCTGATCGCCAATATCCGCGAGCTGGCCCATGCCGGCTGGACACCCGCGACCAGCAGCAATTTCTCCCACCGTCTGGACGAACAGCACGCGGCCATCACCGTCTCCGGCCGCGACAAGGGTCGCCTGGTCGAAGAAGACATCATGGTGGTGGACTTCGATGGCCTGGCCGTCGGCCGCCCGTTGCGCCCGTCTGCCGAAACCCTGCTGCACACCCAGCTGTATCGCCGTTTCCCGGAGATCGGTTGCGTACTGCACACGCACTCGCCGGTGCAGACGATTGCCTCCCGCCTGTATGCAGGCAGCGGCGTGATTCGGCTGGAAGGCTATGAACTGCTCAAGGCCTTCGATGGCAACACCACCCACGAAACCGCGATGGAAGTGCCGGTGTTCGCCAATACCCAGGACATGGAGGTGCTGGCCGCGCAGGTCGATGCCTTGCTGGACAAACAGAGCATGTGGGGGTATCTCATCGAAGGACACGGCCTGTATGCCTGGGGCCGCAACATGGCCGAGGCACGTCGTCATCTGGAAGCGTTCGAATTCCTGCTGCATTGCGAACTCGAACTGCTGAAACTGCGCGGCACGCGCTGAGTAATGCCCGCCCCCCATTCGTGAGCCAGACCGCCATGAGCCGACTGCGTATCTTTGCCGACACCAATCCCGCCACACCCGAGTTCGATAGCCGCGACGGCGATGCGATCGCCGCCGAGCTGGTCAAGATCGGCGTGACTTTCGAACGCTGGCATGCCAGCGCGCCGGTCGAACCGGGCGCAACGCCCGAGCAGGTGATGGATGCCTACCGCGCCGATATCGACCGCATCAGTGCCGAGCGCGGCTTCAAGACCGTGGACGTGGTCAGCATCGCGCCGGACAATCCCAAGCGCGAAGAAATGCGCGCCAAGTTTCTGGACGAACACTTCCACAAGGAAGATGAAGTGCGGTTTTTCGTCGCCGGCTCGGGCCTGTTCACGCTGCACGTCGATGCCAAGGTTTACGAGATCGAATGCGTCAAGGACGACCTGATTGCCGTGCCCGACGGCACCCTGCACTGGTTCGACATGGGACCGGAACCGCACTTCGTGGCGATCCGCTTCTTCACCGAGCCGGACGGCTGGGTCGGGCACTTCACCGGTACCGAAATCGCCAAACAATTCCCCCGCTACGCCCCCGAGAAACCTCACAAGGCCAGCTGACGATGACACGACCGCAAGCGATCCTCACCGATATCGAAGGTACGACCAGCAGCATTTCGTTCGTCAAGGACGTCTTGTTCCCGTATGCGCGCCGTGCCATGCCGGCCTACGTGCGCGACCACGGCAATCATCCGCAGGTGCGCCATTGGCTCAACCAGGTGGCCGATGAAATCGGCGAGGACGTGCCGGACGAGGTGCTGATCACCACGCTGCAGACCTGGATCGACGAGGACCGCAAGCACACCGCGCTCAAGGCCTTGCAGGGCCTGATCTGGGGCGACGGCTACAAGACGGCCGACTTCACTGCGCATATCTACGCCGATGCCGCGATCCAGCTCAAAGCCTGGCACGCAGCGGGCATCCCGCTGTATGTGTATTCGTCCGGCTCGGTGCCGGCGCAAAAATTGTTCTTCGCGCACAGCGACGCGGGCGACCTGAGCGGACTGATCACCGACTGGTTCGATACCGAAGTCGGCCCCAAGCGCGAAAGCGCCAGCTACCGCCGCATCGCCGAGCGCATTGGCGTGCCGGGGCCGGAGATCCTGTTTCTGTCGGATGTGATCGAAGAACTCGATGCCGCCAAGCGTGCCGGCATGCGCACCGCGCTGCTGGATCGCCTGGACGACTACCCCACGCCGCGTTCGGCCGACGAGGTCGGCAGCCACCAGCGCGTGGAGAGTTTCAGCCAGCTAGTGCTGTAAGCACGATCTGCAAGCCGATTGCGCTCCTGGCCGTTTGAGCGCAATCGGGCGTTGGCGCTGCGCAGGCCGCTGAAATGTTCCAGCTGCGACGCGCCGCATGCATCTCTCTGTCGGGGGTGATGGTCTGCACTGCGGGCATCGTGCTCCGCCGCTCCACCCTGTCTTCTCTGGACCTCGGCGCGCCATGTCGCTGCATTCCCCTTTCGCACCACATGCAGTATGGCGTCGACTTTCCACGCTGATCGTCGTGGTGGCGTTGATGGCCGGCTGCCATCCGGACGCTGGTGCGGCGTTACAGGCTCAGCCTGCCGAGAACCACGATGAGGTCGATCCGGTCGATCAGGCCGCCTTGGCGCAAGCGCTGAAAGCGTTGCAACCGCAGCGCCCAGGCGTCACCGATCTGTACGTGGTCGGTTTTGCCGGCGATGCCAGCGACGATGTCTTCCGCAACGAGACGCTCTACCTCAAGCAGCTGTTCGAGCAACGCTTCGATGCGCGCGGGCGCGTGGTCACGCTGGTCAACAACCCGGACAACCTGGGCGAACATCCCTACGCCCCACTGGCGACCTACGACAATCTCTACGACACGCTTGCCGCGATCGGCAAGCATATGGATCGCAAGGAAGACGCACTGCTGCTGTTCGTCACCACCCACGGTACCGAAGACCACAGCCTGTACGTGCAGGTGGACGACAAGGAAGAGGATTTCATCAGCCCGCAGGATCTGCGCAAGGCGCTGGACGAAGCCGGCATCGACAATCGCGTCATCGTTCTATCGGCCTGCTATTCGGGAGGTTTCATTCCCGCACTGCGTTCGCCGCAAACGCTGATCCTCACCGCTGCGCGCGCCGACCGGCCCTCGTTCGGTTGCGGCAATACCTCCAACGCCACTTATTTCGGGCAAGCTTGGTTGATCGATGCGATGAACCAGAGCGACGACCCATTGGCCGCATTCGACATCGCCAAAGCCGCCATCACCGCACGCGAAAAGCAGGAAGGCGAGCAGCCCTCGTTGCCGCAGCAGTCGTTGGGCAAGCGCATCGCGCCGGTGCTGGCGCGCTGGCGTGCCGGCGTGCATCTCGGTCCGGCAGTGGCGTATCCGTATCCGCCAGTGGACATGGAGACCGAGTCGGACCAGGGCATCGAGTCAACCGACTCACCGGACGATGCGCCCGTGGACGCCGCGCCTGGTTCGAAGGCCCCGGCACCCGCGAACCCGCCAACCACGCCGCCAACTGCACCTGCAGCATCCAAGCGATAACCACGGCGATTGCTGAGACTAATTCTCATTTCGGCAGCACTGACCGGGCATCGCTACACTCGCGCAGCCAGCCAGCAACCGCCAGCCAGCACCGATCTTCGCCAGCGCGCCAACGCCTGCCAGCCCGGATCCCAACACGCCTCCCTTGTGGAGGCGTTTGTGTTGGTGGCGATCAGGGAGGCTGCGTCGCAGCTGACGCATGCTTCAACGTCGCGATGTCGCAGCCGCGCTTGTGTCCATGCTGGATCACGCAGACACAGCGCCCTGTCGCTGCATCAAGAGCAAGGTAACAAGCAACCGTTTGGTGCGATTGGATGCTTGGCGCGAGGTGCCGCAGGATTGGGTGATGTCATGCATTGCGCGCCCCCTCATCCACCCTTCTGAGCGCCTTCTGCCGGTGGGGGAAGGGCATTAGGCGACTGTCACTGTTAGCCGCCTTACGGCTCAGCGGCTTGCAGGCGGTACACCGTGCTCGCGCTGTATTGCCCAGTGGGCAGGGTCGCGCGCACCTGGACGGTGTGTTCGCCCACCGCCAGCGTGGTCGGCAATGCGCCGCGCCAGAGATGCGTGGACGGCGTGGCCTCCGGCGAGCGGTCGTAACCGCGCAACGCGTCCGCCGCATCGTCGCGCACATTCTCTGCCAGCACGCGCGGATCGCCACGCTCTACCCGCTTCATCGGCTGCCATGCGCCGTTATCGATGCGCATCTCGACCACGGTGTCGTCCTGGCCCATGAAGACGTTGGCGTAGATGCCCCACGCCGCATACGCGCCCTTGCGCAGTACCTTGGGCGCGTGCAGCAGCAATTGCGCATCGTCGGCCGCGCGCGCGGCGTGATAAGCCAGCGTGTAGTTGCCGCTGGGGGCAACCTGCAGCACCGCATAGCCATTGGGAGTGCCATCGCTCATCGTCGCATCGGGAATGCCGTCGGCATCCTTGGCGCCCGACCAGAACGCACCGCAGGCAGCGCCGACGTTGTACTCGTGCAGCGGGCGTGCACCTTGCCAACCTTCGTCCGCACCGTGATCCACCTGGCGCTGGGTGTGGCTATGGCCGCTGAGCACCAATACATGCGGAAACTCTTTCAACAATGCGAACAGGCGACGGCGATCGGCATGCCGGAAGGTTTCCTGCCCCGGCACTGCATCGAACAGGTGGATGTGCATGCCCAGCACCAATAGCCTGTCGCGTGGCAGCTGCGCCAGGTAATTCTGCAGGAACGCGAATTGATCTTCGCGCAGGCCACCGATGTAGGCCTGCTTGCTGCCCGGCGTGTAGATCACATCGTCCAGGAACACGAAGCTGGCATTGGCCTCTTCCACCGCATAGGTGTCCGGACCGTAGACCGCATGCCAACTGTCGAGCGACTGCGCATCGTCGTGCGCGTCCAGGTTGAGATCGTGGTTGCCCGGCACGTGGAACCACGGCACGCTCAGCTGCGTGGTGACCTTGTTCAAAGCCGGATACAAGCTTAGATCGTCGCTGACGATATCTCCCAGCGTGGTGCCCAGCCTGGCGGTGGTCTTGCCGATGATCGGTTGCACGATGTCGCGCTGGTAGTAGCCAACGTCGGCAAGGCTGGCGGTCTGGCTGTCGGCAAACACCAGCATCTGGAAACCATCGGCCGCGGTGTTTGCGCGTGGCGTCAGCGCGAAATCCCAGTTGCGCGTGTTGCGGCCGGTCGCGGCGACACCGCTGTAACGATGCTTGGCAGAACCACGCGGTGCGTAGTGGCGCCAGAATGCAGGCAGACCGTCGGCGGCGGGCAAAAAGCGGCGGTCGCCCGGCTTGATCACGAAGACCGTCTGCCCGTCGCGCACCGGCAGGCGGTAGCGCCCCTGTGCGTCGGTACGTACGATTTGCTCGCCATTGGAAACCGCCACATCGGCGACGCCCGGCTCATCCGCGCTGCGGCCGGCGCGCCCGTCGCGTTCTTCATAGACGATGCCATCGACCGTGGTGCCGCGCGCGTAAGCGCTTACTGCGAGCAAGCCGATGGCCAACAAAGCGAAGCGAGGTTGCATGCGTTTTCCCGCGCGAAGATCAGCGGAAATTGTACATGCCATCGCCAGGCGCACAGCGCGAAGGACACGCCGACACGTACCCTGTAGGAGCGCACCCGGGCGCGATGGGCGTTACCGATAACGCGCCGCGCCCGGGTGCGCTCCTAGGCGACCGCGTTATTGATGCCGCGACTCCAGCAACGCCGCCGCATCGCCAAGCCCCAGCCCACGTGCGCGCAGCAGCACGATCAGGTGATACAGCAGATCGGCCGATTCGCCGAGCAACGCGTCATCGTCCTGCACCACACCGGCCAGCGCGGTTTCAACGCCCTCCTCGCCTACCTTCTGCGCGATGCGACGGATGCCTTGCTCGAACAGCTTGGTGGTGTAGCTACCGTGCGGGCGTTCGCGCTCGCGCTCGGCCACCAGCGCATCCAGGCTGCCCAGAAACTGCCCGGGCGCAGACGGGAAGCAACTGGTGCGGCCCAGGTGACAGGTCGGGCCATGCGGGCGCGCCTGCACCAGCAACGTGTCGGCATCGCAGTCGGTCTGGATAGACAACACGCGCAACACGTTCCCCGAGCTCTCGCCCTTGGTCCACAAGCGCTGCTTGCTGCGGCTGAAGAAGGTGACCTCACCACGCTGCTGGGTCACGGCCAACGCTTGGGCATTCATGTAGCCCAGCATCAGCACGCGCAGGTTGTCGGCGTCCTGCACGATCACCGGCAACAGGCCCTCGCCCTTGCTCCAATCCAGCGTTGCGAGCGGGTCGCCCGTCGCCACTTCGTTACTGCCCATCGCGTACCTCGATCTGTTGCGCGCGCAAGAATTGCTTGAGTTCCGGAATCGGAATCGCACCACTGTGAAATACGCTGGCCGCCAGTGCGCCATCCACATCGGCCTGGTCGAACACATCGGCGAAGTGCTGCATTTCGCCTGCACCGCCGGAGGCGATCAGCGGCACGCGGCATAACGCGCGCACCTGCCGCAACTGGACGATGTCGTAGCCGCGACGCACGCCGTCGTTGTCCATGCAATTGAGCACGATTTCGCCTGCGCCCAGCCGCTGCGCTTCGGCCACCCAATCCAGCGTGCGCATCGGCAACGCCTGGGTCTTGCTCGGATCACCGGTGTAGCGGCGCACGCGCCACTGACCATCTTCCTCACGAATCGAATCGATGCCGACCACGACACATTGCACGCCAAAGGCATCGGCCAGCTCGGAAATCAATTGCGGGCGGCCAAGCGCGGGCGAGTTGATCGATATCTTGTCGGCACCGGCGTGCAGCACCGCGCGCGCTGTTTCCACATCGCCAATACCTCCGGCCACGCAGAACGGAATATCGATCAGCCGCGCCACCCGCTCGACCCAGGTGTAGTCGACCGAGCGTCCTTCCGGGCTGGCACCGATGTCGTAGAACACCAGCTCGTCGGCGCCCTGCGCGCGGTAGCGCAATGCCAGTTCGACGATGTCGCCCATGTCGATGTGATCGCGGAACTTGACGCCCTTGACCACGCGCCCATCGCGCACGTCCAGGCACGGAACGATGCGACGGCTCAGCATGCCAGTGCCTCGTCGAGATTCAGATGCCCTTCGAGCAAGGCCTTGCCCAGCACGATGCCGGCGCAGCCCGCGGCCTTGGCAGCGGCGACATCGGCCAGATCGCGCGCGCCCCCGGAGACCTGCACCTGCAACTGCGGCGTCAGCGCGCGCAAATGCCCGTACAGCGCCATGTTGGGGCCGGACAGCATGCCGTCGCGGGCGATGTCGGTACACAGCAAATGCTGCAGCCCGGCTTGCGCGTAGCGCACGGCCAATTGATCCAGCGTGGCGTCTGCAGCTTCGGTCCAGCCGTGCACCGGCAACTGCCAGACGCCATCGGCGTCCTGGCGCGTGTCCAGCGCTATCGTCAGGCGATCGGTGCCGAATTCCTGCAGCCAGCCAACCACCATCTCGCTATCGCGCACTGCTAATGAGCCGATCACCACGCGTGCGGCGCCTGCGTCGAGGATGCGCGCTACATCCTCGCGCGAGCGCACACCGCCGCCGGTCTGCACGCGCAAGCCGGTGGTACGCGCAATCTCGCCGAGTGTGCTGGCCAGGGTGTAGCCGCCCGCCTTGGCCGCATCCAGATCGACCAGATGCATCCACTGCGCACCGGCATCGGCGAATGCCTGCGCACGCGGCAGCACGTCGTCGCCGTACTGCGTTTCGCGCGCGTAATCGCCCTGCAACAGGCGCACCACGCGAGCGTTGCGGATATCCAGCGCCGGGTAAACGGTGAAACTCATGGGAAGCTCATCTCAAGAAAATTGCGCAGGATGCGTGCACCGGTCTCGGCCGAACGCTCAGGGTGGAATTGCGCGCCGCAGCGCAGCCCGTTCTGCACCACGGCGGTGAACAACCCGCCGTGATCGCAGGCGGCCACGGTGTCGGCCGTCACCGGCGCCGCGTAACCATGTACGAAATACGCACTGGCGCGCTCGGGCAGACCGGCCAGCAACGCGGAGTCGCGCATCGGCACCAGCTGGTTCCAGCCCATGTGCGGAACGCGAATGCCAAGCGCAGGCGTCATGTGCCGCACGATGCCCGGCAGCAGACCCAGGCACTCGACATCGCCTTCTTCGGAATGTTCGAACAGCAACTGCATGCCCAGACAGATGCCGATCAACGGCACCTGCAGTTCCCGCAACGGCTCGACCAAGCCCTGCGCGCGCAGACGCGACATCGCCTCTGGCGCCGCCCCGACGCCGGGCAGGATCACCCGCTGCGCGCCCTGCAGGCCAGCCGCATCGCGCACCACGCGTGCATCGATGCCCAAGCGCTCCAATGCATAGCGCACCGAGCCCAGGTTGGCGCCACCGGCATCGATCAGCGCAACGTCGGTCATAGCGCGCCCTTGGTGGTCGGCAACGCGGTGCCCTCACGGCGAATCGCCTGACGCAATGCCCGCGCCAAGGCCTTGAAGCAGGCTTCCACCTTGTGGTGATCGTTCTCGCCACGCACGGTCAGATGCAGATTCAAGCCGGACGCATCGCAGATCGAACGGAAGAAATGCGGCACCAGTTCGGTGGGCATGTCGCCGACGCGCTCGCGCTTGAATTCGCCCTCGAAGACGAAATACGGGCGACCACTGAAATCCAGCGCCGCACTGGCAATGGTTTCGTCCATCGGCAACGTGAAGCCGTGCTGCGGCGTGTCGCCCGCGACACGCCAGGGGCTGCTTTCCGGATCGAAGCCGTAACGGCCGATGCCGCGTTTATCGCCCAGCGCTTCACGCAGCGCTTGGCCCAGCGCAAGGCCGGTGTCTTCGATGGTGTGGTGCTCATCGATATGCAGATCGCCTTCGGCACGGATCTCCAGCGCAAAACCGCCATGCTTGCCGATCTGTTCCAGCATGTGGTCGAAGAACGGCAGACCGGTGGCAGTCTTCGGCTCGGCGACACGATCCAGATCCAGTTCGACGCGGATCCTGGTTTCCTTGGTATTGCGCTGGACCAGCGCACGGCGTGGCGCATCGGCCAGCTCGTGGGCGATGCCGGACCAGTCCCACTCGCCGCCGAACTCATCGGTGCGCAGCTGAAACCCGCGGATATTCAGATTCTGCGCGAACTGGATGTCGGTGATGCGGTCGCCCACCATCGCCGAGCGTGCCCAGTCGATGGTGCGGTCCTGCAGATACGGCACCATCAGGCCGATACCGGGCTTGCGCGTGGGCGCATTGTCGGCAGGCCAGCTGCAATCGATCAGCACTTCGCGAAATTCGATGCCCTGGCTGGCGAAGATCTGCAGCATCAGATTGTTCGGGCCGTCGAAGGACGCGCGTGGGTAGCTCTCGCTGCCCAACCCATCCTGGTTGCTGACGATGACGAACTGATAGCCGGCATCGCGCAGCTTGAGCATCGCCGGAATCACGTGATCGACCAAGCGCAATTTTTCGTAGGCGTCGATCTGGTAATCGGCCGGCTCGGCGATCAGCGTGCCGTCGCGGTCGACAAAAAGAATCGGGGTCATGCGGCGGCCTCCTGCGTGCGTTGTAGCGCGCTCAGCACGCGCTGGTTCTGTTCGTGCGTGCCCAGCGTGATCCGCAACGCGTCGGCCAGGCGCGGCACTGCGCGTTGATCGCGCACCACCACCCCGGCCTCCAGGAGCGCCTGGAATGCGCCTTCGGCATCGTCGAAACGCACCAGCAGGAAGTTGCCTTGCGAGGGATAGACCTGACGTACGCCGGGCAGCTGCACCAACGCCTTGTGCATACGTTCGCGTTCGCTACGCACCTCGGCGATGCGGCGGCGGGTAACCTCCAGCGCTGGCGCAGACAAAGCCTGCTCGGCCATGGCTGCACATGGTGTAGGCACCGGGTACGGCGCCTGGCAGCGGCGCAGCAAGGCGATCAACTCGGCATTGGCGATCAGCGTGCCGATACGTGCCGCCGCCAATGCATGCGCTTTGGAAAGCGTGCGCAACACGGCGAGATTGTCGTAACGCCCGAGCAGGCCGACCGCCGAAGGCACATCGGAAAATTCGCCGTAGGCCTCGTCCACCACCACCAGCGCCTTGCCTTGCAAGGCCTGCAGCGCTTGTTCGATCTGGTCCAGCGCGATGGCCGAACCAGCAGGATTGGACGGCGAACACAGGAACACCAACTTGGCGTTCGAAGACAATGCCGTTGCCACGATCGCCGGGATATCCGTATGGAAACCGTCGGGCCCATCGACCAGCGGCACGTCCACAAGCGGCGCGTTCTGCAGCCGTGCGCACACGGCGTACATGCCGAACACCGGCGGCGTGACCAGCACCGCATCGCGCTCTGGCACGCACAGGCCACGTACCAGCAGATCGATCGCCTCGTCGCTGCCGCGGCCGATCAACAGCTGCTCCGGTGCGCAACCGTACAGCGCCGCAAGCGCGCTGCGCAGGCCCTTGGGTTGCGGGTCGGGATAGCGCCGCGCGCTGGCGTCGGGATCGGCGGGATTGGCCCAGGCAGACTCGTTGGCGTTGAGCCACACATCGCCTTGCAACGCGCTGGTGCGCGCCGACGAATAGCCCGCGAATGCACGCAGGTCTTCGCGTACCAGATCCAGAATCGACGACGCGCTCATGCCGCCACTCCCATGCGTAGCGCCACCGCGTTGGCATGCGCATCCAGCCCCTCGGCCCGTGCGAGGACCAAAGCGCATGCGCCGATACCGTCGATGCCGGCCTTGCTGGCTGCCTGCACGCTGACCATGTTCTGGAAGCTGGCCACGCTCACGCCGCTGTAGGCGCGCGCCGCACCGCTGGTCGGCAATACATGATTGGTGCCGCTGCAGTAGTCGCCAAGCGCTTCGGGCGTGTAATCGCCGAGAAACACCGATCCGGCCGCTTCGACTTGCGCCAACCATCCGCGCGGTTCGCGCAGCGCAAGAATCAGATGTTCCGGCGCATAGCGATTACTGATCGCAAACGCCTCATCCAGCGTCTGCACCTTGATCAGCCGCGATTGCGCCAGCGCCTGGCGCGCAATGTCGGCACGCGACAGTTGCGCCAGCTGAACTTCCAGCTGCGCTCGCACCGCACCGATCAACGCGTCGCTGTCGGAGAGCAACAGCACCTGCGAATCGGGCCCGTGTTCGGCCTGCGACAATAGGTCAGCAGCCACGAACGCCGGTTGCGCGCCCGCATCGGCGATCACCAAGACTTCCGAGGGGCCGGCCGGCATGTCGATCGCCGCCGCACCGGACTGGGCCACCTGCTGCTTGGCTTCGGTGACATAGCTGTTGCCCGGGCCGAACAGCTTGTCGCAGCTGGGCAGCGATTCGGTGCCATACGCCATCGCCGCGATCGCCTGCGCACCGCCGAGCTTGAACACGCGGCGCACGCCGGTGAGCCGCGCGGCCACCAGCACCGCCGGGTCCACGCTGCCGTCCTTGCGCGGCGGCGTGCACAACACCACCTCGCGGCATCCGGCCAGACGCGCAGGCACGCCGAGCATCAATGCCGTCGACGGCAACGGCGCGCTGCCGGCCGGCACGTATAAACCGACACGACCGATCGGACGCACGATCTTTTCGCACACCACACCGGGCGCGGTTTCCACCGCATAGCCCCCGCTCATACCGGCGCGGTGGAAGGTGTCGATGCGTGCAACCGCATCCTGCATGGCCTGGCGCAGCTCCGGTGGGACGGCCGCTTCGGCGGCGGCGAATTCGGCTTCGCTCACTGCGAAGCTGTCCAGCGACACGCCATCGAAATGCGCGGTGATCTCGCGCAATGCGGCATCGCCGCGCGTGCGTACGTCGGCAATCAACGCGGCGACCGCATCGCGCGTTCGTGCGGCCACGGTCTGCACCGGGCGGGTCAATGCGTCGGTCTGTGCGGCACCGTCGAGTTGGGACCAATCGAGAATCTTCATGCCAGCGAGCGCTCCACCGTCAACACCATCAAGCCTTGCGCACCTGCGCGTTCGAGTTCTTCCAGGCGCTGCCAGGTCACCGCGCCGTGGCACATGGTCTGCAAGCGCAGCGCGCCGTTGCCATCGTCGGGCAACTGCACCAACGGATCAGCATCGGGCAGCAGACGGCGCAGCGCATCGACCTTGGTCTGTTCGGCACGGAACATCAGCAGCTTGCTGTCGCGCAGCTTGAGCACGCCGTCCATGCGCCGCAGCAGCATTGCCAGCAGGCCGGCACGCGCATCGGCAGGCTCGCGCACCGCGCCGGCCAGCACCGCTTCGCTTTCCATCACTAGTTCGACCGGCTTGAGCTGGTTGGCGGCCAGGGTGGCGCCGCTGGAGACCAGATCGCAGATCAGATCGGCAGTGCCCAGGCGCGGTGCGATTTCCACCGAACCGGACAACTCCACCACCGTCGCTTCGATGCCCTGCCGCTCCAGCCAATCGGCCAGGATCGCCGGGTAGCTGGTGGCGATACGCTTGCCCGCCAGTTGCGCCACGCCGTGCCAGTCCCATTCTTCCGGCACGGCGAGCATCAGGCGGCACTGGCCGAAGCCGACCCCACGCACCGCGTGATAGGCGGCCGGCAAGCCATGACGGCGGCGCTCGGCGGCCTGCTCTTCCAGCTCGTTCTGGCCGACAATGCCCAAGTCGCAGACGCCATCGGCGATCAGGCCGGGGATATCGTCGTCGCGCACCAGCAGCAGGTCCACCGGCAACGACTCGCCGTAGCAGAACAGCTTGTCGCGGCTCTGCCGCCAGCTCAGCCCGCAGGCGGCCAGCAGGCTGCGCGCCGGCTCGGCCAGGCGGCCGCTCTTCTGAATGGCGATACGCAACCGGTCACGTGCCGGCGCTGCCGTGGAAGCACTCATCTTGTTCTCTCAGTGGGAGTCGTCGGGGCGCGACGACTGCTCGCGCAGGGCCGCGGCATAGCCGCCGGCACCGTGGTCCAGGGTGCGCGCAACGCGCCCGATGGTGGTCACGCTGACCTGGGTCAGCTCGTGGATTTCGCGATACGGCACGCCCTTGATCAACAAGGGCACCACCCGCCAGCGGTCGGCCATGGCTTCCAGCTCGGCGGGCGTGCAGAGGTCACGCAGAAACGCTTCGACCGCCTCGGGCGCGCGCAGGCATGCCAGTGCGTTGGCCAGCATCGTCAGCGAGGCGGCAACGTCGGTATTTTCGCGGGGGGCAGGTCGTTGTTTCATTGCGTTAATGTAATAGCGTGTTAGTACATTAACGCAAACACCGGCTTTGGGGCAAGTCGACCGCATCGAAGCGTTCATGGAGGAACTGCTCGCGCACCTGCCCATTACGAAAACGCCCACTGACATCCGGATATCAGTGGGCGCGTTCTGCGCGACGGCGCGTAGTTGGCCGGCGAAATAGTCACCAGACCCGTGAAATCTTCAAATTGACAGGATCAGTCGCCCTGGACGCGGCCAGCCACCAGCATCGCCCTGGCCTGCTCCAGTTCCACCTGCAAGGTGCTGGCCAGCTCATCGCGGGCCACATCGAACTGCTGCTCGCGCACCAGGTCTTTCACTGCCACCACGCCGCGTGCCAGTTCGTCGTCGCCGGCCAGCACCACGAAGCGGATGCCGGCACGAGCCGCATACTGGAACTGCTTGCCGATTTTCTTCGGCTCCATCTGCACTTCGGTGTTGATGCCGCCGATGCGCAGCCGGCGCGCGATATCCAGCGCGTCGTCCAGGCGGGTCTCGTCCATCAGCGCCACCATCGCCTGCACGCTGCTTTCGGCGATACCCTGGATCAGGCCGGCCTCGCGCAGCTGCCAGAACAGGCGGGTCAGGCCGATCGAGATGCCCACGCCGGGCAATTTGGACTTGGTGTAGTGGCTGGCCAGGCTGTCGTAACGGCCGCCCGAGCAGATCGAGCCGATCTGCAGGTGGTCGGTCAGCGTGGTTTCGTAGACGGTGCCGGTGTAGTAGTCCAGCCCGCGCGCGATCGAGAAGTTCAGGCAGTAAGCGCTCTCCGGCACGCCCAGCGCCTTGACCAGCTCCAGCACTTCGCGCAACTCGGCGATGCCTTCGCCCAGCGTCGCGCTGGCCCCGACCGAGCCTTCCAGCGCCTGCAACTGCGCCAGCGCATCGGCATGCCCGTTGGAGCGCACCGCCACGAAGGCGAGAATCCTGGCGACCTGCTCGGCAGGAATGCCAAAGCCCTCGCCCACCAGTGTGTCGCGCACGTAATCGGCGCCACGCTTGTCGATCTTGTCGACCTCGCGCAGCACCGCCAGCTGCAACTCGCCTTCGGCCACGCCCAGGCTTTCGAAGAAGCCGCGCAGCAGCTTGCGATTGTTCAACTGCACCTTGAAGTCGCCGATGCCCAGCTCGGCAAACACCGCATGGATCACCGCCAGCACTTCGGCGTCGTAGCGGATGCTCAGCGCATCCTTGCCGATGACGTCGATGTCGCACTGGTAGAACTCGCGGAATCGCCCACGCTGTGCGCGCTCGCCGCGATACACGCGCTGCATCTGGTAGCGCCGGAACGGGAAGCTCAAGTCATGCTCGTGCTCGGCGACGTAGCGTGCCAGCGGCACGGTCAGGTCGAAGCGCAGCGCAAGCTCCGGCAAGCCGCCGTTCTCGGCGCCCTCATCGGCCGCAGCGGCGGCATTGGCCAGCGCGCCGGTGGACTGCACGAAATACACCTGGCGCTCGGTTTCGCCGCCGGATTTGGTCAGCAGTACATCGGACAGCTCGAACACCGGCGTTTGGACCGGCAGGAACCCGAACCGCTCGTAGTTGCGGCGGATGACGTCCAGCATGCGCTGGAACGCGATCTGCTCGCGCGGCAGCAATTCCATGATGCCGGGCGGCGTACGGGGCTTGATCACGAGCGAAACTCCTGCAGGACAATGTGGCGAACGCACAATTCTAACGGCTGGGCGGCCGCGCTGACCGCATGGCGTATCATTCAATGCGTCCCAGCAGTGCGTGGCCCATGTACCGGCAGCTTTCCGACCCCAGCGCGACCTGCCCGGCGCCCAGCGCGGCATCCGCCAGCGGCACGCCCACCTCAGATTGCGCCCTTTGCGCCGTGCGCGGCCGGGCCATTTGTGCGGCGCTCTCGGCGCAGGAAATGGACGCACTGGACCAGGTCACCCATGCAGCGGCCTATGCGCCCGGCAGCACCCTGGTACGTGCGGGCGAGACCCAGCACAACGTCTATACCGTGACCTCCGGCGCGTTGCGCATGGTGCGCACGCTGGCCGACGGACGTCGCCAGATCACCGGCTTCGTGCTGCCCGGCGACTACGTCGGGCTCACCGAAACCGCGCGGCACCGCCACGATATCGAAGCCATCGTCGACAGCCGGGTGTGCCGCACGCCGATGGCGCACATGCGCCAGCTGCGCGAGCGCTACCCGCAGCTGGAACGCAAGCTGCTGCAACGCGCCAGCATGGAACTGGCCGCCGCGCAGGACACCGGCCTGCTGCTGGCGCGCCTGCAACCCAGCGAACGGCTGGCGCATTTCCTGCTCCGGCTTGCAGCCCGCTCCACCCAGCCCGGCGCCAGCGGCGATACCGTGGCGCTGCCGATGAGCCGCAGCGACATCGCCGACCACTTGGGGCTGACCGTGGAAACGGTGAGCCGCACCTTCACCAAGCTGCGGCAGCAGCAGTTGATCGCGCTACCGCAACTGCAGGTGGTGCAGATCCTGGATTACGCCGCCCTGCGCCGTCTCGCCGGCGATACGGTGTGAGGCTGTTGGGATCGCGTGAGCGCCAGTGTGCGCTTACCCGTGCGACTGGTTGACCGATTGACACGGCGGCGCCCAGTGTCCAGGCGGTCGATCCGGAACAGCCCGCCAATATCACGCATGATTGCGCACTCGTCGGCGTCGGTGCCGCTCGGCAGCGCTCGCCTGAGGCGACGCAGTTGCTTGCAGGCAGCCGCTCCAAAATGATGCAAGCCATCCGCATGCTGACAGCCGCGCAGCGACTTACCGACCGATTCGAAAGCGGCGCCGTGCTTCACGCCGAGCGCACACTGGCGTCGGGCACCCGCCTGCGATCACTCAGCGCCCGGCCACTGCACGCGCTGCCGCACCGCCACAGCCACCGCTCAGCAGCCGCGATTGGCGCAGCCAGGCGCGATCCGGGTAGTAGGCGAACACGAACGCACCGTCGCGCAATGTATCGATCAACTGCTTGGCCACCGCTGGCCGCACCGCCGGGCAGCCCAGGCTGCGGCCGAGCCGGCCCTGCGTGCGGATGATGGCTTCGCTGACATAGGGCGCGCCGTGGATCACGATGGCGCGGTCGCGCGCGTGGTCGTTGAACCCCGGCTCCAGACCCTTGAGCCGCAACGAGTAACCGTTGTGCCCGGTGTACGACTCCTGCGCGGTGAATGCGCCCAGGCTGGACTGGAAGCTGCCGTCGTTATTGGAGAACTTCGCCGCCAGGTTCTCGCCGGTATTGCGCCCGTGCGCGACCCATTCGCGAAACAACAGGCGTTGCTTGTCCAGATCGAACACCCAGAGCCGGCGCTCGGTCGAGGGCCGGCTGTAGTCGATGACGCTGAGCACCCGTTCGGCACCCACCTGCTGGTGCTGGCGGGCGCATTGCAGCGCCTCTGTGGCCAGGGCCAGCACCTGACGGTCCAGCGACGGCGCCTGGCGCGCCAGCGCCTCGACCAGACCCACACGCGGGGCGCCCAGTGGCGGGACCGGCGATCCAGCCAATGCATCGGCCGCACTGGCAGCACTGGCCGCTGCCCACCCGCACAAGACGGCGGCAACGGCGATCATTCGATCAGACATGCAACAACCCACAGCGAACGCGGCGCCACAGCGGGGCCGCACCCCCTAGAAATAGCCGCATATGGGCCACTTTCCAACCCCGGTGGCTGAACGCGTTGGGTCAGGTGGCATCGGCAAGCAAGCGCTTCCGAAGGGCGGCGTAGTCCGGCGCCAGTGCTTCGGCATGCGCTGGGCGCTGCAGCAGTGCGGCCAGTGCCGGCGGAACCTCTACGGAACGGCCAATCAGCGGCTCCACCACGCCCTCGAACTTTGCCGGATGCGCGGTGGCCGCTACCGCCCAGTCGCCAGTGCCGCCCTCCGCGCCTTCGGCACGCAGTTGTTCGAGCACATGCACCGCGGTGGCGGTATGCGGGCAATGCACCTCGCCGTAGCGCGCGAAGCGCTGCTGCACGGTGTTGCGAATCGCCGCATCGTCCACCGACAAGGCCCGGAATTCCTCACGCAAGGCGGCATCGTCGCCGTTGTAGAGCCACCGCAGCCGCTCGAAATTGCTCGGCGCGCCCACGTCCATCGCATTGGCCAGGGTGGACACGCTGGGCTGCGGTGCGTAGGCATCGCCCGCGAAATAGTCCGGCAACACGTGATTGGCGTTGGACGCCAGCGCGATGCGGCCCAACGGCACCCCGAGCGCGCGCGCGATGATCGCCGCCAGCGCGTTGCCCAGGTTACCGGTGGGTATCACCAGATTGAGCACGCTGCCCGACGCTGCATGATGCTGCAGGGCGGCATGCGCGTAGTAACTCATCTGCGGCAGCAGCCGGCCCAGACTGATGCTGTTGGCCGAACTCAGCGGCACCTGCGTCTGCAACGCGGCATCGTTCAAGGCCTGCTTGACCATCGCCTGGCAGTCGTCGAACGAGCCGGCCACGCGCAAGGCCTGGATGTTGTCGCCGAAACACCCCAACTGATGCGCCTGCCGCGGCGACACGCGGCCGTCCGGATACAGCACCACCACGCGCAGGCCGGGCTGGCGATAGAACGCGGCGGCCACGGCGGCGCCGGTGTCGCCGGAGGTGGCGACCAGGATGGTGAGCGGGCGGTCTTCAGCGCGGCGCAAGCGGGTCAGGCAGGCCGCCAGGAAGCGCGCACCGAAATCCTTGAACGCCGCCGTGGGGCCATGAAACAGCTCCAGCGCGTAATCGCCCGGCGTACCCAGCGCCACCAACGGCGCCGGGAAATCGAAGGCTTCGGCACAGATGGCAGGCAGTTCGGCCGCCAGTGCGTCGCCCTCGAAAAATGGCTGCAACAGCGCAGTGGCGGTGTCGGCCAGGCCGGCGCCCGCAACCAGCGTACGGGCAGGTGGAAGGGTCTGCGGCACGTAGAGGCCGCCATCGGGCGCCAGCCCGGCGGCAATGGCTTGGCTCAGGCTTGCGGCGGGGGCACCGCCACGGGTGGAGATAAACATCAGCATGACTCCAGATAAAGCGAAGGCTGGGCGGTGCCCGTGACAAGCGGTGCCGCGCGTGACGTCGCCGGGCGTCGCGTTGCGCCGGCGTTCGGCCGCAGGGTTGCGTCCGGTCGATGGCGCGGGGCTATGCTGCGCGCACCCTTCCGTGGAGTCGGCAGATGATCAAGGTCAGTGTGATGTACCCGTACCGCGACGGCGCCCGCTTCGATCACGCCTACTACCGCGACCGGCACATGCCGCTGGTGAGCGCGCGCATGGGCGCGGCCTGTTTGAAATACACCGTGGACAAAGGCATCAGCGGCGGCGACGCCGGCAGCCCGCCGGCGTTCATCGGCATGTGCCACATCTTTTGCGAGTCGGTGGAGACCTTCAACGCCAGCTTCGGGCCGCATGCACAGGAAATCCTCGCCGACATCGCCAACTACACCGACCTGACCCCGGTCATGCAGATCAGCGAAGTCGTCGTCGACTAAATGACGTGTGGCAAGCTGCAGGCCAGACCTGCTACCGGCTGCCTGCGGCGCGTTGTCATTGCGTGCGTCCCGATTCATTCGAGCAACCGCGCCGCAGGACTTGCGATCGGCGAGACCCAGGCCTGGCTATCGAACCCTACGGCCGCAAACCCGGCCTGCACTGCCGGTGCCGCAGCTTCGGCCGCGGCGCGCGATTCGAACCAGGCAAACACGCTCGGCCCGGCGCCGGAAATGCTGGCGCCGAAGGCGTTGTGGTCCAGCGCTGCCTGTTTGGCTTCGGCGAAGCCGGCGATCAATGGGGCGCGACGCGGTTCGATCAGCACATCACGCAAGCCTGCGCGTACCAGGTCTGCATCGCAGCCATGGCAACCGGCCAACACCAACGCCAGATTGGTGCTCTGCGCGACGAATTCGCGCAATTGATAGTTTCCTGCCAAGGCTTCGCGCGCGCGCCGCGTTTCCAGCACTGCATCCGGATGCACCAGCAGGCTATGCCACGCTGGAGGCACCGCGATCGGTACCAGGCGCTCCAGCGTGCACAGCACCAAGCCACCGACAAACAGCGGCCCCAGGTTGTCGCCGTGGCGGCTGCCGCTGGCCACCGCTTCGCCATCGAGCGCGTATTGGTAGAGCTGGTGGTGATCCAACGGCGAGGCCAGCAGCGCGTTTGCCGCCACCAACGCCGCGACGCATGACGCGGCAGACCCGCCCATGCCCGAGCTCAACGCGATGCCTTTGTCGATCTCGATTTCGAATCCATAAGGCAGTTGCAAGGCGGACCGCAGCGAAATGAGTGCAGCGCCTGCAGTGTTGCGCTCGGCATCCAGTGGCAGCGCCACCGTCGTGCCGCGAATCGCAGCGATGCGCACCACTGGCGCGTCGATACGGCGCACGGTCACTGTGTCGCCGATTCCATCGATCGGATAGCCGAGCAGGTCGAATCCCACCGCGACATTCGCAACCGATGCCGGCGCGAAGGCGCGCGCTTCGTGCAAGCCGTGCTTGCCCAGGGAAGCGTGATCGCTGCCCTGCGCCTGCACCACGGCCGCCTGGCTCACGCCGGCCTGGCTGACAACAGCATGCGTCACAGCCGCGCGCCCTCGCCTGCCGCCACGCGCAGCAGATCGGCGAACACGCCTGCCGCGGTCACTTCCGGACCGGCACCCGGGCCCTGCACCACCAACGGGTTCTCGCAGTAGCGCCGCGTGGTGAACTGCACCACGTTATCGGTCAGACGCAGATTGGCGAACGCGTGATCGGCCGGCAGCTCGACCAGGCCCACGCTGGGCGCGCGGTCCGGCGGCAGCTGCGCGACATAGCGCAGCACATTGCCACGCGCATGCGCTTGGGCCAGACGTTGCGCGAAGGACGCATCCACTTCCGGTAAGCGCGCCATGAAATCGTCCACGCTGGCCTGGCGCAGCGCTTCCGGCACCAGGCTTTCAACCTGCACATCTTCCAGGCTGATGGAGCGCCCTGCTTCGCGCGCCAGGATCACCAACTTGCGCGCCACGTCCACGCCGGACAGATCGTCGCGCGGATCCGGTTCGGTATAGCCCATGCCGCGCGCCTGCGTCACCAGTTCGGCGAAGGGCACGCTGCCGTCGTACTTGTTGAACAACCATGCCAACGTGCCGGAGAAGATGCCTTCGATGGACGTGACTGCATCGCCGGTGTCGACCAGGTCGCGCAGTGTGGTGATCACCGGCAAACCGGCGCCCACGGTGGCTTCATAACGGAAGCGCGCACCACTGGCGTCGGCCGCTGCGCGAATCGCCTCATAGCGCGCCAGCGGGCCGGAGCCTGCCTGCTTGTTCGGCGTCACCACGTGGATGCCGGCTGCCAGCCAGCCCGCATAACGGTCTGCGACTTCGGCGCTGCCGCTGCAATCGATGATCACCGTATGCGGCAGATGCGCAGACAGCAGATGCGTGGTGAAGCGTTCCAGATCGGTGGGCGTTGCGGACGATGCAAACGCATCGCGCCAGTCGCCGACCAAGCCGCGTTCGTCCAGCAGCATGCGACCGCGTGAGACCACCGCGCGCAGGCGCAGATCAAGATTGGCCTTGCCTAACAACTGCGGTTGCGCGTTGCGCAGTTGGTCCAGCAATGCCGCGCCCACATTGCCCGGGCCGATCACGCCCACAGAAAACGTCTGCGGCGACAACCAGAAACCGGCATGCGCCGCGCGCAACGCCTTGGTGGCGTGCGCCGCATCGATCGCCACCGAGATATTGCGTTCGGAGGAGCCCTGCGCAATTGCCAGGATATTGACCTGGGCTCGCCCCAACGATTCGAACAAGCGCGCCGCCACACCCGGCTGACCGGCCATACCATCGCCTACTGCTGCGAGCACGCTGATGCCGGTGGTCAGCTGCACGCGCTGCACCTGCCCGACCGTGAGTTCATGCGCGAACGCTTGCAACAATGCGTTGCGTGCACGCTCGGACTCGTGCTGCTTGACCACGCAGCAGATCGAATGTTCCGACGAACCCTGCGAGATCATCACCACCGACACCTGCGCGGTGCGCAGCGCGGCGAACACGCGCTCGGCCGTGCCCGGCACACCGATCAGACCGGTGCCTTCCAGATTCAGCACCGCCAGATCCGGGCTCAACGTCAGACCCTTGATCGGCCCGCTCACCGCGCTACTGGCAGTAATGCGCGTGCCGGGATGCTCGGGCTGGAAGGTGTTGCGGATGATGATCGGCAGGCCGCGCTCGATCGCCGGCGACATCGTTTGCGGGTGCACCACCTTCGCACCGAAATATGCCAGCTCGCAGGCCTCGTCGTAGCTCAGTGTTTCCAGTTGCACCGCTTCGGGCACCACGCGCGGGTCGGCCGACAGCACGCCATCCACATCGGTCCAGATATGCAGTTCGTCTGCATCGAACAATGCAGCGAAGATGGCACCCGAATAATCGCTGCCGTTGCGGCCCAGCGTCGTGACGCGGTCGGCACGGTCGCGCGCCACGAATCCGGTCACCACCACGCGCGTCTGCGGATGCGCTTGCCGCCAGGTTGCGAGGCGCTGCGCACTCGCCTCCCAGTCCACATCCACACCGAGTTCGCCGCGATTGACCACCAGCACATCGCGCGCGTCCAGCACTGCGCAGTCTTCGCCGATCGCGCGAAAGTGATCGCCCAGCAACTGCGCCGAATACACCTCGCCCAGTCCTTGCACGCGGTCGAGCACTTCGCGCGGCAATTCCCCGATGACCGCCAGCGCGCCGAGGATCTGCGACAGATGCGCGAAGCGTTCGTCCAGCCACTCCACCGTTGGCCCGGAATGCTCGCCGAGCAAGGCGACCGCCGCACCGCGATGGCGTGCGCGCGTTTCGTGCCACCGCTCGCGCCATTCGGGGCGATTCTTCGCCGCCAGTTCGGCCAGTTCGATCAAGGCATCGGTGACGCCCTTCATCGCCGAGACCACGGTGACCTGCACCGTCTCGTCGCGTGCAAGCAGCAGCTGCGCCACATGCCGATAACGCTCGGCATCTGCCACCGAGGTGCCGCCGAATTTGTGCACGACAGTGCGCGCAGAGGACGCAAGAACAGCAGCGGGTTCGAACGAAACAGCATGCGATGACATCGACAGACCTCGTTGGGGAGGCCCCGTCCGCATCGGATGAGAGAGGGAAGCCCCCGCATCCTGATCCGGGTGCGGGGCCGTTGTTTTCGGAAGTTACGCGAAGACGACGGACCGCACCGGGCGAATGGTGGCGGTAGTAATGATGGTGGTAATGCCGGTCACGCATGCACCGACCCGCAGCAGCGGCTGGCAGAGAAGCGAAGCGATGGCGGAGGCGTTACCCATGCATGCAAAAGACATCACCGGGACGAGGCCTGTCAAGCGTTGCGTGAATGGGCAGGTGCACGCGCCCGGCACATGGAACAGAAAACCTTGCCGCTCAGGGATTTAAGCACTGAGCGCGCAAGCAATTGATTGCTATGGAAACTTTTGGATCGGCCTTGCAGAGCCGTGCTGCGCAGGTTTCTGACCTTCATTGGTCGAGTCATGTGCTTGGCTGAAGCCATATAGCTAGCTGGATCGGTTGCGCCCGAGGCATCACATCGCCGCAGGCATCAGGTTGCTTCGAGCAACAGGCCACTTCGCATCAAGCAACAGACCGTCGCTATCGGAAACCCGAATCGGTGCGAGCCAAGGTCAGCAGCGAAGATCAGCCAAGCATCTGAGGGTTGAGTTGCCAGACCGAAAAATTGAGCGCCCCCGCAAAGCTCACCCATGCCAGATACGGCACCAACAACCACGCCGCCAGAGCTTGCCTCTTCGCAAACACACCGATGGTCGCCGCCAGCACCAGCCACAGCGCCACGATGTCCGTAAACGCCCACGCCCCCAGATGCCATGCAAAGAACAACCAACTCCACAGCCCATTGAGCGCCAGCTGCACCAAGAAAAGAGTCAGCGCCACACGCGCGCCAGCCCATCCCCCACGGCGCCACACCGACCACACCGACACCGCCATCATCCCGTACAGCACCGTCCACACCGGCCCGAACAACCAACCCGGCGGCGCCCATGCCGGCCGCTGCAGCTGCGCATAAAAGCTGGCCGCCTGGATTGATGCCATTGCGCCCAGCGCGGCGACTGCGTAGCACAGCACCAGCCAGCCGAGAAGACCGAACCATTGCGATGTGTTTAAACGATGTTGCGTCATGACGGTCGAGGTGAGTTGTCAACGTTCGCCAGCCTGCCAGAGCATGTGTGCAAGCCATGACGACGCAACTGAGCAAGTCAAAGCTCTACTAAGGCCGTACGGATTGGTAACGTCATGTCCAAATCTCCGGGCGAGTTGGACTCCAAAACTGAGGTGCTACTTAAAATCGGGGTACGTCGGGCCACCAGTGCGACATCGCGGCCCTGGATCTGGCCCTGGTTGAGCAGGTTGCCGGCGGTGATGCTGACGTCGGCGCCTGCGATGACGCCCTGGTTGCTCATGGTGTTGGTGGCATTGAGCTCGACGTTGCCGCCGGCAATCAAGGCGCCGTTGCCACGCAACTGCAGCGAGTTGGAGGCCAGGTACACCACCGGCACCAGCACGGTCTGGCCCTGGTACTCCTGCTCCACCATCCACACGATGTCCTGCGTGAGCGCAGCGGCCTGTTCGGCGGTCAGGCCAACGCCCATGCTCAGTTGCAGCTGGCCAGCAGCGGCCACGCCCGATTCCAGCAAGGCGCGGTACTGCGCCACGCCATCGGCGTAGTTGCCCAGGTAGCGGCGGCCGGTGAGCTGAGTGATCTGGTCCAGCACCAGGCGCTGCTCATAGAAGCCATCGCCCAGGCGGGTCTGGGTCCACTCCGGGTCCACGCCCAGCTTGTCCAGCAGGAAGTCGCTACTGATGAAGTTGTCGTAGTTGACGAAGCGCGGATCGGTCTCGATCAGGTAGCGACGGCCCGGGCCGTTGCTGCGCCAGGCGTTGATGCCGCCCAGACCGGTTGCCGCGCGGCCCATTTGCGGTGAAATCGGTTCCAAGTGGTCAATGCACGCGCCGCAAACGGAGGCTGCAATTTACAGACTCCGGCCTCAGCGATCAGATTGATGGCTAGAGCCGTACCGATCATAACCACACCCACCGAGCATAATTTTGAGCTGGCTATTACTAAATTTTCAAAGAGAAAATTCCGGAGGAACTTTACTTGCTGGGTCCAGCACTATGAGTGCCATATCTAACCAATATCGAATCCACCACCGTCCCACTATCAAGGGCGAAATGGCTCGCTCCAATCGCTGAAGTCAAATTGACCCGGTTTGCGGCGCAATACATGTGCGCAATAACGATCTATCGCATACTCCGGATTACGCAGCACGCGTAAATTTTCAACATCCCCTTCATGGACAGTGCGACCGACATCTTGACGATGCCGACGGATGCCGCAAGCGACGCATCCTGCGTACTCACATCAACCTGCGCACCCGCGTTGCCGGTGGTGTTTCTCGCCACGCTGATGCTGACCGCCCCCACTACTAGCCCGACTAATGGCGGCCTGACCACCTACATTTGCCGCGGCTTGCCGCGTGCGGCCGCTCAATCCACCTTGTGCGCTAACGTCATTGAGCGAGGCGCCGCTGACGATGCGGCCATCGCTGCCGACGGCGCCGTGGCTGATGTTGGCGCCGTTGATGCTGGCTCCTTGGCCGCCGGTCATGCTGGCAACCAGGGCGGAGTCCCGCTTAACTACCTCCGCCCCTTTTTTCATTTTTTTCGGCTTACTCATTTCTCCTCATGAAGTGGTCTGACATTTTCAATAAATAGTCTTGGAGCTTATCCTCGTCAGATGAAAGATCCTGGACCATTGCGAAACGCCCTTTTTTACTTACAGCGTAAGCCCATTTCAAACCAAGCATTCTATCGGGAGGTATATTTATATCCCCCCTTAAAAAAAACATCCAGCAAAATTCTGCTTCCAGATGCCTCTCACTAAATATCGGAAATTCATTTTCCACTACATCCCCCAAAATCACCCAAACTTCCTTTTCAGCAATTTTTAATGCTTCCACAACAGATATATCTTGCGCTTCATGTTTCATAGCGGGGGTCTCCCGAGCTGAACGGTCACATCAGGATTTAGCTGAACTATCTTACCTAATTGGGCGTCGATAAAAAAATCTTTCCGTCTTTATTTACAACATTAATAACATGACTAACCTTTCCCGGCTGTTCAATAATAAGCGGTCGCGCAGCACCGCTACCTTCCTTAAGCATTTCCTCTATAACTGCCGCAGGCTTACTCGGAGAATTAAATCCGAAGGGCGATGATGGAAGCAGCGCATTCATATCAGCATATTTTGTTGCATCAGCAACCGCATCCAAATTTTTCCCAGAAAGTCGTTCCTGCGCCGCATTCACACAAGATACGCAGTTAGTGTTAACGCCTGGCCCAGCGCCCTCGACATAATGTGGATTCACTCCAATCAAATTTGGAAATTCATCTGCAAGCGGCCTTGTTTCCGTATAAATGGTGCCGGAAGCGCTGCCGAGCCTAGCATTTGACGCCACTGAAGGAGCATCCTTCGGTCGCAAAGAATTTATATAATCAATTACATCATCAGCCTTAAACGCATCACCCACGCCTGTTGCTGCCTTTGCAGCGCCCCCCCTCCCTGCATAGAGCTCTGGAACAACGAGCGAGAGTACGTCAACGCTGACCTTGCCACCAATTGCACCTGCCTTAGCTATGTCATAGATATCCCAAGAGCCGTGCGTATTCGTGTAGGCCGCAAATGCAAGATCCTCTGCATAGCCGCTGATACCGGTTTTTATTGCATTTAACGCACCCTTTGCGTCGTTGAAGTTCTTCTCGGCAGTAGCTGCGTAACCATTCCCCCACAGGTAGGCGAGTTGATCAATCGTTTTTCCGATCTGGCCGGCAGGACTCGTATCTTTGGCCAACTGTGCCACACCGGCAACCATCTCCCAGACCCGGCCGGTGGCACCGACCGCACCTGCTCCCATGCCAAGCGCCGCGCGCAGCGCAGAATCAGCGGTTGCAACTGATAGCGGGATGCTACCGTTCCATGCTGCCGAGGCCAGCGCTTGGTTGCTGCAATCACCTGCCATCGCACACGCAAGCTTGTGGCCAAGGTCCGCAGTCGTCACATGGGTGACGAAATCCTTGGTCAGCGTTCCGTCCTTGTCGGAGTTGAACAGGCCAACCAACTCAGGCACGTGACCTGCGAGCCACGCGGTGTATTCCCCCGCGTGATCGAGCTGATCCTGCATGGCTACAGCAGCGAGCTGTTTTTGCTCCGCACATCCGTCGCTGGCTGGATCGCTACACGCACCGCGCAACGCGAGATTGCGTTCTTCCGACAGCGCCTTCAGTTGCTCGGCGCGCTCACACTGGGTGCCAGACTTGGAACAAGCGATCAGTGCCGTGGCATATTCCATCCGCTCTTGGTGGCCGAGGTAATTGTTGGACACCTCATTCAAGGCTGCGGCACCGCCTGCAGCACCACCGGCCGCAGCGCCTAGCGCGCTCGCTGACAACCCTGTCAACGTGGCAGCCACCGCTTTATCGATTCCGGCTTTCTCCAACGCTTCTGCCAGGTACGGTGCTGCCACCGTGCCTGCGGCTGCGCCTAGCGCTCCGTCCGTGCCACCTGTCAGACCGCCTACAACCGCATGCGACAACACGCGCAACGTGCCGCCATTGCCCCAATCCTTCATCAACTGATTAGCTTCGGCCCGCTTGCTGTCGTCACCGGTTGCTTCGGCTTCCGCATAGAGCTCTGCCGCCTTGTCAACTTTTCCCTGTGCGTAATCGCCAACAAACTTCGTTGCCTGCTGCCCTGCAGTGGCGGTGACCTGCGCTTGCGCTGCAACTTGATCACGCAGTGCCTGACCATCCCATTGCTTGGTCAAGCCACCTGCGTCATCGCCGCTGATCACATCGCGCTTCAGGCCCGCCAATGCATCTGCAGCGGTCTTACCAGACTTGGCGAGTTGCCCAGCCTCGTCGGTGATGAGCAAGCTGCCACCACTGATTCCGCTGGTGGTGGTCGATGTCGCATCGCCACTTTTGCTCCCAATGCCAGCCGCTGTACCGGTGCTTCCGGTCTGGAAGTTCTGCCACGACCAGTTTGCGCCGTTGTTGACTGTCGGTCAGTTGCAGCTGGCCAGCAGCGGCCACGCCCGATTCCAGCAAGGCGCGGTACTGCGCCACGCCATCGGCGTAGTTGCCCAGATAGCGGCGGCCGGTGAGCTCGGTGATCTGGTCCAGCACTAGGCGCTTCGATCTGCGTCAGCGAGGTCTGCCTGCCGCCGACGATGTTGGTAACGGAGATGCTGGCCTGGTCGACGCGCGTGCGGGTTGCGCTCGCCGTGACACCGGTACCGGTGGCGGTGGCGGTGGCGGTGGTCTGCACCGTCGCCTGATCGAGCGTGCTGCGCACCAGGCCGTTGTCGTTGGACATCACCGGTGCGACCGACTGGGTGTTGGCGCCGATTTGCGTGCCGGTGCTGCCGCTGGGATTTTCAGCAACCTGCCAAAGTATATTGCCCAGGACCACTGGAAATAAAAATTCCTTTTGAGCAAAATTCGTTTAGTGAAGAGACAATCTTGGCCTCATCCACAATTTCCCCACAAGATTCATAAAACTGAAGTAGCCGCCAACTATCAACTGTTTTTGGCTTATCAATAAATTTATGAATGTCTACAACCCAGTTTGGCTCGCGATTCACCCTCTTAAAACGCAATCCTGATCCATGCCTTGCAAATTTCCATTGATCGAAATCAATCATTATCTCTCCGTTTCTAGGGAAGTCGGAAAGCCATTTCCAGTCTTTCACCGCAGGATATTTTTCAGAAAATCCACTCATTAGACGACATTGAAGATTAACAAATATAAGGAAAAAATTTATATTATCCAAACTCATGTCTATCGTCCCCCCCTCGCTTCCGCAGCTTCTCGCATCAGCTGATCCGCCTGCTCTTTAGTCACGTCATGTACGTTAACCGGCACATTTTTAATACCAGCTCTTGGAGCAGCAAGCGCCCGGTGATGCCCATCAATTATAATCAACTTTCCTTCAACATTAGCCACATCAATGGGGTGATTAACATCATAGCCATTAGCTTTCATATCCTTTGTAAATCGCTTCACTTGTGATCCTGAAATTTCATCTCGACCCTGCCTCCCAATCAAAATTTTTGGATCTACGCTCCTTGTAACAATTGCCGGACCATCCTGGATAACTGCAGCGCTTACCTCTTGTGAGCCGGGGAAAGATATGTGTTCCTCAGCGTCTTTCAATGCCCCCGAAAATCCATCGCTACTTTTGATAATACCGATCGCACCAGCTTTGGTGCCCACCACACCAAGCGACGACAGCAGCGTATCCACGAGCATCGAGCTAGTCGCATGGCTCGCAGGCTGCACCGCTTGCTGATCGCGATCGGTCTCAGCACCAAATGCGTTGGCACCGATCAACGGCGTCAACGGATTGACCAGATACTGCTCTTTCTTTTCCTGCAAGTACCCCGCCATCGGCGTTGCCGCCCACAGTGTACTGCCCAACGTCTTCACCGGGCCACCTGCCGCAGCCATCAAGATCAGCGCGGCAGTCTCTGCATTGTCTTCACCTAGCCAATTTTTAAACTGCTCTACCTTCTTCCCGCCTGCGATGGCGAGATTGGAGACAACCGTTGCCCCCTTCAGCCTTAGATTTTCATCTTGCGATTGCTGCGAGCCCGCGATTCCCTGTGAACCGTCAGCTGCCTCACTGCTGGAAAAAGCTGCGCCATCTGCATGAGTACTTCCCACAGCCCCAACGGTGACGGTACCAATCGGGGGTTTTCAATAGCACCAACGCTGACCTCACCCGTTGGAATATGGTTAATAACATCTTTGCGCTGCTGTTCGTCCAGCTCATTGAAACCCTTGCCATAGCGCTGGAAGGCAACGCTTTCAGGTTGCGCGAGCTCTCGCAGCGTTGACGCTGCATCCGGCGATTTGAGCAACAGCACCAGCTTGTCCGGATCGCAGCCGAGCTTCACGCAGTTATCGAGAAGTGCATTGACACCGGCAACGTCGTTGGGATCAGTGATCCCGACATTCTTCAATGCCTCGGCAGCCATCGCCTGCCGTTGCGCACGCCCATCGCGATAGTCGTAGTAGCCATAGGTCTGGACCGCATTGCCCGATGCGGCGCCAGCCTGCACATCGCCACCAAGGAGACCGCCCGCAGCGCCGAGCAGCGCTCCGAGGCCACCCATCAATGTGGCCTCGGCACCACTCCCCGGCTGTATGCCACCCTTTTGCAAGGCGTCGGCGAACTTCGGCAACAACGCTTCGTTCATCAACACGCCACCGGCTGCGCTCAGAACATTGCCGCCAGAGACAGCAGCAGCCAGTGCGCCCGCAGTCACTTGGGTGATCTGCTTTGCAGCTCCTGCGTCGTTCCATTTCGCGAGTTGGTCATTGGCTGCGAGCAGGCGTGCCTTCGCCGTTGCCGTCGCGTCCGGATCACCCTTGGCCGCTTCCAGATCGGCCATGGCCTGCTCTGCGTCTGCAGCCGCTTGCTCCCTCTTGTAGGAAATGAGTTCCCTGGCCGACCTAAACGCGACCTCGCCGGCGACTTGCGCCAGTTCCTGCTGTTCCGCAACCTTCTTCTCATCGAAGATCTGCTTCAGTCCGCTCTGCTGCAGTTCCGTAGCGCTGCGATCCAGACCAGCCAGGCCAGTTGAGTCCCCATTGCGCACTTCGACACTGCCCGCAGCAATGTCGCTCTTGGTTGTACTGCTGCTACCTCCTGTCTGATTACCCGACAGACTCAAGGCCGCACCAGCCGCCACAGATTGCCAATCGCCTGTGCCGATCCCAAATCCGCCAGCCTTGTACTCGGCCTCGTTCTGCAAGTCCTCCACCGTCAGGCTGCCGGTGGACAGGCGGTTCAGACTGGGATCGGCCGTGCTGGCGATGGCGCCGCCGATCAGGTGCGTGTTGCCAGCAACGGTGACGTCGAAGCCGCCATTCCCGGCCTGGATGCCGCTCTGCTCCTTGACGCTGGTGTAGCTGCTGTTGACCTTCTGCTGGCTGTAGCTGGCGCTGCTGCCGCTGACGCCATAAACCAGCTTGACGCCCGCCTGCTGCTGCTTGCTCTTGTAGTCGTCGGTGTCCTGTTCGCTCTGGATCAGCAAGTCGCCGCCGATCTTGGCCAGCACGGTGTCGCCGATCGCCTGCGCGCCCTTGATCGTGGTGTCGTTGCCGCTCGCCAGGGTCAGCGTGTCCTTGGCCGTCACGACGCTTTCGGTGTGCAACTCGCTGTTGCCCTTGGCACTGCCCTTGCCAGCGTAGGCACTCACGTAGAAGCCGGTGGTGCTGCCGACGCTGACACCGATCTCGCCGCCGCCGTTCTTGTTCTCCGACTTGCTGGTATTGGTTTCCTTGTTGCTGAGCAGGTTGAGATTGTTGGCCGCCGCCAACGTCACATTCTGGCCGTTGATCTGGCTTCCGATCACATTGAGGTCGCCGTCGGTGGCGGCGATGGTCACGTTGCCGCCGCTGAGGATGCGGCTGCCGCCAGTCG
Source organism: Xanthomonas sp. DAR33341 (assembly GCF_003992815.1). Lineage (NCBI taxonomy): Bacteria > Pseudomonadati > Pseudomonadota > Gammaproteobacteria > Lysobacterales > Lysobacteraceae > Xanthomonas > Xanthomonas sp. DAR33341. The sequence goes on along the minus strand of NZ_QEYV01000015.1, from coordinate 39,407 downwards.
TTTCGTCGTGCGTGGTCGTCTTGCTCGACGCGCTGCTGGCACCTAGGGCGATCTTCAAGCTGACGGCATCCTGGCCGCCGCTGGTCGGCGGTGCCTGGTAAGCACTTACCGCATCGCTGATGGCGTATGCCGTCTTGGCCGCATAGAGCGCCTTGAGGCGGTCGTCCTCTACTTCCGACCCGCGCTTGGTCGCCATATACGCCGCTTGGGCTGCCTCGACCGCTGCACCGGTCAGCCCCAGCGTCAGACCCGCACTCTGCTGCTTGGACGTCTGCACCGTATCCACAGTGTTTTCCGCCGCAGCAATCGTGACTTCCTTGCCCACGATGGTGGTGCTGGTGGCGCTCAGCACATCGCTGCCGGTGATGGACACCTTGTTGCCGGCGGTCATCGTCACTGCGCCGTCGGTGCTGCCGACCAGGCTGCCGCTGTTGGTGACCTCGGTGACGTCCAGGCCGTCGGTTTTCTTGGTCACGCCCAAGGCGACGCTAAATCCGCCACCGCCATACAGGCCGGACTTCTTGACGGTCTTTTCGTGTTCCTCGCTGTGCGTGTTCTGCACCGTGTCCAGCGTGAGGTTGTTGCCGGCGGCCAGCACCACATCGCCGGTGCTGGCGACCTGCGCGCCCTGCGACAGCAAATCGTTACCCGCCGCAATCTGCACCGTGTCGCCGCTGAGCGTGGTGGTGACCGCCACGTTGTCGTGCCACTCATCATGCGTGGTTGTGGTCTTGCTGGAGAACGTGCCCTTCTTCTTCTTGGTCATGTCCTGCACGGCGTCGTGCTGCTCGCTAGCGGCGAGCAGGTTGACGTCGTTGCCGGCGGCCAGGCTGATACCGCCTTCCTTGGTGGCGGCCGATGCGGCGGTGAGGGTGATGTCGTTGCCGGCCTGCATCGCCAGGTTGCCGCCGGCACTGAACTCGGTGCCGTGGACGGTTTCGTCGCGGGTCGCGGTGGTCTGCTTGAAGCGCTTGCGCGTTTCCAGCGTGTCGCTGGTGTCGACCGTGGTCAGCGTGCTGGCATTGATGTCGTTGCCAGCGCTGATCCCTAAGCCCTTGCCTGCATCGAGTTTTGCGGCGACCAGGTTGACGTCGTTGCCGGCGCTGAGGATCAGGTTGCCACCGGCGGTGAGCGCCTGCTGGTCGATGGTCTGCGTGGTCGTGGTGGTGCTGACGCGGGTCTTGCCGTTGCGGCTCTTGTAGCTGTCGGTCTCGCTGTCGTTGAGGACGGATTCGACGTTGAGGTTGTTGCCCGCTGCCGCGATCAGATCGCCACCGGCCTTCACTTCGGCCTGGCGGATGGTCAGGTCGTTGCCGGCGGTCAATTGCAGGCTGTCGCCGGTGCTGATGCTGGTGCGGGTGGCGACCTCGCCATCCAGGCCGGTGGTCGGGGTCAGCGAGAGATCGTTACCCGCCTGCAGGGCTGCGCTGCCGCCAGCGGCGATGGTCACGCCATGCAGTTGCAGGTCGTTGCCGGCAGAGACGATCAGGTCCTTGCCGGTGGTGACCGACACCGCATCGCCGCCACGCAGCAGGCCGCTGTCGTCGCGCAAGGCGCTGGGCGTGAGGCTGAGGGTGTTGCCCGCGACCAGCGCTGCGCTACCACCGGCCTGCACGCGCGTGCCGGTCAATGTCATGTCGTTGCCGGCCATCAGTTGCAGCGTGTTACTAGCGCTGATGCCGGACAGGATGCCGACGCCGTTGATGGCCTTGGATGCTTCGCTGACCAGGGTGTTGCCGGCCACCAACGCGACATCGCGGCCCTGGATCTGGCCTTGATTGAGCAGGTCGTTGCGCGCTTCCAATGCCACGCTGCCCGTGCCGCCAATGCGGCCCTGGTTGAGCAGGTTGCCGGCGGTGATGCTGACATCGGCGCCGGCAATGACGCCCTGATTGCTCATGGCGTTGGTGGCGTTGAGCTCGACGTTACGAAGCCATTGACATGGCTCCTGTGCGGTAGCAATCTCTTGCTCCAAGGAGCGTAGAAACTCCTCTCATAGCGGTACCCACCTCCGTCAAACCGGTGGGTTTTTTGTGCCTGCACTTCGCAGGTGCAACCGATGCGATGCCTGCGTCGGGAGGGCGGCTAATACAATACCCTTCGGGGAAATACGCCCGCCGGCTATGAGCGGTTTCTAACCTCCCGACACCCCGTCGCTGATCGGCGACGGTGCCTGCTCGCAACGGAGGACTCTGCTATGCGTCAACCGCCATCTCGCACCACCACGCGCAAGCGCGCAAGGCGCCAGCCACCCCGCGATGCGGTCTGGCGCATCAAAGAGTCGCCGCTTACCCCGATGCTCACCCCCGAAGAGATTGAAGCCGCCAACGCCGCCGACCTGGTAAAACAACGGCGCGTCGTACGTCGCCCGCGCCCGCCGCAACAACTGACAGTCGGTTATGGCTACTACCCCGCAAGCGATCAACGTGTTCCTACACTGCGTTTGCGCGGTCGCTGGTTGGAACAACTTGGCTTTGTTATTGGCAGCAAAATCAGCATTCGCATGCGCGATGGCGAGCTAGTCGTGAGTCTTGCTAATCGTTCCTGAAAAATCTCTTTCAGGCGCTAATCGGCAATGGTGACCGGCCAAAGGCGTCCAAGGATGTCTAAGCCATGTAGCGCATCCGCGCATGCAAGCGCGATCCACCGCAGAGCGACGACCGGTAAGCTGGGTGGCTTGGGTCCAGCACTAGGCGCCGTTCATAGACGCCATAGCCCAGGTGGCTCTGAGTTCACCCCGAGTGAACGCCCAGTTTGTCCAGCAGGAAGTTGCTGCTGATGAAGTTGTCGTAATTAACAAATAGCAAATCGGTTACACAGTTCATTTGGCAACCCTCAGAGGCGTCCACACTCGGATTCTTATTATATTTCACATCAATATAGATAATTTTGAAAAATCCCTCACTACAACCCTCGTCAAAGCTCAAAGTAAACAGACTTTATATAAAAACCATCCGGGTAAAATAACGAAGCCTCAACATCTTGGAGCAAGGTACCAAGATCATCTTTTTTTTAAAATTCAATCCATTATCGCTAGCTTTTTTTAAAAAATCTTCGAGATTTTCATCGAAAACTTTTATTTCACCAATTGATAGATTTGCCCCACTCATGAACTCAACACCCTCCACAATGTCGTATTCTTAATAAAATACGTGAACCCTATGCTTGTAAAAATTATCAGCAGTGTTTCTTGCAAAGGAGTTTTTACTAAATTCATCAAAATCACCCAATATCTCCCTGACCTTAGATCGACCCATCCCCTTTAGGATCGGCCCAACTCCAAAACTTAATCGCTCAAAATTCATGCTTATTTAACCTTAGCGAGGTCTGCCTGCCGCCAACGATGTTGGTGACGGGAATGGTGGCTGGGTCGACACGTGTGCGCGTTTCGTTCGCACCCACGGTGACACCGGTACCGGCGGCGGTGGTCTGCACAGTTGCCTGATCGACCATACTGCGTACCAGCCCGCTGTCATTGGACATGACCTGTGCGACCGACATCTTGACGATGCCGCCGGATGCAGCAAGCGACGCCTCCTGCGTGCTAGCGCCGACCTAAGTGCCTGCGCTGCCGCTGGTGCCGGTAGCGACACGATGCTGCCTGCGCCACCGCTGGCACGACCGGTCGCCGCATAGCTGCCGACAGCTTCTGCGGCTTGGCGGGCACGGCCGCTCAGGCCGTCCTGTGCGCCGATGCCGCCGAGCGCGCTGCCGCTGTTGCTATGCCTTACTGCAGGTCAGGCTGGCGGTCAGGGCCGCCGCTTAATTGTCTCCGTCTTTGACGATCTGATTTCTACTCATTCAAACCAAGTGAGCTTGGAAGATTTTTCACAAAATCGGCAACCTCACCCTCATAATTTAAAGATTCCGAAACCAAATCAGAACATAGTAGAACCCTTTCAATATCAGGAAGTTCCTGCAGCTCAAAGGCCAACTGCTCCATCATCTGAACAGCCGCATCTTGATCGACAACTTTAGCATCAGAAAACTCTAGAAAATTACAAAAATTAGCTATAACTTTGGCAAAAGTTTTATTAACTTCACTCACGGCTTAACCACCTCTACAGTTATGTTTTTAATGCCAAGCTCTTCGAACATTTTCTTTGCACGATTAGCCTGCGCCTGTGTGGGCACTTCCCAGCGACCAGTTAAACCCTGTTCTGACAAAGCTTGAGATTGACGTAACGCCTGATCTTTCGCCTTTGGCGTGGTAACTACTGATATTTTACGATCCACCAACACATCTGCGTCAACACCGTCGAACTTGACAGGCCGTTCCGTTCCATCTGGCATAGTCCTCGTGATTGAAGGCGCTTGCGATGCTTGGGTTTCCACATTTGATCGCGCACCTGGGGCAGAGTCATTATAATCGCGCGCCTTGGAACTCATCGAAGCTTTTTCATCAACCCAAACAATCTTACCTTCGGCGTCATCAATTTTCTTTCCAATGCCCTGCGAACTCTCAAGAAGGCTGTTGGCTGCCTTCCCTGTACTGATAACACCAATAACGGACGCCATCGAGTCGACGCCCATCCCTGCCATCATATTGGTGGCAGGCCGTACCGATTGAAGCTGCTGCTCGTTCTGGGCTCCTAGGCCATAGGTCCCAAGAAAATTACCAAACGGATCGACCAGATACTGCTGCTTCTTGTTCAGCAGGAACTCGCCTGGCGCAGAGTTTTCGAACAGCGTACTCGCAACCGTCTTGACCGGTCCGCCAGCAGCAGCCATCGCGACGTAAGCAAGCGCCAATGCCGTGTCTTGACCCAGCCAGTTGCTTGCCTTCTCAACGCCGCGACCACCACTCTCGATGACTCCGCTGACAAGCTGGCCAGCGTGCAGGAGCCCACCGGACGATTTACCGACTACCTCTACTGTTGGTAGCTTCTCGACACTTCCAACAGCAGCAAGAGGCTGTCCATCAGGGCCAATGCTCTGCACACCTTCAACATAGACCTTGCCCACCATTCCAAGAAGAATCTTCTGATCCTCCAAGCCAAGCGCACCAAAACTCGTGCCGTATTCCCTCTGGGCCGATGCTTCAACCAGCGCCATGCCCGCCATGTTGTTGGCGACGCCAGGCGTTGTCAGCGCAGCCGCAAGACTGGCCGGATCTGCACCATTCTTGATGGCCTCGTTGATCAGCGTACGCATGCCTTGCAGCAAGGCTTCATCACCGCCCGCCATCTCACGCAGAGCATCGGAGGCCAACAACTGTCGCTTACCGTCCCGGTAGTCGTAGTAGCCATATTGCTGGGACGTGTTGGCAGCGATGGCGCCCGACGTGGCATCTCCCACCAGACCACCAGCGATCAGACCCAAGCCGATGCTGGCCAGGTTCATCGCCCCTTCGTGGGCAATACCATCGCCATCCACACCCTTGTTGATAATTGCTGATAGCTTGGTCAGGAATCCTTCGTTGGAAGCCACACCAGCAGCAGCCCCTAGAGCGCTGCCCCCGCCCAGGCTCGCCTGGAATACGCCTGCCAGCACCTGCGTCGCCATCTTGGCGTTGCCGCCATCGGACCACTGCTTGAGGCTGGATTGAGCCGTGTCACGCCGCACCACTGCTGCCGCACGTTCTTCATCGGTTGTGGCTGCCTGATAGTCCTCGGCGGCAGCCTTCAGCTCTTCTGTTGCCGCGTCGCGCCGTGCAGCAATTACTTCCTTGGCAGTACGGAATCCGACCTCGCCTGCAACCTGGCTCAGCTCGACCTTTTCCTGCAACTTGTTCGTATCAATTGCCTTGACGCTATTACCATCGAGTACTGAGGCGTTGCGTTCCAGACCTTCCAGGGCGCTGAGATCCTTATTACGTATTTCAATAGCACCCGCAGCAATGTCACTGCGAGTCGTACTTGTTGCATTGCTATTGGCACTACCCAGAGCACTGAGCCCTGCACTTGCGGCGGATTGCGCTAATCCTGCACCACTGGTCCCCGCGCCCACCCCGATGTTCGATGCCTTTGCTTTGGCTTCGTTCTGAAGATCATCTACAGTCAGGCTTTCCGTTAACAGGCGATTGAGCGCCGCATCCGCCGTGCTTGCAATCGCACCGCCAACGAGGTGCGTATTGCCACCAACGGTGATATCAAATCCGCCATTGCCGGCCTGGATGCCGCTTTGTTCATTGACACTGGTGTAGCCGCTATTGACCTTCTGCTGACTGTAGCTGGCGCTACTGCCGCTAAAGCCCCATACCAGCGTCATACCTGCCTGCTGCTGCTTGCTCTTGTAGTCGCTGGTGTCTTGCTCACTTTGGATCAGCAGGTTACCGCCAACGTCGGCCAGTACTTTGTCGCCGATTGCTTGTGCCCCCTTGATCGTAGTGTCGTTACCACTGATCAGCGTCAACCTGTCATTGGCAGTCACCACGCTCTCAGCGTGTACGTCACTATTGCCCTTGGCGCTGCCTTTGCCGGCATAGGCAGTGAGATACACACCTGTCGTAGTACCAACGCTGACACCGATCTCGCCACCGGCGTTTTTGTTCTCCGACTTATTGGTGTTGGTCTCCAAGTTGCTCAGCAAGTTCAGATCGTTCGCTGCCGAGAGCGCGACATTTTCACCATTGATCTTGCTACCGATGACATTCAGGTCGCCGCCAGTCGCTGCGATGGTGACGTTGCCGTCGCTCAGGATGCGGCTACCGCCCGTGGTTTCCTCATGCGTGGTCGTCTTGCTCGACGCACTGCTGGCACCAATACCGATGCGTAAACTCACGCCCCCCATACTGCTGCCAGCGGCCGCAGCTGCCTGGTATTCGGCCACGCCGTCGCTGACGGCGTAACCCGCCTTGGCGGCATAGAGTGCTTTTAGACGGTCATCCTCTACCTCTGAACCACGTTTGGTCGCGCTGTAGGCGGCTTCCGCTGCTGCAACTACGCCCCCGGTTAGACCCAACGTAATACCCGCACTCTGCTGCTTGGACGTCTGCACCGTATCCACAGTGTTTTCCGCCGCAGCAATCGTCACTTCCTTGCCTACGATGGTGGTGCTGGTGGCGCTCAGCACGTCGCTGCCGGTAATGGCCACCTTGTTGCCGGCGGTCATCGTCACCGCGCCGTCGGTGCTGCCGACCAGGCTGCCGGTGTTGGTGACCTCGGTGACGTCCAGGCCGTCGGTTTTCTTGGTCACGCCCAAGGCGACGCTAAATCCACCACCGCCGTAGAGACCCGACTTCTTGACGGTTTTTTCGTGTTCCTCGCTGCGCGTGTTCTGCACCGTGTCCAGCGTGAGGTTGTTGCCTGCGGCCAACACCACATCACCGGTGCTGGCGACCTGCGCACCCTGCGACAGCAAATCGTTACCTGCCGCGATCTGCACCGTGTCGCCACTGAGCGTGGTGGTGACCGCGACGTTGTCGTGCCACTCGTCGTGCGTGGTCGTGGTCTTGCTGCTGAACGTGCCCTTCTTCTTCTTGGTCATGTCCTGCACGGCGTCGTGCTGCTCGCTGGCGGCGAGCAGGTTGACGTCGTTGCCGGCGGCCAGGGTGATGCCGCCGTCCTTGGTGGCGGCCGATGCGGCGGTGAGGGTGATGTCGTTGCCGGCCTGCATCGCCAGGTTGCCGCCGGCATTGAACTCGGTGCCGTGGACGGTTTCGTCGCGGGTCGCGGTGGTTTGCTTGAAGCGCTTGCGCGTTTCCAGCGTGTCGCTGGTGTCGACCGTGGTCAGCGTGCTGGCATTGATGTCGTTGCCGGCGCTGATCCCTAAGTCCTTGCCTGCATCGAGTTTTGCGGCGACCAGGTTGACGTCGTTGCCGGCGCTGAGGATCAGGTTGCCACCAGCGGTGAGCGCCTGCTGGTCGATGGTCTGCGTGGTCGTGGTGGTGGTGACGCGCGTCTTGCCTTCGCGTGTCTTGTAGCTATCGGTCTCGCTGTCGTTGAGCACGGACTCGACGTTGAGGTTGTTGCCTGCCGCAGCGATCAGGTCGCCGCCGGCCTTCACGTCGGCCTGGCGGATGGTCAGGTCGTTGCCTGCAGTGAGTTGCAGGCTGTCGCCGGTGTTGATGCTGGTACGGGTGGCGACCTTGCCATCCAGGCCGGTGGTCGGGGTCAGCGAGAGATCGTTACCCGCCTGCAGGGCTGCGCTGCCGCCAGCGTTGATGGTGACACCGTGCAACTGCAGGTCGTTACCTGCAGAGACGATCAGGTCCTTGCCCGTGGTCACCGATACGACATCGCCGCCACGCAGCAGGCCGTTGTCGCCACGCAAGGCGCTGGGCGTCAGGCTGAGGTTATTGCCGGCGATCAACGCTGCGCTGCCGCCCGCCTGCACGCGGGTGCCGGTCAGGGTCATATCGTTGCCGGCCATCAATTGCAGCGTGTTACTAGCGCTGATGCCGGACAGGATGCCGACGCCGTTGATGGCCTTGGATGCTTCGCTGACCAGGTTGTTGCCGGCTACCAACGCGACATCGCGGCCCTGGATCTGGCCTTGATTGAGCAGGTCGTTACGCGCTTCCAGCGTCACGCTGCCCGTGCCGCTGATGCGGCCCTGGTTGAGCAGGTTGCCGGCGGTGACGCTGACGTCGGCGCCGGCGATGACGCCCTGATTGCTCAGGGTGTTGGTGGCGTTGAGCTCGACGTTGCCACCGGCGATCAAGGCGCCATTGCCACGCAACTGCAGCGAGTTCGATGCCAGGTACACCACCGGCACCAGCACGGTCTGGCCCTGGTACTCCTGCTCCACCATCCACACGATGTCCTGCGTGAGTGCAGCGGCCTGCGCGGCGGTGAGACCCACGCCCATGCTCAGTTGCAGCTGGCCAGCAGCGGCCACGCCCGATTCCAGCAAGGCGCGGTACTGCGCCACGCCGTCGGCGTAGTTGCCCAGATAGCGGCGGCCGGTGAGCTGAGTGATCTGGTCCAGCACCAGGCGCTGCTCGTAGAAGCCATCGCCCAGCCGGGTCTGGGTCCACTCCGGGTCCACACCCAGCTTGTCCAGCAGGAAATCGCTGCTGATGAAGTTGTCGTAATTGACGAAGCGCGGATCGGTCTCGATCAGGTAGCGACGGCCCGGGCCGTTGCTGCGCCAGGCGTTGATGCCGCCCAGACCGGTTGCCGCGCGGCCCATCGCGGTGCGGTCGGTGGCCGTGCCATTGGACAGGCGATACAGGCCGCCGATGGGCAGATCGATCTGCGTCAGCGAGGTCTGCCTGCCGCCGACGATGTTGGTGACGGGGATGGTGGCGGGATCGACACGCGTGCGGGTTTGGTTCGCACCTGCGGTGACACCGGTCCCGGCGGCGGTGGTCTGCACATGCGTCTGATCGACGCTGCTGCGCACCAGCCCACTGTCGTTGGACATCACCGGTGCGACCGACATCTTGACGATGCCGCCCGAGGTGGCGAGCGTGGCGTCCTGCGTGTTGGCCCCGACTTGCGTGCTTGCGCTGCCGCTGGTCCCTGTCGCAACGCGGATGCTGCCCGCGCCGCCGTTGGCGCGGCCAACCACGGCCTGACCGCCCACACCAACGGCGCTTTGCGTAGTGCGACCGTTCAAGCCGCCTTGCGCGCCCACACCATTCAGTGAGGCACCACTGATGCTGCGACCATCGCTGCCGACCGCGCCGTTGCTGATGTTGGCGCCGTTGAGGCTGACGCCTTGGTTGCCGGTCATGCTGGCGGCCAGGGCGATATAGCTGCTGCTGACCGTTGAGGAGCTCAGCCGCTGGTCTTCTTCTTCGTAATAGCAAACGACCTTCTGCCCGACCGGCTGCATGCAGTCGTTGGTGATCGCGGTGACGATGTGTTCCACGTCGCTTTGTCGAACCGTCTGATTCAACGCCAGCGCCTGGTTGAGTAGCTGCTCGCCGCCTACGATCATCCCGTCCGAGAGCCCGCCAAGACCGCGCTGGTTGGCAGCGAACACGCCTGCTGCAGCGATGGTGGAGGCATTGTTCGTCACGCTTCCCGACAGCAGGATGTTTCCGCCCGCCGCGATGCGTCCCTCGGCGCTTGCGGAAGACAGCTGCTCCTGCTGGATCACCTGATAGTTGCGATAAATACCCGGCGCGAGCCCCTTGTAAGGATAGGGGGCCCGGGCTCCCTGGATGTTCCGGATCGCCTTGCCTTCGATCAGCTCACCACCCGCATACACACCATCTTTGCCGGGATCGGTAGAAACGCTGGTTGTGTTAACGACACGACGCCGGTTATTCAGCTGGTTGGTCGCTATCAAGATGCTCCCGTCGGCCTCGATACTGCCCGACAGGTTATTGACCACCCCGGTGCGCGATACCAAGGTGCCACCACCATCCTGCGCCCCACCAATCGCGATATTGCCCAGGCTGAAGATGCGCGCATCGCGATTGAGCAACTGATCGCGCACGATCAGGTTCATGTTGCCGGTGGAACCCAGCAGGGCCGAACCATAGGCCGCATTGTCGGTGGCGCCACCCAGATCGGCGCCATTGACCAGCGTGCCGGTATTCACCGAGACATTGCCACCGACGATGCTGCCGGTGTTGTAAACGCTGCTGGCAACGAGCGACAACGCCCCGTTGCCGGAAACGCTGCCGGCGTTGTCGATGACGTTGCCACCGTTGAGACGGGTATCGTTGGAGACGATGTTGGCGCCGCCGCGATTGGTGATGCTGCTGGCGGTGATATCCAGGGTACGCGCAGCCTTGAGCGTGGACTCGTTGACCAGGTTGCCGCCCACGCGCAGGTTGAAGTTCCCGTTGCTGACCAGGTCGGCGCCGGCGCGGTGCGTGTAGTCGCTGCGCAGCGTCAGATCAAGCAGGTTCTGCGCGAGGATGCTGCCGCCACCGTCGAAGCCGACCGTGTCGATAAGCACATCGCCAGCGCCGCCGATCACGCTGCCTGCGCCAATCTGGCCACCGGCATTGCTCAGGTTCTGCAGGTTCAAACGAACCGATTGCTCGGCCTTGATCTTGCCGCTCTGGTTGTCGAGCGTGGCACCTGCGCGCTGCAGCAGGAAGCTGGCGCCGGCATAAACGCTGCCGCCCTGGTTGTTCAAGGCATTGGTATTGGCGATCAGGTCGCCGCCTGCCACCAGCTGGCCACTATTGTTCGCGATGCTGGCCGCATCGATCACCACACTGCCGCGCCCGCCCAGATTGCCGCTGGTGTTGGTCAATGCGCCGCCAGTGGTGATGCGGGTCAGGCCACTGCCGTTGTTGACGATGCTGCCTTGGGCGTTGTCGATCCGTCCGGCAGAGGCGGTCAAGGTATTGCCAGCATCGAGCTGGCCGCCGCCATTGAGCAACGCGCCGGTGACCGCAACATTCAGATCACGGCCGGCGCTGAGCTTGCCGGCTTGATGATTGTCCAACTGGCCCCGTGCGGTGATGCCGAGGTCGCGACCGGCCTGCAGATTGCCGCCGATGCTGCTGATGTTTTCTGCAATGATCACCGCATCGGAGCTGGCACCGATCGTGCCGTTGCCATTGTCCAGACTGCGGTTCACTTCCACGCGCAAACCGCCGCCTGCGCCCGCATTGGCAACCGCCTGCACGGTACCGCCGGCATTACTGAGGCTGTCGGCACGCAAGGCCAACGCACCACCGCTTGCCTGCAGCAGACCGTTACGGTTATCGACTGCGCCGCTGGTTTGCACGTTCAATGTCCCTGCCGACACCGACCCGGCCAGATTATTGAGGCTGGCTGCGCTCAGGCCTGCGTCGCCTGCCGCCGCGATGGCGCCGCTCTGGTTGTTCAAGGCGCCGCTGGCGCCCAGGGTCAGCTGACCCTGCGTCAGGATGCGTCCACTGCTGTTGCCGAATGCAGCGCGGCTGGTCACCGACAGCGTGCCGGCGCCAGCATGCTCGATGCGGCCCTGGGCATTTTCGATGCTGGCAGCAGTGATGGTCAGATCCTGACCGTTGCTGGCGAGCGTGCCGGCGGTGTTGTCGAGGGCGCCCCCGATAACCACGCGGGTCGCGCCAGTGCCGCTCTGCACCAGCCCACCGCCGACATTGCTCAGGCTTCCGCCATCGATGCTCAGCTGGTTAGCCTGCAGTTGCCCACCCACATTGTTGAGGCGGCCATTGTCGATAGCGCCGATGGCCTGCACGGTAAGCGTGCCGCCCGCAAGCAGATTGCCGCCACGATGATCGAGGCTACCGCCGCTGGTCAGTGCCACATTGCCGGTGGCACGCGTGGTGGCGCCGGCCAACTGCAGCTGACTGCCCTGCGCGGTGAGGTTGCCGCCTGCCAACAGTGTGCCGGAGGCAGCGAGCTGACGATCGGCAACCAGACTGAGCATGCTTCCGCTGCCCAGGCTGCCGTCTGCGTTAATGCCAGCACCCACCGTACCGGTGATGCCGATCTCGCCTGCACGAAGGCTGAGATTGCCCGCTGCAGTGGTTTGCCCGGCGTTTTCGATGCGCGCGCCCTGCACATCGACCGTTGTCCCGCTGACAGTGCCCTGCTGGCGTACAACCGCATCGCTGACGAGTGTGAGTTGTTGACCCGCGACCTGGCCGGCTACGGTCAAATCACCTTTGGATCGCAGGTCGAGTGTGCTGGCTGCGCTCAAATTGCCGCTTTGCGTCAGCGCGCCATCGGCCTGTGCCGTGAGCGCCCCTGCCGATGCCAAGCGGCCATCGAGCTGCAGGTTGCCACGACTGATCAATGCCACATCGCCACGCTCGCTGCCCAACTGACCACTGCTGCTCAGCTGTGCTGCTTCCACGCGCAACGCATTGCCGCCGATCAGATCGCCCCGGTTATCCACCGCACCGCTGGCGCTGACACCAAGCCGCTGGAGCCCATAGGCCTGACCGGTCTGGCGTAGCGATCCGACACCAAGCGAGAGTTGATGACCGGCGCGCACGGCACCGGCATTGTCGAGCAGGCCAGCAATGGACAGCGTGGCATTGCCTTGCGCAAGCAGCACGCCCGTCGCGGTGTTACTCGCGCTGGTTGCGGTCGCAGTCAATCCATCGCCGGCCACGACCTGCGCGGCATTGGTCAACGCGCCGGTTGCGCTCAGCACCACGTTGCGGTCTGCCTGCACCACGCCTGCAACCGCCAGATCGCCGGTGCTGCGTAGATCGATGTCGGTGACGGCACCGAGTGCACCACGGCTGTCGATCGCTGCGCCGTCCAGGCTGATCGCAGCGCCGCTTTGCAGCACTGCCGCTTGCCCGGTCGCGATCTGCATGCCACGCAGGGTTGCATTCGCTGCGGACACCGCCTGGCCGTTCAACGTAAGTACGCGCTGCGCCTGCAGATCAAGCCCCGATGCCGATTGCAGCGAGCCTGCGGCAGTGAGATCGCGCCCGGCCTGCAGCGCGATGGACTGCGCCTTGAGCGAACCGGCCTGTTGCAGATCGCCGCCAGCGTCGGCGTGTAGCGTGCTGGCTGCTGCGACCACGCCCTGCAAGGTCATATCGCCCCGGCTGGTCAACGTCACCGTCGACGCTTCGCTGCCGAGTTGGCCGCTGCTACGCAACGTGCCCGCTCCGGCCAGCAATGCATCCTTGGCGATGAGGCTGCCGCGGTTATCCAGCGTGCCGGTGACTGTGGCGGTCAGCGCCTTGCCAGCGACAGCAGTGCCGCTCTGGTCCATGCTGGCTGCAGTGATCCGCAGATCGCCGCTGCTCTGCAGGCTGCCGGCGTTCTGCAATGCACCTGTCGCCAGCGTGACGCCGCCCGCTGCCGCAAGTGCGCCGGCTGCTGCGTTGTTGATCGAACCTGCCTGTAGCGAGAGGTCGCGGCCCGCGAAGACCTGGCTGGCGTTACCCAGTGCACCGCTGGCGCTCAACACGACATCGCCGTTGGCCTGCGCAACACCCGCCAGGGCAAGATCGCCTGTGCTGCGGACTGCGAGATCCGTCCCGGCATCCAGCGTTCCACGGCTGTCGACTGCGGCGCCGTCCAGGGTGATGGCACCACCGCTTTTCAGCACGGCATCGCGACCGGTTGCGATGCGATTGCCATGCAGGCTGGCATCTGTCCCGGCCTGCGCCTGCCCGTTCAAGCTCAGCGTGCGCTGTGCTTGCACATCCAGCGTGGAAGCCGATTGCAGGGTGCCACCGGCAACGAGATCACGGCCAGCCTGTAGCGCGACGGTCTGTGCGCTGAGCGTCCCTGCCTGTGAAAGGTCGCCCCCTGCCGTGGCTTGCAACGTGGTCGCGGCAGACACCACGCCTTGCAACGCGATGTCGTTCTGGCTGGTCAGCGTCACCGCGCCGGTCACCGAGCCCAGCTGGCCATTACTGACAATGCTGCCGGCGGTGATGCTCAACGCTTTGCCAGAAACCAACTGGCCTGCGTTTTCGAACGCACCGTTGGAAGCGATCGACAGCGCATCGCCGCTATAGACACGACCGCGCTGCAACAGCGACCCGGAGGTCAGCGAAAGTCCGCGCTCTCCATGCAGGCTACCGAGATTGTCCAGCCCCCCGGCAACGTCGACGCGCAAATCGCGCTTGGCACCCAGGGTTGCGTCAGACGCATTGGTGGCACTGGCAGCCTGCACGCCCAGATCGCGCGCGGCGATCACCTGGGCACCGTTGTTCAAATTACCTGTTGCGGTCAGCGCAATGTCGCGGCCGGCCTGCGCTACGCCGCCCAGCGTCAAATCGCCCGCACTACGTAGAGTCAAATCATTCGCTGCATCGAGCGCACCACAGCTCTCGATGCTGTCGCCTGCCAAGGTAATCGACGCACCGCTCTGCAGCACCGCCGCAGCGATGGCCGCGATGGTTGCGCCATTGAGCGTGGCATCGGCCGCACTGGATGCCTGACCGTTCACTGCAAGCGTGCGTTGTGACTGCAGATCCAGCGTGGATGCGGACTGCAGGCTGCCATTGGCAGTGAGGTCTTGCCCGGCCTGCAACGCAATCGACTGCGCCTTGAGCGAACCAGCTTGCTGCAGGTCGCCGCCAGCCGATGCCTGCAATGCGGTCGCGGCTGCAACCACACCGTCTAGCTGCATCGCGCCCTGGCTGCTCAATGCAACACTGGCCAGCTCGCTGCCCAATTGGCCGCTGCTGCGCAACCTGCCTGCATCGATCTGCAGCGCGTCCTTGGCGATCAGGTTGCCGCGGTTATCCAGCGTGCCGGCAACTGTGCCGCGTAAGGTCTTGCCGGCAGATGCGCTGCCACTCTGATCGAGACTTGCCGCCGTCATCTGCAGGTCGCCGGCTGCCTGCACGCGGCCGGCGTTGCTCAACTGTGCTGCCGCGGTGAGTGCCACATCCCCATCGCCGGCCAATACGCCGGCAGCGGTGTTCTCCAGGCTTTGTGCCTGCGCGGTCAGGGTGCGCCCGGCGAAGACCTGTGCTGCATTGGTCAGCGCCCCGGTAGCCGTCAGCTCAACATCGCCGCTGCCCTGCGCAACGCCCGCCAGCGTCAGGTCGCCCAGGCTACGTACACGCAGATCGCTGCCTGCATCGAGCTTGCCGCGGCTATGAATCGTGCCGCTATCCAATGCAATCGCACCGGCGCCCTGCAGGACCGCATCCTGGCTTGTCGTCAGCGTGGCAGCGCGCATGCTGATGTCGCCATCAGCCTGGGCTTGCGCAGCGAAAGTCAATGCACGTTGCGCCTGTAGGTCCAACGTCGAGGCAGAGTGCAGCGTGCCGCTCGCGCCGAGGTCGCCGCCTGCTCGCAGCGCTACGGATTGCGCCTCCAGCGAGCCGGACTGCTCCAGATCGCGCGCGGCACTGGCCTGCAAGGTGGTTGCGGCAGCCACCACACCTTGCAATGCGATATTGCTTTGGCTGCCCAAGACGACGCCTGCAGCTTCACTGCCGAGCTGGCCGCTGTTGCGCAAGTCGCCGGCATCGATCTGCAGCCCATTGCGTGCCACCACATTGCCGGCATTGTCGAACGTGCCGGCAACCGTTGCGGACAGCGTGTTGCCTGAGCCGACGCTTCCGTTCTGGATCAAGGAATCGGCACTGATCTGCAATGCGTTGGCAGCGTACACGCTGCCGGCATTCTCAAGCGTGCCGCCGATACGCAACTGCGCATCGGCACCAGACGAGAATGCCGCGCCTTGCGCGTTGCGCAGACTGGCCGCATCCACCTGCAGTGGACCAGCAGCGACCACCCTTGCGCTGTTATCCAGCGCGCCGGCCGCCGTCAAGGTCGTACTGCCTGCGCTCTGCACGGTGCCGTCCAATGCCAGCGCCCCAACGCTGGCGATGCGCAGGTCACCGCCAGTATCGATCAGGCCGTGATGGGCGACACTGCCGCCACGCAGTTGCAACCCGCCATCGCTGTGCAGTTGGCCGCGCTGACGCAGCGCGCCATCGGCCTGCAGATCGAGCGCGCCTGCCGAACGTACGACGGCATCGTTTGCAAGCTCACCTGCCGCGGCAACCGTCAGCGCGCCGCGCGTGCTCTGCAGCGCGCCGGAGAGGCTGGCATCGCCGCCGCTACGTAAGTTGACGCTGGCCGCGTTCACGGTGCCCGACACCTGGGCGCCGCTTGCGGCATCCAATGCTAATGCGCCGCCTGCAACGGTATTGCCGCTCAGGCCCAGATTGCCGCGACTGCGCAACGTGGCATCGCCACGCTGGCTGCCGATATCGCCGCTGCTTTGCAGCTGCGCCGCGTCCGCGCTCAATGCATTGCCTGCGACAATGGTGCCGCTATTGAGCAATTGGCCTTCAACAGAAAGCTGCGCATCGCGTGCGGCAGACAGACTGCCTGCAGCGGTGACACTGGCAGCTTGTAACCGCAGATCGCGGCCGGCATACGCGCTACCGGCGTTGTTGACTGCACCGGCGCTATGCAGATCCAGATCGTTGCCTGCAGACACCGCAGCGCGCTGTGCGATGTCGATCGACGCTGCGTTCAACGCAAGCGCATCGGCTGCGATCAGCTGCCCCTGCAGTTCCAGGCGCCCACCCGCACGTACATCAGTCCCCTGTCCGGCTTGCGCCAATCCAGCCACACGCACATCGCCATTGCCGTTGATCTGCAGCGCAGTTGCCGCATCCAGCGTGCCTAGCGCGTCGATGGCAGTGGCATTCAGCGCGATCGCCGCGCCGCTCTGCAAGGTACCGGACAATGCAATCTGCGCTGCGCGCAAATTCGCGCCCGCGCCGCCATAGGCCACACCACTGCTGCTCAGTAATCCATCAGCGCCCAGGTCCAGCGCACCGTTGGTGTGCAAGCTGCCATCGGCATTCAGTTGCGAACCGAACAGACGGATCGCCCCCGCGCTACTGCGGCCAACATGGTTCACCACACCACCGGCTTGCGCATCCAGCGCACCGGCGGCGACCAGGTCGCCTGCAAGCGTCATGTTGGCCGCACGCAGGGACACCTCGCCTTGCTGCGAGCCGAGCACGCCACGCTGATCCAGCGCCCCGGTGGCACGCACATTCACGCCATCGCGTGCCACGTTGGTTCCACTCAGGCTCAATTGCCCAGCGCTGTCGATCTGCAGGTCGCCACTTTGCGCGGCTAACGTGCCGCGGCTCACCACGCCGACGCCGGCTTCGGTGGCGATCAGGCGAATGCGTTCGGCATACATGCCGCCCAATTGCGCCACATCGATACCGATCGCAGGAGCGGCGCCGTCGGCACCTGGCAGGACGTCCAGCAGCATGCCGTCGTAATTCACCCGTCCGGCACCAGCGGCGGCGACCAGCTCCCTGGTCCAGATCGAGCCGTCTACGCTGAGCTGACGCGACAGCAGATCCAGTCGATCCACGTTGAACGCGTCCAGACCGTTGCGGCCGATGCTCAGCGCACCGCCGGTGATGCTGAAACCGTTCAAGGCACCATCGCTGCCCAGGTTCGGTGTGCCGGTGGTCAGGGTGACGCGCGAGGTATTGAGAAAGCCGCAGCCATCGCAGGAAATGCCGTTGGGGTTGGCGATCACCAACTGCGCTTTCGCACCGGCGATTTCGGTATAGCCCTGCAGGCGACTGCTGCCCGAGGTGACTTCGTTGAGGATCAACGACGCAGCGCCGCTGCGCTGCAGGTTGTCGTTGCCGGCAACGTAACCGCCCAGCTCGGTCTTGGAGATCTGCGCGCTGTTGTTGAGGATCAGCCCATTCGGGCCGACATTGAAATTGCTGTAACGGTTGTGCGAAATACCGCGCGCATTGGGCGCGACGATGTCCACCACCGGCACGCCATTGGCAGCGACCTGCTGACCGGGCGTTTGCCCTGCAGGGTTGGCGGTTGGCGCAACCTGCGCCCATGCCGGAAACGATGTCCAGGTGGTCGTGCAGCA
This sequence comes from Xanthomonas sp. DAR33341, assembly GCF_003992815.1. Lineage (NCBI taxonomy): Bacteria > Pseudomonadati > Pseudomonadota > Gammaproteobacteria > Lysobacterales > Lysobacteraceae > Xanthomonas > Xanthomonas sp. DAR33341. The sequence continues at coordinate 21,236 of NZ_QEYV01000015.1, read as the reverse complement.
CAGCAACAGTGCAAGCGCACGCTTGCCCTGCTCGGCCAGGTAACCACGCACGCGCATCGCTTCGTTGTCCATCGTTTCTCTCTCGCCGCCGGTTGGCGTCATCCATCAACAAACGCGCAGCCGGCTGGCGACGCGATCCGTGTCAAAACTGGTAAATCACACGCGCGCCGTAGGCCGGCTGCGCACTTCCAAATCCGTCGGGACGGTGAATCGCCCAACCAGCAAATGCATCGACGCTGGCGCCGAACCAACCGCCACGCAGACCCACCGCGCCACCGACCAGACTGCGGCCGCGCAGCCCGTTGGCGCTGGTGCCATCGATGCGGCCGGCGTCCAGGCCCAGGTAGGGCGTCAACCCGATCTGCTGCACAGAGAAGCTGAGGGTATTGCGCCAGTACGCGCCCTTTTCCGCCCCGAGCGTCGCCTCGCCGTCGAAACCGCGCACGCTGTAACGGCCACCAATGGTGACGAACTCCGAACCCAGCAACAGTTCGCCAGCGGTCTGTGCACGCAGGCTGCTTTCCCACGCCATCGGCACCGGGCCCAGCTTGAACGGCAGCGCCGTGCTGATGTCCAGCGTAGTCACCCCATAGCGAAATGTGGGGAAGCCGATCTGCGGGTCGTAGCCGGTCCACTGGCTGTTGAACCACGGCGTGCCGCGCCGATGCGCCAGACGCATGTCCAGCTGCATCGCGCCCAGATAGCGCCGATGCGTGAGGTAGAACTCCGCGCTGCTGGTATCTCGGCGCTGGATGCCGATCTCCACGCCATCCAGATAGCTGCGCGCACGCCGCCGGCCAATCACCACACCGGCCGAGGTCTTGCTGGCGCCGTCGCGATGCAGCACGCGCTGAATATCCAGCTGCGCGTTACCGGACTCGCCACTGGACCGGAAGGTCTGCAAGAACCCGTCCACGCGCTGGTGATAGCGGTACGACGATGCCGACAGCGCAAACGTCCACCATCCCCATGGCAGGCTGTAACTCAGGCTGTTGCCGCGTGTGCCGCGTTCTTCGTCGCGCGTGGCCAAGTCATGGCTGTAGCCAATGCTGAGCAGATCGTTGAGACCCAGTGGGTTATCCAGCGAAACGTCCAATCCACCTTGCACGCGACCGGTCGCCTCCACCCCTGAATCGTCGGCATTGGCCACACCGCGCCAGCGCCGCCCATGCTGCAAGGTGATCACCAGATCCGATTCGCCCGGTGCCTCGCCCGGCGCGATATCGATCTTGGCGTCCTGCGATGGCAGCCGCTTGAACTGCTCTACCGCTTGCTCGATGGCACGCAAATCCAGCAAATCGCCCGTGCGAAGCGGCAATGCGGTTTTCCAGTGCGCGCCTTCGGTGTCGGAGACCACGCGCACCGCACGCAAACGGCCGGGCATCAGTGCGAAACGTAGCTCGCCGCGCGACAGATCCTGTTCCGGCACGCCGATGCGGGTGGTGACCAATCCGCGTGCAACCAACTGATCCAATGCGCGGCGCCGGATGATGTCGATACCGGCGCGCCCGATGCAGCGGCCTTGGTAACGGCGCAGCGACGTCCACAACCACGCAAAGCGCGCCGCATCATCGCCCGCGCCGGACAGGCGCACGCGCGTGATCGAAAAACACAGGTCGTCCTTGGGCAGCACGGTGCTGCGCGCGTCCACACGGTCGGCTTCCTCGCGCGGGCCGGCGAAGGGCGCCTGGCGCTCCTGTTCCTGGCGACGCTGAATCTCCTCGGCCTGGCGCAATTGCTCCTGCCGATCCAGCGTTGTCGGTGCCGACTGTTGTGCAGCCGCCAGCCCGGCGATTGCCCATAGGCAAACCGCCAGCGCCAAGGGCGCCGATCGCATCCACATCTGTCCTGCCCCCTGTGCGGCGGTCGCGCTACTGCGCGCCGTCACCCGCATCAACGTACCTGGCCACCAAAGCGGCGGCGCAATCCATCAGCACGCTGAAATGCGGTGTAACTGTGACGGAATGTTAAAAAACGGTCAACGCGCCATGTAGGGGCCACCCTGTAAGAAAAACCCGACCTTTCTAATTTTGTGATGAAAATCACTTAAAACGCGGATTAGCGACGACTCGCCCACGTCATCAAATCAATGATCAGGGACCCTACGTATTTGCAATGTCTGCCATCGTGCAAATAAGCCGGAGCATCTGTTAGATGCTTCTTCAGGCATATGTGCGGGATGAGATCGTGCCCAGGATATTAATTCTGAATGAAGATAAGGAATAAAAACCCGCTGCGGACAAATTTAGCCACCTGCTATGAACCCCCGCGCGCATTCAAACGGCAAGACCAGTTCCAGGCCAAACAAACTGAAGCAATGAACATCTCATCCACATTGTGATGACATGCTCTTTACTGCGGCATACCCAGTATCGCCGGACTTCATAGCCGGGATCGCTCGTGAATCTCCCCCTCCCCCTGTTCACGCAATCACGTGCAGCGCGGTCGTCCTGACCGTACAGGCGCACTCACTCCTCTGCTCAGCCTCGCTTTGTTCACCGCATGTGTGCCACAGGCGCACAGCGGCGAAGTGCGGTCTGCGGACGTGTCTGGTGCCTCCACTGCCCTCACCCCCATGCAGCAGGCCGAGCAATTTCGCGGCCGGCAACGCTACGCGGACGCCTTGGCCATCTACGAGCGGGTCTTGCATGCCGACCCACGCGATAGAGGCGCCTACACGATGCGCGCGCTCACGCTCAGCGACCTCGGCAGCGCGCAACTCGCGGCCGAGGCGATGTGGCGGCATCCGGACTGGTTTTCGCAGCAGGAACGCGAGCGCCTGGATAACGACCGCGTCGCACGCATGATCGGCTGGGCCAGCGCCGAGCCGGTGGATGCTGCGCATCGCTATGCCGAGACCGATCAGGCGCTGGCCAATGCAGCTCGCATCCAGCGCGACGCGCCTCCACAGGCTGCCTGGGAAGCGACACGATTGCGCGTGGACAGCCTGGTCGCGCTCAATCAACGCCAGCGGCACCGCGATGTGATCGCCAACTATCAGGCGCTGCGTGCCGAAGGCGTCGATGTGCCGGCATACGTGCTGCCGACGGTGGGCGATTCGCTGATGGGGCTGCGCCGCCCTGCCGAAGCCGAAAGCGTGCTTCGTCAAGCATTGCAGCACTCACCGAACGACTTCAATACGCAATTGCTGCTGGGCTACGCATTGCTGGAGCAGGAACGCTTCGACGAAGCAATGCCGCTATTCGAATCCCTGGCCGCCACGCAAGCCCCATGGCCGCGCCGGGAAGGTGCCACCAGCGGTTACGAAAACTGGGACCGCTTCAGCGCCGATATCGCGCTGGCTACCGCACGTTCTGCGGCCAACGATAATCGCGGTGCGGAGGCATTGCTGCGCGAGCGTGCGGCCATTGGCCCGGATAATGCCGAGCTACAAGCGGCACTGGCATCGATCGAAGCGCGTCGCGGCCAGACCACGCGGGCACTGCAGCGCAATCGGATGGCGTTGACGCTGGATCCGCATCAGAAACAGGCGCGCAGCGGCGTGGTGGAAGCGCAACGCGATCTTGATCGCCTGGATCTTGCGGATGCCGCGTTCGCGTCGCTGCAACAGGAGTATCCGGACGACGCCGGCCTGCAACGGCTTGGCGCATCGCTGGAACGTCAACGAGGCTGGCAGGTGCACCTGAGCCATGCCTGGGGACGCAGCGAGAATGACACGCTGACCAACAGCACCTCGCCGCTCGGCAATCACTTTGGCAGTTCGCTGCTGGAAGCCGAATCGCCGTTACTCGGCGAGCGTTGGCGGGTGGGCCTGCGCGCGCGCGATGACTGGGCGGATTTCCAGGACACCCGCGTGCGTTACCGCAGCTTCTGGCTGGGTGCGCATTACCGCTACGACCGCCTGGATTTCAGCGCGTACGGCGGCCGCGCCCTGGATGATTTCGATCGCGACGGCACTGCCTGGGCGCTGGATGCCGGCTGGCGCTTTTCCGATGCGTGGTATGGCAGCGTCGCCTGGCGCACACGCGACCCGGAGGCCTCGCTGCAGGCGCGCCGCCTGGGCATCACCGGCGACAGCATCGGCGCTGCCGTGCGCTGGACGCCCAGCGACGAAAGCCGGTGGGAACTGCAGGCACGCCAGTTGCGTTATAGCGACGGCAATCGACGCGATCAGCTGGATCTTTCCGGTAGCCAACGCCTGTGGGCCAACCCGCATGTCCTGGTCGATGGGCTGTTCGCCGCCTCGGCCGGGCGCGCCGAAGACGACCGCGCGGTCGACTACTTCAATCCACGCCATAGCTCTGCAGTTGCCGCCGGCGTACGGATCGAACAGATCGGCTGGCGCCGGTACGACGACGCGTTTCGGCAGCGATTGGAAGTGACTGCCGGGCCGACCTACCAGTCCGGCTTCGGCAGCCGCTGGGTACCTGCGCTTGCCTATCGCCATCTGTGGTCGCTGGGCGATGGCAGCGCATTGAGCTACGGCGTGAGTTGGTCGCGCCCGGTCTACGACGGCCAGCGCGAACAACAACTTGGATTGGACCTTGATTTCCGATGGGGAGGTACGCCGTGATCCGCCTGCCGCTGCTGCTGGTCGCATTGTTGCTGATGACGTTTGCCTCGTCGGCGCAGGCGGGCCTGCTCGTGCTCAGCTACCACGATATTCGCGACGACGTCGCCGCCAAGGGCGACCCCGATCGCTATGCGGTGTCCACCAGCAATTTCGCCGCGCATCTGGATTGGCTGCGCTCGCATGCGTACCACCCGGTCAGCGTGCAACAGGTGCTCGATGCACGTGCCGGCAAGCGTGCCCTGCCCTCGCGGCCGGTGCTGCTGACCTTCGACGATGGCTTGCGCAGTGTCTATACACGGGTGTTCCCGTTGCTGCAGGCCTACGGCTATCCGGCGCTGGTCGCGCCGGTGACCAGTTGGGTGGAACTGCCGGCTGGTCAGGTCGTGCCCTATGGCCCGCGCGATTTCACCCGCGACGATTTCGTCACCTGGGCACAGTTGCGCGAGATGCAGGACAGCGGCCTGGTCGAAATCGGGTCGCACAGCGATGACCTGCATAAAGGCATCCCGGGCAATCCGTTCGGCAATGAAACCCCGGCAGCGGTCACGCGGCGCTGGGATGTCGGCAACGGGTACGAAAGCGAAGCGCATTATCGTCAGCGGATCGAGACCGATCTACGCCATAGTCGCGACGCAATGGTGGCGCATCTGGGCAAACCGCCGCGCGCCATGGTGTGGCCTTACGCTGCCTACAACCGCGCCAGCAACGAGATCGCCGCGCGCCTGGGCATGACGCTTAGCTTCGACCTGGAAGGCCGCTCGCACGAGGCCGATATCGGCCAGCAGGGTCGCGACCGTGTAGATGGTCAATCGTTGGCCAGCCTGGGCCGCCTGCTGCTGTTCAACAATCCCGACGTACGCGATCTCGCTGGCGAACTGCGGCGTGATCTGTCGCGTGACGGCGTGCGTGCGATCCAGGTCGATCTGGATTATGTCTACGACCCGGACCCGGCACAGCTGGAGCGCAACCTCGATGTGCTGGTACAGCGCGTCAAGGACATCGGCCCCAGCCATGTGTTCTTGCAAGCGTTTGCCGACCCGGATGGCGATGGCGCTGCAGATGCACTGTATTTCCCCAACCGCCATCTCCCGATGCGCGCGGATCTGTTCGGGCGTGTCGCCTGGCAGCTGCGCACGCGTGCCGGCGTACGTGTCTTCGCCTGGTTGCCGGTGCTCGGCTTCCATCTGCCCGACGCGCAGCAACAAGCCGCATTACAGATTCATGGTAACGACCCCAAGGATGTGCCGCGCCTGGATCCAGGCAACCCGCGCACCCGCCAGCTGGTGGCAGACATCTACGAAGACCTCGCGGCCAATACCTACTTCGAAGGTCTGTTGTTCCATGACGATGCCTACCTGCGCGACGACGAAATACCGGCCTACGGCAATGGCGACCCGGCCAAGCGCACGCAGCAACTGATCGGCTTCACCCAGGAACTGAAAGCCGCCGCCGAACGCTGGCGGCCGAAGCTGGTGACGGTGCGCAATCTGTTCGCACAGCCGGTGCTGGAACCGCACAGCGAGGCCTGGTTCGCGCAGCGTCTGGAGGCCTTTGCCAGCGCGTACGACTACACCGCGCTGATGGCGATGCCGTACATGGAGCAAGCCAACGACGCGAATGCCTGGCTCACGCAGCTGGCCACACGCGTCGGCCAACAGCCGCGCGGTTTCGACAAGACCATCTTCGAACTGCAGACGGTCGACTGGCGCAGCGGCAAACCGCTGCCCGACGGAGTGTTGCTCGCGCACAGCAAGCTGCTGCTGGCAGCCGGCGTGCGTCATCTGGCGTATTACCCTGACGATTTCATCGGTGGTCATCCGTCTCTGCCCGAAGCGCGCGAAGCCATCTCGGCTCGCCAATTCCCCTATCTCGAGCGATGACCGATGACGACCAGCCTCCTACTGGCCGCCCTGTTCAACTTTGCGTTTTATTACCCGATCATCATGGCGTTCTTCTGGATGATCGGCGGCATCTACTACTACCTGCGCCGTGAGCGCGGCACGCACGGGCCATCCAAGCCACCGCCGATGGCCAGCGAGCCGTTCGTCTCGATCCTGATGCCCTGCTACAACGAGGCCAAGCACGTTGCCGAAACCATCGCGGCGATGAGCGCGCAGCAGTACGCAGACTTCGAGATCATTGCCATCAACGACGGCAGCACCGACCGCACTGCCGAAGTACTCGACGACCTCACCCACCACCACCCGCGCCTGCGCGTAGTGCATCTGGAGCAGAACCACGGCAAGGCCAACGCGTTGCGCGTCGGCACGCTGGCTGCGCGCTCGGACTATCTGGTGTGCGTGGACGCCGATGCAATCCTGGACCCGAACGCCACGCGCTGGATGGTCGGCCACCTGATCGCCGGCCCACGCGTGGGCGGCGTTACCGGCAACCCGCGCGTGCGCAACCGCACCACACTGATGGGCCGCATGCAGGTGGGCGAATTTTCCGCCATCGTCGGGCTGATCAAACGCGCGCAACGCGTGTACGGGCGGCTGTTTACCGTGTCTGGTGTGATCTGCGCGTTCCGTCGCTCGGCGCTACATCACGTCGGTTTCTGGTCCGACAACATGGTGACCGAGGACATCGACATCTCCTGGCGTCTGCAGCTGGACGGCTGGGATATCCGCTACGAACCCAATGCGTTGTGCTGGATGCTGATGCCGGAAACCTTTCGCGGCCTGTGGATGCAGCGCCTGCGCTGGGCGCGCGGCGGTGTCGAGGTGTTGCTGAGCCATGGCCGCCGTGCGCTGGCATGGCGCAGCCGGCGTATGTGGGCAGTGCTGCTGGAATACGCGCTGAGCCTGGCCTGGGCGTACACCATGCTGCTCATCATCGTGCTGTGGCTGCTCGGCAAGTTCATTGCGCTGCCGCCGGCCTTGTATGTCGACACCATCCTGCCGCGCTGGCATGGCCTGGTGCTGGCGGTGGTCTGCCTGCTGCAGTTCGCCACCAGCCTGATGATCGAACGCCGCTACGAAAAAGGCCTGGCCCGCCAGTTCTTCTGGGTGATCTGGTACCCGGCCGCGTTCTGGATGATCGGCATGCTCACCGCCGTCATCGCCTTCCCACGTGCCCTGCTCGCGCGCCGCAACAAGCGCGCTCGCTGGAAAAGCCCCGACCGAGGAATCCAATGACCCCGCCCATCATCAACCTGCCGCAACGCCTCGGCCGCTCGCGCCGCCTCGCCTACGGCGCCGCCACCGCCGGCGCATGGATGGTCTACTTCTATCTGTGGGCACCACTGGCAACGCTGATCGCCTGGTTTTTCGGCCTGCGCAGTGCCTACACCGAGCTCTATCTGCAACACAACGCGCTGGACCCGTTCGCTTTGGGCTCCCTACCGGTGATCGCCTTGATGAGCGCGATCACCACGGTTGGCTGGGCCGAATACAACCGCCTGCGCTTCGTCAACGCCGACAAGCGCAAGCGTCCGCGCACCGTCGCCGAACCCGACGTCGACCAGCGCCTGGGCGCCACCGAACAACTCGGCACCCTGCTGCGGCATAGCCGCATCTCCTCGGTGGCGATGGACAAGTTTGCACGACCGGTGGCGGTGCGGGTGGTGCGGCATCGGTAACAGACGCAGTATTCGAGGGCCGGTGGAAGACCACGTGGCAGGCCTGCGCAGGCAGGCCTTCGTTTACGAACACTGGTCAAGCTTGAAGGTTGTGAGGCTGCCACTGCCAAGCCCGCTGCAAACTTTTGAGCAGCCCGTTCAAATCTGACTCATTAGAATTGCGGGGTTCTGGGGAGTTGTGGCTGCCCCCCCGCCCGGCGCTGCCTGAGCGCGGATGAGAATCGAGGCTAGATCGGTCGGCAGATATCCCGTGTCAGTCAGCCATGTGTCGCGCAACCTGATGAGTACAGTCTGCAGACATGCGCATGAGGCACGGCATCCGGCCGCTGCGCAAGTGAGAAGCGGCCCTGAGAACTGCCGACCTCGATCTGGTGACCCCGGCCCGATTCGAACGGGCGACCTTCCCCTTAGGAGGGACAACGTCGCTAGACTAAGACCCAAGCGGGACAAGGCTTTGTGTGGAAGTCTAGCCTGACTGTGGCAAGTCTGTGGTAGCGACAGGCCTAGTCATGCCGATTGTCAAAAAAGTGGTGACCCCGGCTGGGTTCGAACCAGCAACCTCGTCCTTAGGAGGGACGCGCGCTATCCAATTGTGCCACGGGGCCATCTGTCTAAGGATACAGGGAGACGCTAAGTGAGCAAAGCCAAAACAGCCGCCAAGCCTGGGCGCACCAAGACCTTCAGCGGCACGCTCCCACGCGGCATCAAGGCCTTCCAGGCCGTTAGCCCGGTGGCGGGAGTGACGCTCAGGACGGATGGGCAACTCAGGTGGGAGGCGCGCATCCGAAGGTCCCTCAACGGGCAAGCCTTGAAGTTCCCGCTGGTGCGCTACCCCATCGACCCGAAGGCGTCCCCGAATACCGAGCATCACATCGATGCCGCGCGACTCATGGCCGAGGCCTATGTCCGCCGAGAGCATGCCTCCTTGGAGCTTCGGCAGACACCGTATGCCCACACTTCCGAGGCCTGGACCTTCGGGGATCTACTGCGCCGGTTTGTCCAAGAAATCGATGATGGGCTCATCAAGCACGCGTCGGTCAGAACCGACCACTCCAATGCCTATCTCTTCTTGGGAGGCGGCAAAGGTCTTGGGTTGAGCCAGACCGGCATGCCCCACCTCACCCGCAAGCTGGCCAAGGATTTGACTCAGGATGACTTCCTGGGGCGCCATGCCAGCTCGTTCGTGAACTCATACGTCAAGGTCAAGCGAGACGGCACCACGCTCCCTATGGCCCAGGGCAGCAAAAAGCGAGCCCTGACCACGATCCGAAACCTCTTCCGGATTGCCCACGAAAACTGGCAGATTGATCTGCGCTCGCCGATCAAGAGCTTGAAATCGCTCAATTCAGATGACGCGCGCGACCGGACGCTCACCGAGGAGGAATGGAACGCCATCGTTGCGCAGCTTGATGCTGGGCGGACCGACCAGGCAACGGCCGATGTCATTCGCTTTGCTCGCATGACCGCAGCCCGCCGCTCCGAATGCATCAAGCTCGATTGGGCGGACATCAACTTCAAGAAGAAGACCGCCCGACTTCGCGAGACCAAGGCCAAGAATGGCAAATACAATGAGCGCGTGATCCCGTTGACCTCAGAGCCCATGGCCTTGATTGCCGCGCGCTTCGAGGCCAGCGAAACAAAGAAGGGAGCGGTCTTTGTGAGTTCGCGCGGCAAGCGTATTCGGGCCGATACCGTTACTCAGGCCTGGGATCGGGTGCGTGAGCAGGTAGCCGAGAAGCTAGGAGACCCAGAGATCCTGACGGCGCGCATGCACGATCTTCGCCATACGCGCATCACCGAAATGGGACACCACCTCAATCCGGCCGAAGCAGCCAGGATCTCAGGGCATAAGGACCTGAAGACTTTCATGCGCTATTTCAACCCGGATCCGGTGGCACTTGGCAAAAAGCTTGAACAGCTCGAACGCCAAGGCGGTGCTGGGACCGATGTGGATGATGTCGTGAAGCAACTCCTGGGGCTGAGCACCGAGGACATGGCCTCAGCTGTGGCGATCGCCTTCCAAGCGAGGGCGAAGACGCCATAAGTTAAACCGGCTCGCACAGACCTACACCATTCACAGCTGCGCACTTTGACTTGTTGCAGGGCCCTCAACGATTACAAGGGTTACATCACACTTGTGTAACCGAAAAATATTAGATTTCGCCAAGCGAAAGCCCATAGATCAACAGCAAGACAGAATCTCTACATATCAGATCCGACCTTATACTCGTGGAAAACCAATCGCTGGTTTTTTATTACAGACGTGATGAAAGCTGATCACTCGTGTGACACACCCAAAAAAGAAGACAAGCAGACATCGCCAGTTGTTGACAAAAATAAAAATCGCCCTACGTTAAAATAAAAGGAGTAGAAATGGGCGCAATGTCAAAATATCAGAAATGGTCGGTTGCAATCGCTTTTGCGGCACTGGCGTTTTTAGCTTTCGCAAGATTAATTAGCTGAAAAGCTGAACCAATGTTCCTACGACTACCAGCAGGGTGCCACAAGCAGTATTTGATGATGCCGTGAGTAGCGCGTTCGCAATGTCAGCCTGCGTTAGAACTAAGTATTCTTCGTCTGGCGAACTCTGCTGCGACTCCAAGTCTGAGTATTTTTTCTGAGCATTGGCGATGTTCGAACCTAGACAACCAATATCAGAAGGATTTTCGCGCCACATCTGATCCAAGAGATCAATTTTTGCGCGTGTTAACTGAACTGCGCGAACAAATTCTGTCGGCCTTTCTTTCTCTTGATCGATGAGGCCGCGCAAATGCCCCGCCTGATTGCTCGATAGATAGACAGCCGCGAGTATTTGCACAGCACCCGCAAGAAGGAAGAGATACTGTGCAGCAATGAGAAGTCTGGAACGACCGGTGATAGCGCCGCCGACTAAAAGTAGTGCTCCCAATGCAATAACCCCAAACATGCAAGCATGTGGACCCCGATTTTTTAGCCATGGGAATTTTTGTGTAAGCCTCCCCCATAGCCCATGCGGCGAGTCTTCCTTAGGCATGCCGCTAGGTTCAGTATCTGCAATTTTCATTATGACCTCTTGGTATTTTTACCATCAATTGATGAAATATTATTGAAAGAATCCAGCATCGAGCACAGACTACGCTAGCAGCTCAAACCCGCCCACGCCCCACATTTCTAATCAAAACCAATTCGTAAAAGCAGGTTTTAAGCCTGCCCCAGCTTCTCCGCGACCGCTGATGCAGACTCAAAAGAATTAATTTCCTCGCAGTCACGCGTGACCAAGACCACTTTCAACTGACCCTGCGTTGGGGAATTGGTCCAGTAGTCCCCCGACATCGACTGCCCCTGATCCAGAAGACGAAGCTTTCCATAGCCGATTGTGATCTTGTTCTCGCTGTGCGCAGTTCGGACCATTTCAAAGACATACTCAAGATGGCCCGCTCCTGTTTTCTCACTCTTTTCCAAGTGCTCAATGGTTGAGTAAGACTCTTGCGTCTGGGTGTGTGACTCGATCGATGTGTGCAGGTAGCTTTGACGAATAACGAAAAAAATCTGGATGGGCGCCAACGGCGGCCTTCCTTCTCTCACACCGTAGTCTGATGTCAGATGCCCAGCCCAGAGCCCGTGAACAAGTGGACGCTTTGTAAGTTTGGCAATCAAGGGATAAATCCATCTCGTCTCAGCTAGAAAATTCAAGGCGACAGTAATTACCACGATTGAGATCGAAGAGGCCCTGGGCAACGCATCCGGCCACTTCTGGCCACCATAGTAGACCAAACCGGCCGCGATGACGGCAGTTAGACCAAGCACCGCGTATCCAGCGATCTTGAGAAGCTTCCGAATTTCGGGAAAGCTAGCAGTGACAGATCTCATGCGATTTTCTCGGCCAGCACGCACTTGCCGCCGGAGAACAACAGCAACTCACGTCGGTTAGAAATGATCCCAACATGCGCAATGCCTTCCACCAGAGAAGCCAATGATGCCGTCATGAGTCTTGCCCCGTTAAGTGCCGGGATAAAATCGCCCGCCTCTGGCAGCGGGGGTGAAACGAACTGTGCTAAATGTGTCAGACGCTCCTCACTCATATCCACAAAATGAAATCCGTCGTGCCAACAAGACTGGACCCGGGACACCTCTAACAATTGAGTTGCGATCTCACGACTGCCGATAACCGATAGCTTAGGAACAAGCGAATCAGCGGCAAGTTGGAGAAATGGAAGACGATTGAGTTTAGTGTAAAACACCACGCCGAGCCCAGCAAAGTCGGGTGTAAGACCCGAACCGACCAAGCGGAGGACTTCAACGGAAAACGCATCTGTCATCGGTGCACCGAACCTATTATTTTATGGCGAAGGACGCCGTTTTCTGCCGCATGTTGAAGCTCTGAGAATGAGCCCAGAGTTAGGCTAAGGCAACGCCCAAGACATGGCCATTGGTCAACGATGCTTGGAAGGCTTTTCCCAAGTCAACTCGCCCGTGAGTTCGGGCAAACCCCCGTCGTCTTCCCAGCGCTTCCCGAAGCGGTCGTGCTCAACTTCCGGAAGCTCTTCTTGATCGAACCATAACAGGGATGTCGTGGTGTCCCTTAGCGAAAAGTGCCTTGCGATCTCGCAAAGCTCAAGACCCCTTTCCCAGTTCTCAAACCAGATGTCTTGTGCCACCCAGGCCGAGTCGGCGCCGTTCTCCCCCAACTCGCGCAAGCGATGTGCCACAGATCCAGATGGGATGTTAGTCCTTGGCGGGATCCATGCTTTGACCTCGCGCAGGGCTTTCGAGAGCACTGTGTAGCGCACGACGCCACGGTCCATGGTGACGAATGCACAGGGATAGTCACTGAGACTGGCGTAGCGTGAGGCAGCGGCAGGAAAGGAGGTGCCGAATTGCGCGGCCATCTGCTCGATCAGCGCAAGGGAGGGTTCGTCCTTGGGAACTGATGCCAGCCACGCCTTGTAGGGCATCAAGAGTTCAGAGGCGAAGACGTCGCAAAACACCTCGTTGGGGTCGCGCTTGGCGTATCCCCATTGCGGCACTTCTTCGTGTTTGGAGGGAAGTCCAAGCACCACGTGGGCAATTTCGTGGCAGATGGTAAAGCGCTGACGCTCCGCGCTCTCCAACTCATTGACCGTAATGATGCTCTTACCGTTCTTGCCTGGAACCGTATATCCAGACTCCCCCTCGTCCAAGGGCTCTCTTCGAAGCTTGGCGTTGGCAGCGATGAGGTAAGGCGATAGATCCTCTCGAATGCTGGAAATGTCCAGGTTCGCAACAAATCTTCGCGCCAGCTGGCGCACGCCCGCCTCATCCATGATCAGCCTTCCTCGTCGTCTTCCTCGAAGATACGCCTGGTCCGAGCAATCAGCACTGCCGGATCGGGTCGCGTCGCTCCTCTATGCCTGACTCCAGCGGCTGCTGTAAAGATCTCAAGCTCAACCGATTCGTCTTTAAGGACGAACTCGACCAACAGCGGGTCAGCGTCCTCATGTGTTGCGAGCCAATTCACGATCTCGGCATCGCGCGCGCTGGGCTTGAGGACTTTAACTAGCTTGCCCAACAGATCTTGGGACGGGCTGGTCTTATCCCCTGACTCCAAGCGGTGGACATAGGCATGGTCCACCGAGGCCAGTTGACCAACTTCACGCAGAGAGAGAGTCCTGCGCTCGCGCAAGGTCTTTAGGGCAACGCCCAAGCCTGTTTGAGGCATAAAAAATCCACTAGGTGACCAAAAGCGGGCCTTCGGACCACCCGCACCAAAATCGCACCAACGTCCGGCGCTTTGTGACTGTTGCACCCGTCACAAAGTTCTGCTAGCGTGTTGTCCAGCCAGACAACAGATCGCATCTTTATCTGCAAACTACTGGTTTGGCCGCCTTGCTCTTGTTGTCTGAGCAAGCAACCCATTGTGCATAGGGCTTTCGCAATTGACAACCCATCCGCCGGGTCGGCGGGTTCATTCAGGCAAAAGGAACCAAACAATGGCAGGCAAGAACCAGCATGTAGTGCCCCACCCGGACGGCTGGGCGGTCAAAGGCGCAGGTAACGGTCGGGCGACTTCTGTCCATGACACCCAGCAGCAGGCAATCGAGGCAGGGCGGGAGATCGCTCGCAACCAGCAGTCTGAGTTAGTGATCCACCGCCCCAACGGTCAGATCCGTGACAAGGATAGTCACGGCCACGACTCGTTCCCGCCCCGGGGGTAAGACGCCATGGACCATACCCCGCCCCTCCACGTGCTGGCCCTTTCGGGCGGCGGCTACCGTGGCCTGTATACCGCCACGGTCCTGGCCGAACTGGAACAGGTGCTCGGGCGCCCGATTGCCCAACATTTTGATCTGATCTGCGGCACGTCGGCGGGCGGGATGTTGGCCTTAGGGCTGGCCAACGAGATCCCCGCGAGCGAGCTGAAAGACCTTTTTGAAAAGCACGGCGCGCGCATCTTCGGCTCTCGCAGCTTGGCAAGGCGGCTGCTTGGCTTCTGGCTTATCGCCAAGCACAACCCTGACGGGCTGCGGGAAGTTCTGGCAGAACGCTTCGGCGAGACCACGCTTGGCGACCTCAAGCACCCCGTGCTGATCCCTGCTGTGAACTACTCCACCGGCAAAGGACAGTTCTTTAAAACGCCGCATCACCCCAGCTTCGAACTGGACCATCGCCTTAAAGTGATGGATGTGGCATTAGCAACTGCAGCAGCGCCGGTCTACTTCCCGCTCGCACGCAATGAGCGAGGCGTGTTTGCTGATGGTGGCTTGGTTGGCAACGCACCAGGGCTGTTTGGTCTTCATGAGGCACGCCACTTCCTCGCTACCAATCCAGGCGTTCAAGTTCGGGTGCTTTCGATTGGCACCATGACCGTAGGCTCCACCGTCCGGGGAAACGCTAATCTGGATCGCGGCTTCGGCAAATGGCGTGGCGGGCTGTTCGATCTGGTGATCTCAGCCCAAGAGTCGTCAGTCCATCACTTGCTGGGGCACGCCTTGGGCGCGGACTACTACAAGATCGATGACCAAGCCACTCCGGACCAGAGCAAGGATGTCAAAGCTTTGGATCGAGTCTCAATTGCTGCGACAAACACGCTGAAAGATCGAGGCAACCACGCAGCGCAGCGCGCCATTGGGGATCTGGCATTCCGGCCATTCCGCGATCACCAAGCCCCCCCGCCCCGCTTCTTCCACGGCTCCAACAAAAACGCTTAGGAGGCGACCATGCTGAACTTGAGCCCGCTGTTCTTCACTACCGTTGACAATCGGACCTGTCTGCATGGTGCGCTGGACTTGGAGGATGCGCAACGCACCTACATCGCCCAAGCACGCCTAGATGTCCGCAACTGTCTGCGCGCAGGCATCCCGGCGATTCTGAAAGCACATGGCTATCCAGGCCAAGTGCCAACGCCCCGCTTTTTCACCCAAGGGTCCTGGGCCTACAAGACCCTCAACGCGCCCGCCAAACCGCCGCAGCAAGCAGATGTCGATGACGGCTGCTATCTGCCGATGGGCTTTGTCTCGCAGAGCAACCGGCCAAGCGTTGCGGCCGGAGTCTTCTTCCAAGCTGCAGAAGCGGCGCTCCAACCCTTGGTCGACCAGAACAAGTGGCAGTTGGTCACTGATAAGGACACCTGCATCCGGATCGTGATCGCCAAGGATGCCCATATCGACATCCCCCTTTACGCCATTCCTGACGAGGAGTTCGTCACTCTGGCTAAGGCGTTTGAGAGCCGTGGAATAGCCATGGACTCGATCACCTTTGCTGAGGAGGAGGATGTCTGGACGAAGCTACCTCGTTACAAAGTGCTCCTGGCTCATCGCCAAGAGAACTGGAAGGTCTCTGATCCTCGCCCGGTCAAGGAATGGTTCTTGAGTGAAGTCGAGGCGAAGGGAGAGCAGTTCCGCCGGACAGTTCGCTATCTCAAGGCTTACCGGGATTGGCACTGGGAAAGCGGTGGCCCGTCTTCGATCCTTTTGATGGCAGCGGCAGCCCCGTTGTTTGAAAAGCACGATAGCCGTGATGATTTGGCCTTGCTCGCTGTGGTGGAGAAGCTTTCAGACGCCTTGCGAGAGGGGGTTAGCAATCCTGCAGATACCAGTGAATCTTTGACCGAGCGTCTTGGTGCCGTAGGTGTTGAGGATGCTGCGAAGGCTTATGAGAGTTTCGCGATCATGCTGCGTGGCGCGATTCATGCATCCAAGGCCTCGCAGGCATGCGCTTGGATGCGTCATGAATTTGGATCCCGCTTTCCAGACGATCCGGAGAGGGTCAAGGTTGTCTCCGTCGCGAGCAGCATCGCATCGTCCTCCGCTATCGCTGGCCCAAGCGAACTCATCGGACGCTCCAAGGCCGGATGAGCGTGAGCAGGGTCAGCGAGGTCATCGATGCATTCAAGCTGAGGGGCTTTGCCTTCGCCGGCAAAGCTAGCGGTCGCTTCCTCCTTCATGGCCATCTGACCTCACCAAGCAGTCAAGATATCCCCTGCGAGATTCAGCTCGATCCAGAGCTTTTTGCTTTTCCCAAGATTCGTTTGCTTGAACTTCCCAAGGAGCTATCCGGCCGCCCGGTCCCGCACCTCAATGGACAAGGCGAGCTGTGCTATATCGCAACTGGCACCGTCGTTTTAGACATCTTCGACCCAATTGGCCAGTCGCTGGCATGCCTTGATCGAGCCCAGCACGTGCTGACTCAGATCATGAGGGGCGAGATGGTTGACGACCTGGCCGAAGAATTTTTTGCCTATTGGGGAGGGAACGGCTGGTGCTTTAGTGACATCCAAGGCGATCGCCTGGGAAAGATGCACTGCACCATCATTGAAGCGAGAGACGGCAGCGACATCTGGACTGTCTCAGATGATCCAGAGCGCACGACCAGGAAGCTCAATGCCAGAGGCTTCAAAAATCGCGGGGCTGAGGTCAGCTGCTTTCGGATCAACACGGAGGTGCAACCCCGCCCGTTGGAGGGAAACTGGCCACCCAAGTTCGTGCGCGATGTGCTGGATTGGCAAAGCACTCTCGATTTTAGATGTCGGCGCAAGATTCACCAGAGCATCTACGCGGCAGAAGCGAACAAAGCAAATCACTTGCTTGTGATCATCGAGTCGCCCTTGATGACCTACGCTTTCGGGGTGCTATTTGATCGCGCCACGCGCGCACCTTGTAAGAAGCTGGCTGAGCGCCGAGATCCCACTTATCAACTCAGGATCAAGCCGCTCTCCATGCTGAGGATTGATGATCGCTATTTGGCTGAGCGCAATACACCCAAGCGCCGGACGCTAGCAGGGAAGAAGATAGCGCTAGTCGGTTGCGGAACCATTGGTGGCTACCTTGCCGACATGCTGGTCAAAGCTGGCGCTGCCACCAGTGGTGGTGAGCTAACGCTTATCGACTCTGATGTGTTTTTACCCCAAAACATTGGGCGACATCGCTTGGGATTTCCGAGCTTGCTCGAAAACAAGGCAATCGCTCTGGCTGCTGAGCTTCAGCGCCTGGCACCTGGCGCGCTCGTAGCTGCCGTTCCTCGTGACGCTAGGAGCGAGCACCTCGAACATCTGGATCTTTTGATTGATACTACGGGCGAAGAAGCGCTCGGCCATTGGCTGAGTGCACGTTACCACAATTCAACTGACATCCTAACCGTTTGGATCGAAGGGCCAGGAGCAGCTGTCCGAGCCTTGCTGACCAAGCAGGGCACGAGCCCGTGCTATCGCTGCGTTTGGCATCACACTCGCGACGGCGCTTTCCCGTCCGTCCAAGGCAAATTGCCGACCACGCTTGCCGGCCAAGGATGCGAAGGCCTTTATGTGCCCTTCCCCGCCACTGTCTCTGTCCAGGCGGCAAGCCTCGGAACCGAACTTGCGGTCGATTGGGCTAACGGCGTCTTTACTCCTTCATTTCGCACCCGCATCACCGATCAAGCGTTTGAGTTAGCAACGGCGGATTGCGATCTCCCAGCCCATGAGAGGTGCTCTGTATGCCATTCATGAGCGCATGGGGAACATCTGATCGACAAACCTTGGTCCATTTTTCCGAGCGCACGATTGCCGTCTTTCAAGAGCACATCCAGCGCGATGCGACTGACGCAGAAGCCGGAGGGTTGCTTCTAGGCACGGTCCATGGCAACCACATGCTCATCGAGCAAGCTACTACTCCGACGAAGTGGGATAAGCGCTTTCGCACGTTGTTTGAGCGCATGCCGTTCGGCCATCAAGCCATCGCCTTGGCCAGATGGAATGCAAGCAAAGGCACTGTGCGCTACCTGGGCGAGTGGCATACGCACCCAGAGGACAATCCCCAGCCTTCGGGGCTCGATCGCTCAGAGTGGAATCGATTGGCTGGGTTGCGCCAGGATGGGCGTCCTATGCTAGCCGTGATCGTAGGACGCCGCGATCTCTATGTTGAACTGGCGCTGCAGAAGGGTGTAGGTTCAGAGCTTCTAGGAATTGAGTAACAGATGTATTCACTGTCTAAGCTCTGCCGGCTTATCAGACGACAGAGCTTGGCTTTACTACTTGCTCGCCCCCAAGTTAAGGAGATGGCTTCGGCGGGAAGAAAGCTCTTACACACTACCAAGGCCTACAAGGCCATTCTCGATGAAGGGCACATAGCTGCTTTCGGGCTTTAAATTTCCCCTTCGCCGCCGAAGGCCACCTGGTGCGCCATAAGCGATTGACCACGACTCGCGTCATTTAAGTAACAAGACCATGCGGGAGACATAGAAGCATCTTGACCGTTGGCTATCAGCACATGACCTGTCGTCCTAGCGTCCTAGAGTGCTTCCGTATGATACGCCCAGGGTTCCGTAGACACTCAAGACCCTCGTTGCGCGTAGCGCCGTTCAAACTCTACAGGGGACAGGTCGCCAGTTGAACCATGACGGCGTTGTGGGTTGTAGAACATCTCGATGTAGTCGAACACCTCGGCGCGTGCGGCGTCCTTGGTGGGGTAGATCCGCCGCCTGATCCGCTCGCGTTTGAGCAGACCAAAGAAGCTCTCCACCGGTGCGTTGTCATGGCAGTTGCCACGCCGACTCATGCTGCACACCAAGCCATGGGACGCCAGGAAACTGCGCCAGTCATCGCTGGTGTAGACAGACCCCTGGTCCGAATGAACCAGGCAACCAGCGCTGGGTTTGCGCCGCCACACCGCCGACAGCAAGGCCTGCACGACCAACTCGGTATCGGCTCGATCGCGCATCGCCCAGCCGACGACCTGCCTGGAAAACAGATCGATCACCACAGCCAGGTACATCCAGCCTTCATGCGTACGGATGAAGGTGAAGTCGCTCGCCCAGGCCGTGTCCGGCTCGGTCACGTCGAACTGTCGATCCAGCAGGTTGGCTGCCGCCTTGCACGGCGTTCCGCCATGGAAGCGCGGCTTGCGGCCATAGCCCACCTGGGCACGCAGTCCCTCGGTGCGCATCAATCGATGCACCCGATGGCGACTGCAACGCTCACCCAGATCGCGTAGATCCTTGGCAATCTTGCGATGCCCATAGACACTGCCGCTGGCCAACCAGTGGTGCTTGATCAGCCCCAGCAGGCGTTCGTCTTCCTTGGCGCGTTCACTGTCGGGCGACTTTAGCCACGCGTAGTATCCAGCCCGGTTCACCCGCAAAACCCGGCACATCGCGCACACCCTGAATTCTTCGCGGTGGACTTGCATGAAGAGGTACTTTGCCTTTACCCCTTGGCAAAGTACGCGGCGGCCTTTTTTAGGATGTCGCGCTCCTCCGTCACCCGGCGCAACTCGATCTTCAGCCGCCGGACTTCGGCGCTCTGGTCCGCCTCAGCGCGCTGTACTACGCCGGGCTTGCCGAACTTGCGCAGCCAAGCGTACAGGCTGTGCGTGGTGACACCCAGTCGCTCGGCGACCTCTGCCACCTTGAACCCACGATCGGTCACTTGCCGGACCGCCTCGATCTTGAACTCATCCGTATACCGCTTACTGCTCATGGACACCTCCGAATCAGCCATTTTCCATGGCCTTGAGATGTCTAGGAAATCCTGGGCGTATCAATAGGCGCTGAAGCGCAGCCCAACACCAGAGCTGTCCTCAGCGCAAGCGAGGTCGAAAAATATGATCCAGAGACTTTCGCCGATAACCTAGCGCTCGCCAAGGAACGAGCAAGAAAAGGAAAGGGATGCAACGCCATCATAGAATGGAGCCCGCATAGTAATATCGAACTGAACTCAAACGGCTCCCCTCTTCGTCTTGGCTCCAATCCTGAGGAGTCGTTTGTAGTTCTTGCACACGAGCTTATCCATGCTCAGCATCTATTGGCAGGCACGTCGAAAGCCTACAAGGGTGGAGATCGCTACGACGAAACATCCGAAGCCGGTAAAGAGGAACTCAGGGCCGTCGGCGTCGGGAAATACGAATATCGAAAGACCAGGCAACCGAGCGAAAACTCGATCAGGCAGGGGCATGGGCTACCGATCCGCAAAAAATATAAGCCTCACGGCAGGTGAGGCTGCATATCGGTCAAGCTTACCGCGACACCTTCACCAATGCCCCGGCTTGTCGATGGGCTTGCCAGGCTTACGAACGCGTTCGGGAAGCTGCGCTGCGGCCAACTCATCATCCAAAATGTATTGACGTGTCCAGTCAGCGCGGCTCGACAGCGAGACGCTGACTCGCCTGTCCGATTCACCCTCGACCGGCGGCCTGCGTGGCGTGACAACGCCTAGCACGATAGTGGGGAAGTCATCGCGGATGGCCGCCAGGACCGGCTCGATGTCGCTATCGTTGGAGCACACCACCAGCTGCTGATAGCGCGCCGATGCCGCATCGCGATACATGGCCAGTGCCAGGTTCACATCGGTCTGTTTCTCTTCGAGCTTCCAGACCCGCACCCGGCGCGTCCGATCATACGGCTGGCCGCTGACAAACTCCGGCACCAGGGTTCCCCCTTTGTCCCAGCTGTGCTTGCCTAATGTGGTGGTGAATCGTTGCGGGTGGGTGTGTTCCAATGCGCGCAGATACGTTGTTTGCGCGATTTCCGAGGCCTGCTTGTTGGTCGCGAACCGACCCAGCGCGAGGGTCGGCAGGGATTGGTGTAAAAAACAGTCAAAAGTGAGCTAACTCGCTGTCAGCACAGAAATTTTTCACAACCTTCTGCCGATCCTCCATGCGGGTCCGTGATCGCCTTCATGTCTGCGCCTCACCC